>NZ_PDYL01000003.1:0-243239 GCF_002743035.1 Sporosarcina sp. P12(2017)
GAGTGAGTCCTTTATATTGGATTTGGATGGATTACTGCCTCCAACCCATTATAAAGGATTTTTTTGTGGAAAAGATTAATTAGAGAGTATTCAGAATTCAACAACAAGAGATATTATTTTAACGCGACACTAGTGGCCAGAATAGATTTCACTTTTACCTAGCCTCTTCCATTTAGTGCTTCAATTATATGAAACGTTTCTAATAATCCTAAATGAAACTAAATTTTAACTTTCCGTTTTATATGATGTGGTCAGTACTAATTTCCCCTTCGTCTTCCTACCCTGCAATTGTCGCTGTGCTTCTGCTGCCTCTTCCAAATCAAATGTCCCACCTATTGTTAGTTGTAAATCTCCATTTCGTACATAATCTAGTAACTCTTTAAAGCTATTTTGATATACTTCATAGTTTTTCATGATTTGCGGCAAGAAAAAGCCTACGACCGATTGATTCCGTTGCATCAATTCTCCCGCATCCATTGGAGACCGTTCTCCACTTGCCGCACCAAAGACTACCATGCGTCCAAATGGTGCAAGACATTTTAGTGTTTTTCTAAAAATATCTCCCCCGACCATTTCAAGCGCCACATCCACACCTTTGCCATCAGTCAGTTCCCGCACCTTGGATTCCCAGCCTACTTCTGTGTAGTTGACCAGATGATCTGCACCCATATTTTTGGCGTGTGCTAGCTTTTCCTCACTGCTCGCTGTAGCAATAACTTTGCCAGCACCAAATAGTTTTGCTAACTGCACTGCAATTGCCCCTACACCGCCTGCTGCTGCATGTACAAGAACTGTTTCCCCTTTTTCTAATCTCCCCATTGTCTTTAAGATGTGATAAGCCGTCTGACCTTGAAGGGGTAGCGCAACTGCATCACTATATTCCACACCGTCTGGAATCGGTGCAAGTGTCATTTCTGGGATAGCTGCATATTCGGAATATCCTGCCGATTCAATAAGTGATACTACCCGCATACCTGGCTTAAAACGCTTTACGTCTTTCCCGACTTCCGTAATAACCCCTGCCACTTCAGCTCCTGGGATAAAAGGAAGTGGTGTCGGTACTACATACTTCCCTTCACGGCGTGCAACATCTGCATAATTTACACCAATAGCTTTAATTTCTACCAGTACATCTCGGTTCCCTATATCTGGTTTATCAATTTTCACAAGTTGCAGTACTTCTGGTCCACCATACTGTTCTAATTGAATTGCTTTCATGTCATCTTCCCCTTTATGAAATATAGTCTTCTGCTTGGTTAACCGCTTCTGCAATTTCACGCTTTGTATCCACTGTATCTTCGACCGATAATTCACTACATCTATCAAATATATTGTTTAGAATATGTGTTTTAGTATGTCCCGAAGCAACACTAGAAAGTAGTTTTCTCGCATTCATTTCCACACGTAGTAATGTATCCGTAACAAGCGCTTCTGTTAGTTTAATTTTTAGAGAGGCAGACTTGATATTTGAAGACTCTATTGCTTTAATTGTTCGTAAGACAGCCGATTCCATTGCATAGAGATCAATTGCTATATCAGCAAGTTTCATGAGAGCTTCCTGTTCATTCACAATATGTTCTCCATACTTTTGATACGTGAGATCGATACTTAGTAAGAACATATTTCTTACTAACGTAACTGCTTGTTGTTCTCTTGAAAGTGCAGGGCTTTGCAGAGTCGCCGGTTGAGCCAGTGCTTTACTCGCTTCTTTTACCAATTCTTGAAGTGGAACCATTCCTTTAGATGCCTGACTTAGTAATGAAATGGGAATGAGCAACCGATTAATTTCATTCGTTCCTTCAAAGATTCGGTTAATACGAGAGTCCCGGTACACTTGTTCAATTGCATAGTCTTTGATATACCCATACCCTCCATGAAGCTGCAATGATTCGTCGGCTACTTGATCTAGCGTTTCGGACCCATATACTTTACAAATGGCACATTCCACAGCATATTCCATCATCCGTTTAGCAAGTAAACGATGGTCTTCTGAATGCTCCAAGTCACCAAGTGCATTTTCTAAAAGAGAAGCAGTTCTATACTGAAGCGATTCTGCAGCATAAATCCGCGTCATCATATCCGCTATCTTTTCTTTTGTAGCAGTAAATTCAGCGATGGATTTTCCGAATTGCTTGCGCTCTTTTGTATAATCAATTGCTAATTTCATGCTGAACTTTGAAGCGCCCATTGTTGCAGAGCCTAAATTAAAACGTCCTAAATTGAGTACGTTTAATGCAATATGGTGACCTTTTCCCACTTCCCCCAGTAGATTACAAACGGGGACTTCACAGTTTTCAAAATACACTGCAGTCGTTGATGAACCTTTAATTCCCATTTTCTGCTCTTCTGGGCCAAGAGAAATTCCCGGGAAATCTTTCTCTACAATAAATGCAGTAAATGATATACCGTCTACTTTTGCATAAACGATAAATGTATCGGAAAAAGCAGCATTCGTAATATACAACTTTGAACCGTTCAAAATGTAATGTGTGCCTTCTTCATTTAACTTTGCTGTCGTTTTCGCCGATAATGCATCAGAACCTGAAGCTGGCTCTGTTAAACAGTAAGCACCAATAAATACGCCAGTTGCAAGTTTCGGTAAATAGTATTCTTTTTGCCATTGCGTTCCGAAATAAGTGATAGGTAGCGTGGCTATACATGTATGATTGGAATGCGCCACACTATATCCCCCCGCAGAGCCTAAACACTCACCAACAAGTCCTTTAGTAATTTTATCGAGACCTAGCCCACCATATTTCTCAGGTATACTGTGCGCTAGTAATCCGAGATCTCCTGCCTTAGTTAACAACGACTTCACAAGAGTAAAATCTTGTTTTTCAATTTCTATATTCCGTGGATGTACTTCTTTTTGTATAAAGTTTTTTGCTGAATTTGCAATCATATGGTGTTCGTCAGTAAATTCTTCTGGAGTAAATACTTCATGTGGTAATGTTGAGCGATATAGAAAAGCAGCACCATGGTAGAGCTGATTTTTATTAGACATGTACGTTCTCTCCTTTATCAATAATACAGCTGAAAACTTTGTCCCGATTTCCGTTTACTATATTTGGCTACTCATACCGCCATCCACCACTAATACGTCTCCAGTCATATAATCAGACGCTTTTGATGCTAAAAATACAGCTACACCTTTTAAATCATCTTCATTACCCAATCGATTTAAGGGTGTTCCATTTAAAATGTACTCACGACCGTTTTCAATTGTGACATTTGACATTTTCGTTGGGAAGAATCCTGGGGCAATTGCATTCACGTTAATATTATATCGTCCCCATTTTGCTGCCAAATCTTTAGTCAATACGATGACTGCACCTTTGCTCGTATTGTAACCTATCGTATCCATGAAATCTGGATGCGTTCCGCCAAGTCCTGCAACTGAAGCAATATTAATAATTTTTCCGCTATTTTGCTTAATCATGATCTTTCCCACTTCTCTGCTCATGATGAATGTTCCCGTTGCGTTTACGTTAAGCACTTTCTGAAAAGCTTCGATCGGCATATTTATTGTTGGCGCACCCCATGTGGCACCGCTATTATTCACCAGAATATCAATTGTTCCAAATTCCTTTACTGTCTCTTCAACTACTCTTTTCACATCTTCTTCATTTGCTACGTCACAAGCTAAACCTATTGATCTCACACCTAGCTTTTCTAACTCTTGACTCATGTCAATGCAAGGTTCTACTTTGCGCGAACAGACCACAACATTTGCTCCTGCTTCTGCAAATCCCCTTGCAATTTGTGCACCAAGTCCTCTTCCACCACCAGTAACTACTGCCGTTTTACCCTTTAGATTAAACAAATCAAGAACAGTCATGTCTACTTCCCCTTTTCTATAAACTTCTATTTTCCTTCTCCACATAAAAATCACTTCAGAATACTAACCGGTTGGTATGTTCAGAATAAAAAGATATAAATATCATAGTAAACGCTCAGCTAGTATTTAGCAAGACTTTACTTCCACCTTTAATACTTTAACTTGAAGAATACTTCTTTAGGAATATTAGGTAGTTTACACTTGGTTGAACAATCAAATTAACGGCAAGTAGAATCATACACAAAAGTGAGAAGTCTACTATGCAAACAAATCAAAGAACGTTCTCAACAGATTTTCAAAAACATGTCTCGTCTGTAAATCGGTCGTTGTAAATAGTTGATTGTCCCATAGCTTTGTAGCTATTGTATAGGTCATCTTACTAACAGTGGCCAATGTTAGAAACCCTACCATTGAAACGCCAATGTCATTTAAATATTTATCATCAACCTACCAACCCCCTTTTGCGAACCCGCCCCTCGCTATGATTGCTTTAATTTGCAAGATTTTATCACAATTCGTTGGAAAAGCCCCATGATTAGCGACTTCCATTAGTTCGGCCACTCCATATTTACCTATTTCATCTTTCTCCATATCTACTAGTCATTAGGCAAGAGTCATTGATAGTAAGTCCCATGCTTTAGATTAATACGCTCGATCCATACTAATAAAAAACTGAGAAGAAAAATAAATGCTTTTTCTTCTCAGTATCTCCTTTACGTTCTACCTGAAAGATCTTTCATAGTAAAACTTGACTCATCCTATTATTTTCCTTGAAAATCAATCTCAAATGTTTCTACAGCATTATCTAGAACGTCCTCTTTTTCAAAAAGCATTTGTTTATACTCAAAGTTCTTAAACATTTCAATTTGATCTTTATAATGTTGCGAATACTCACCGTCTTGTTTAATGAAACCTATCTGGCCAGGTGGTGTAATATTCATGCCTACAGGTCCATTCTCTGTCATTTCCACAAAATGATTTTCACTTCCTCGGTTCATAAAAATAATTGGTTGCTGATCTCCGAGTCCATGTGGCACCCCTATAAGGGATTTAGCTCCGAATGTCATCGTCTCAATAGGCATGATCCATTCTTTCATAGACACACCATATTCTTTTTCCAGCTCAACTACAACTTGGTCGAAACTATCACGTGCAATTTCTTCAATGTTGCGCCCTTTTAACCAATCATTTTCTACTTGTAACGCTGCTTTATCTCCTTGAACAAGATGGGACAATAAACTTGATCCACCTGATCGATGATCTACAAATGGTCTCATTTCTTCATAAAACTTACCAATATCTTCTTCTGTAACATTTACAAAGAACTGATCCCACCAAGCCTTCATAATTGTTGCGCCGGGCGAATCATAGTAGCCATCATTGTCTTTATCTTCATTTAAATTATTCCAATCCTCTAAAATGAAGTGAGCTTCTTCATATTTGCGATCGCTATCTACCTTCTCAGAGAGAGCATCTAGCAAAAATGGTTTGAACCAACGTGTCTTCAAATTAACAAAGCTTGCTTCATAGTTTACTTCATTAACTTCTTCAATCGTTAGCTTATTTCGTTCACTAATTCTGTCAATAAATTGATGATTTCGGTGATCTGCCCCCCACATATAGTTTTGTTCATTCGTATTCCAGTTCGGTCCAGGTTTGTTGTTCCAATTCGCTACAAAACCACGTTCAGGATTGACCTCATGCGGATTATCCTCTGTGTCTAGAAAACTTTTCCACTCATACTCACCTGTTCCTGGTGTGGGGAAACGCCAATCTACTCGCTCATCCCGCTCTGGTATTTGACCGACATGATAGTAAGCAATTTCATCGTTTTTATCAGCATAAAACCAATTCAATGACATGGTATACTCTCTTGCAGCAGTCGCAAATTCGTCTTGATTCTTTGCATAGTTCATCTTTAAATAAGCTGCCCAACTGTCTGCTTCAGTTCCTCGAAATGCCCACTTTTTACTGTAAGCAACCGGGTGGTTATCATCTTTAAAAATAACGGGACCATGAACACTATCGTGAAATTCCCGAGTAACCGTTTCAATCTCCCCATCATCTTTCTTCACATCAATACTTTCAGTTCTTTTTTCAAATTCAACCCATTCTCCATTGAACTTATACTCATTTGGATTTTCGGGGTTTACCTCTTCTTCAAATACATCTGATACATCACCATAGCCAGCAGTTGCTGTAAAGGCAAAATCATTCGTCGCACCAAACATAATGAATGGATATCCAATAAATGAAGAACCTTGAATAGTAAGATCTGGACCGTGAAGCCCGACTTCATAAATAAAGCCAGGTGCTGTAAAACCTACTTGTGGTCCACCAAACATGATTGGATTACCAGATTCAGATTTTGAAGCACCAATAATCGCTGCATTACTTCCTACTTTCAATGGAACTCCTAGTTCTTGCCGTTTATTAACAAAATCCTCCCGCAACGTCGAGACAGTTTCCCCTGCGAATGCGACTTGATCTTGCGTTTTAGCATTTGCAAATGGCGTTCCTTCACCAATTGAAGCTTCGCTATCTGAACTCGTTGGTGCATCTAGGTCATTTATCCAAACCATATCATTAAAGATTGCTTGCGCTTTTTCTTCATCGTATTCATCTAACAATTTGGCATAAATAGTAGCATTTTCAAGCTCTTGTTCTTGGTCCATGAAGGCCGTCATAGATGCCATGTACAAACGAAGAACATCTATACTTGACCAATTGTCAGGTTTCAAATCATACTCAGCAAATTCCTTTGATAATTTATTTTCGGGATCTTCAAGAGCCTCTTCGACATAGCGATCAATCCCACTTGAAAAGTTTTCAATGACTTGCTTCGCAAAAGGATCCATCTCATCGATCATTTTTTGAATCGCTTCATCAGTGTGTCCATCACGTCGAATCTTTTCATCATGCGCTAAGTACTCTTCGCCAAATACTGCCGCAGCGGTACCTTCATTTGCCCGTTTAAACATCTCCAGCTGAAAAAGTCGATCTTGTGCCATCACATAACCATAAGCTTTGTATAAGTCTTCCATCGAGTCCGCATAAATATGTGGAACCCCAAATTCATCGCGATGAACTTCAACAGCTTTGGAACCAGCTTTCACTTTTTCGTTTAACGATTCATCCTCTTTTGAGCAAGCAGATAAGAAGATCAAAACCAAAATAAGTACCATATGCGTAAGTAATTTCATTGAACGCTTCATTAAAATAACCACCCTATCAACTAGTATTCAAAAGATCAATTCAAACTGCGTTTGTTCCTACTTGTGTAGAGAACTACATTCAATTAATAATACTTCAATAAGAATTTTCCTAAGTGATAGCGTTTTCATTTTCTAGAAAAAAAGATTTATATCGCAAGATCTCCTACACCCCTTCCTGTCTTCCATCGAATCCCGTTTTTTTCCTAAAAAGGTTTAACCCTTCAATATATATAACACTTTTTAAACGGAGACCATGCTTTTCATTATAAACATCCACTTTCATAAGTCAACAATATTAAAAATATTCAAACTTTAGTATTTACCTATTTTGATAACATAGGTACGAAGAAGTACACTATATTTCATTTGAAGTGTTCCTGGTACGTGAATTAGATACTCCAGAAAAAATATGCTTATAGAAGAACTTTGTCGAGAGAGACTTTAAGGTAGATCAATGGCGGAATGGATACTACCTTTAAGATAGGGCGATCTCGTAAAAAGGAAACAGACTGGTAATGAGCTTCAAATAACGCTTACCGAATGGACTTCGGTTTATGGACTACGCCATACACGCGCAAGTATCTTGCACTACACAAAGGTTAGAACAACAGGATATTGACAACACATTGAAGTATTGTGCACACATTTTTAAAAAATTACGCGTACGTGATGAAAAGGTCACCATCGCTACCTGCGAGAGTATGATCGAGTAAATGTGTATAATGGTTTCACTTCCTATCGTTTTCTAACGTCTTCTCCATAAATAAAAACGCTATAAACGCTGTCATTACAACGTTTATAGCGCTATTTAAATTTCTTAACTTCTTCTTAACTGTCTTGATTGCGTCCCAGAAGGAATTCGAACCCCCGACCTACGCCTTAGGAGGGCGTTGTTCTATCCAGCTGAGCTACTAGGATAAAATGTGCTTGAAGCGTCGTGAATACAGCGCCTACAGGAATACTTGTTTATTGGAATTCAAGCTTAGTCAATTTATTCGAACTAGAGTATTTGTCCAATTATCTAACTCACCTTTTCATATAATGAGTATAAGGTCGGCCGGCATAAAAAGCGTAATGGAGGTGAAAAGATATGTGTTCTAAAAATAATAGACGGGGAAATCGGATAGAGTCGGATTGTGAATGTCGAGAAGTAAGATCAAATCACGATAATAGGCACCACTGTAACCGTGATTTTAAGCACCACGATAATAAACAACACTGTGACCGTGATTTTAAGCACGACGATAATAAACACCACTGTAACCGCGACTTTAATTGTAAAAATGAGTTCAGGTGTCAATGCAGAAGATGTAATCGCAGACGCTTTAACTTTTTCTGGTAAATGTAATGAGAGTAAGAAGGTAAAATAATAAATGTGTCTGCGCAGACAAAGCATAAGAAATGGAAAGGCAATTACTTTAAATTGAGTAATTGCCTTTTGGGGATTTGAAGTGGTAAAGCGTGACAAGAGGTTATATATACTGTTAATACTTAAGGTGATTTTAAAGTGTAACTTTTTATCAAATCTCGACTTTTATAAACTGTTTTTACTAGACGAGGTAAACTATCGCAATATCTTAGAAGGTTTGGTGGTTCTGCTGAGATATGTGTTCATGTTTATTATTCTAACACTTGCAAGTCATTTTTTATAGACCAAGTATTTGTTAAGTCCATTTAAAGGTCCATTCTAGTAATCAATTTCATGGATTTGATTGATATCAAAGTGTTTGGTTTCAGTAAAAAGTAACCAAATAACGTCCCAGGAGGGATTCGAACCCCCGACCTACGCCTTAGGAGGGCGTTGCTCTATCCAGCTGAGCTACTAGGACATGATAGAAATGAGTAACACTTCGATTCATCTGCTGATTCAAAGTGTTCTCATGCTTATGATTAATCGTTAGCCGTACCATCATAATCTTCATTAAACCATAATTGCTCATGATCATCCACGTCGCCATTATAGTTAATCAAAATTTCTTCTCCAGCCTTGATATCTGTATAGGCAAAGAAATCAAATGTATGGTGATCGAAATTAATATCATAGGTCGCATTTGGTTCATAAGAATGATTGAATAACATTCCGTAACCAAGTAGGACAGCGGTATGATTTTCTCCATACTCGAAAGCGTAGTCAGCTAGAACAGTTTTTTCAATATGTTGATGTTGTTCATTTGGATAGGAGATAACAGGCGCCTCGTGTAACAGCTGCCCTTTTTTAATATCGCATTTTGCAAATACGCCCCTATTGAATTCCCCTTCGCCAATTGGAGAAAGTTTTACTTCTATCATGTCTTTCACCTACTCGCTTGTAAATTATACTTGGCTAGTATACCATTAATTCCATCCGATTGCTGATTTCTTTTCTCATAAATAAAAACGGACTTCCACAGTAGTTATTTATTTTTCAGAGATAGATGCCGTCCATACACCTTGGTACAATCAATCGGTGTTACAACTAACAGGAATAGACATTTGACTGAATACATTTCATACATAAAACCTATACCTTTCTATGCAAAGTCTTTATCCACTTCCTGCTTATCATAATCAAGGATCCACTCTGAGTATTGTTCATATAGAAATCGAATAGAACCTCTGTCAGCCGCTATGATATCACATCCCCGATCATCGTATAGATGATAAATGATATTTTTGGATACGTTGATGAAGAATATATCATAACCACTTTCAGGATTCTGTTTTAAAATCGTTGTTGGATCAGCAAAGTCTTCGTAACAAATCGCTTTCAGCAACTGCTTATACCGAATATCCTGTCTCTTACAAGTAAGCATAAATCGATGCGTTAGAATTTCTTCCTCCTCATGTCCATGGGGATTAGGAATCGTAGAAAACCGCAATGTATATAATAATTCTTTTCGTTTAATAAACTTGGAATACACATTCAAAGGTCTTTCACGTAGAAAATGATTATTTGTATGGACATCAGTAACCATCATGATTTCATCATCATCCCCAAACACCGCTTCGAATAACGTAATGGACCGATAGAATGCTTGTTTTAAGAAATCTGGTTCATCAAATGCAATGGATTCTGAAATTTCAAAGCGTATAGCTTTATTTGTTTCGTAAAATAGTGCAGGTGCCAGTTCAATCCCATGGAAATACTTCGTTAAATACAATTCTAAAGTTTTCATTCAATTCACTCTCCATTATGATTGCTTAGATGATAGTTAATACAATATCTCGTAGTTCTTCCAACGCATCTTAAAATAGCTTGGATCAGTGAATAGTGCAAGTGATTTTTTCCATCTCAAGCCCATCTCCATACATCGCAAATATTATTATATTTCCACCCTTCAATTTATAAACTATATAGTAAAGAATAGCATAGTAAATTGATCTCCCACCTACTTATATGGAAGATTCTCTTTCATCCACTCTAAGAACACCAAAGAGGTACACTGTTCTATGCTGTTAAGTACATGTTCTAGTTTTCATGGCACCAATTAATCTACTGTAAAATAGTACGTAAATATTCTTGACGAGCTCTTTCTTCTTAATACTTTATTCTTCTCAATTTATAGGTAAGCTGATCAGCATCCCACTTCTCTAGTTCTCAAAATACCAAATAGGTAGATTTTGTAAAGGACTATCATGTATCATATAGATACAATGTAAAAAGTGAGGTTACAGACTATATGAACAAAAAACAATTATCGTGGGCTGTAGCTGGTGCAGTCGTATTGCTGATAGCGCTAATTATTGCCATTATAAGCAACAAAGAAACACCAGAAACTACAACAGAAGAGCCAGCATTAACCGAAACCCCGACACAAGGCAATGCAACAGAACAATCCGATGAACTTAAACTTACAGAAGTTCCCACTAAGGAACAGCCTAATTTGAATGAAATCAAAAAAGATGTCAAAGAACCTGAAGAACCAACAAAAGAACAGTCAACAAAACCAGTTACAGGATCATCTAACACGGTTCGAAATACATCTCCGACACAGCCGTCAACGCCGGCATCAAAACCAACAGAACAAAATAAACAAGCTAAACCGGCAACTACGAATTCCATAAAAGACGGTACGTATGAGGTAGGAACAGATGTAGAACCAGGTGAATACCTCGTTTTCTCCAATGGTGTTACACTCTTGGAAAATACAACTGATCAATCAGGAAATCCTGACAGTATTGTATTCAACGTTGCACTGGATGGACGTTCCCACACTTACGTAACATTACGCGAAGGTGAATACTTTACGTTAAAAGGTGGAAAAATGTATCCCGCAGCATCCGCGCCTAGTATTAAACCGTCAAACGGAATATATAAAGATGGCCAATACAAAGTGGGTACAGATATTCCCGCTGGTTCGTATACATTGTTGGTAGATGATCAAAGCGACATAGGATTTTATGAGATTAGCCAAAATAGCCGACAAGACATGATGGATCTTCTCGTAAGTGATGTAGTGGAAGGTGAAACGTCTATTAACATAACGAACGGCCAATATTTGACGATCCGAAATGCCTATTTAGAAGTACAATAAAAAGCACACACAAAACCTTTTTGGTTTTGTGTGTGCTTTCATTTTTAGACCTTTCGCACTTTCAATACCCACCAAATTAATACAAATTGCAGTGGAAGTCTTAGCCACAATGCTGTTGCCGATACATCATAATTCTCAGCTGTAAAGGCCATATACATATTAACTGGGAATACAAGAACTAAAAATATCGCAATTAATAAACCTGTAACATAACGTGTCCGCTTCATGAACAATCCTATAGCCAATGCAATCTCCATTACACCTGATATGTACACAACGGCTTTTCTAAACGGTACCCACTCAGGCATCATGCCTGTAAAAAATGCTTCCATTGCGAAGTGACCGATTCCTGCCGCTAAAAATAACACACAAAATGCGTATAATGCAACTTTTCTCATACACTATAGTCTCCTAACTTTCCTCTACTCTGCTAGTGCCCTTTATGCAACCTACGTAAACCTAATCAACTATTAATATTATATTAAAAAAGTAAAGTGGTCTACTATTCATTTCAATAAACAAAAAACCTAAGCTCTCCGATTGGGAGCTTAGGTAATAAATTAAAGTTAATTGAAGTTATACTCCGTTACAATTTTCTCTCTATCTGAGATCACATCATTGAAATACTCATATAAACATATACCAAGGAAAGAACCCGATATATTCACAATGTTATCAAAACCACTATTTTGTAAGGCCATCAACGCATTGTAGCTACGCTGTGAAGACCTGCAATGAACATAGACGGGTACATCTTTCGGCACTTCTTCCATTCGGTCACGTAGCTGACTGAGTGGAATATTAATCGCATTCAATACGTGACCGTTCGCAAATTCATTCTCTTCACGTACGTCGATAATCACCGCGTTTTGCTCTACCAGTTCCCGCACTTCTGATACATGGACTTGCTCATAACGGCCGTATAGAATGTTAAGAGCAACAAGTGCGGCTAGATTGACGACGTCTTTAGCCGTACTGTACATAGGTGAATAGGTTAGCTCAAGCTCTTTTAGATCTTCAAGCGTACCCCCCATCGAGATAAGTGTCGCAATGACATCAATGCGCTTATCCGCATTTCCTTTACCAATTGCTTGCGCCCCTAATACTTTCCCTGTCGGTACTTCAAATACTAATTTGAAGTGGAGTGGATTACTAGTAGGCATCAATGAAACTTTATCGGCTGCAATAATATAAACGCTATCGTGCTGAATTCCTGCTAATTTCGCCATTTTTTCATTGAGGCCTGTGGAAGCTGCTACCAAATCAAAAATCTGGATACTCGATGAGCCAATGACGCCTTTGTTTTGATGAGGGATCCCATACATGTGATCCGCTGCGGCACGTGCTTGACGTTGAGCAGGACCAGCTAAAGCCAGTCTCGTTGGTTTATGAAGTAACTGGTGATACACTTCAATGGCATCTCCGACTGCATAAATTGATTTGTCATTTGTTCGGTAATTGGCATCTACTTTAATACCACCAAGCTCTCCGATTTCAAGATTCGCATCTTTCGCAAGCTTCGTCTCGGGACGAACACCAATTGCTAGGACAACCACTTGTGCATCAACTTCTTTACCAGAATTCAACGTAACATTGCTATCAGTAATTTTAGCCAATCCATCGTTTACAATCACTTCGATCCCTTTATCCATTAGTTCTTTATGCAAAATTTGAGCCATATCATAATCAAAAGGCATCATGACTTGGTTGGCAAATTCGATTAACGAAACATTCCGTCCAGCAAGCTTTAAGTTCTCCGCCACTTCTACACCGATGAAACCACCACCGATGACCGCTATATTTTCGATATCTTTCGTTTGTACATAATTGTTCAGACGCTCAATATCTTCCACGTTGCGAACCGTGAAAACGTGTTTCGAATCTACACCTTCTAAATTCGGAACGATTGGACTCGCTCCTGGAGATAACACTAGTCGATCGTAGCTCTCCTCATATGTTTCACCTGTCAGCACATGCGAAATGCTTACCGTTTTTTCTTTGCGATTAATGGCTATCACTTCTTGTCTGACACGCGCATCAATATTATATTTACTTTTAAACACAACAGGATCCATTAATACAAGCTTGTCGCTATCTTCTACAATACCGCTGAGATAAAACGGTAAAGAACAGTTAGAAAAAGATACATGCGGTCCTTTTTCAAACATAATGATTTCCGCTTGCTCATCCATACGTCGAATACGTGCAGCTGTTGAAGCTCCACCTGCTACTCCGCCAATTACAACAATCTTCACCTTGCCATCTCCTTATTTAGTAATTAAACTTAAATAAACTATATACCCCTAAGGGTATATAGTCAACGAATTGATTTAGGATGCATAGTTCGTTTGAAGTTTGAGGATTAGTTCGAGAAGTCTGCAACCAGGCGTCTTAGTAGGATCATCGTTTCTCTTCTTAAAACTTGTGCCGTTTCAATTTTCAACTCAGCCTCTTTACTGAACGAGGAAGCGCGAATACTATTTACCCAATGTGTGAGGTACTCTACTACATGTACTTTATTTACATTTTCTTTCAATAGACTCGTCCCGTTTGCACTAATATAATGATAGAAACTACCGAGCGTGACATAGTGATAGTACTCTTCACTGCCGATCTCGACAGAAGTTAGTCCAGATTCAGGCATCGCTACATCTATTAAAGGCATCGTCTGTTTACCACCTCGAGCTTTAACAAGTTCATGACCGAAGAATTCTTCCACTGCCTTTACGTAATCCGCTATAATAAAAGTGGCTTTTTGACTGGATTGTTGATCTTCTGGTTGAAAGTCCTTTTCAAGTTCTCGCCACTTCGATTCAGCTGTCGTTAAGAGTTGTCTCACTTCGTTAGATATCAACAAACGAGGCAATTGTCTTCCCGCTTTTTCAAAGCGTTCTTTCTCTTCCTCGCCGAAAATCAGCGCACTTTGAGGATGAAGTGATGTAAAGGTCTTTTCCAACAGTGTCATCGCTTGTTTGGGATCAATTGGTTCCAAATCATATTGTTTAGCCTTTTGTATCACTGCTTCCACATCTGGAGATAAATCCTTTAAGTAAAACTCTGTCAGAAATTCATCTAATTGAATCAAGGCATCTGTAATCATAATTTCACGGTATTCGATTCCTTCGTCAGGTACCAATGATAGAACTCGGTTTCTTAACTTCATGCCTTCATTGCCCAATTCCCAGCCAATCAATAAATTCAAAGCTGGTTCTTTTACATTGCCTTCTTCTGAAGTTAATGTTTTATCTGCCTTATAAAAACAAATCATTGCGTTCAGTAAATTTCTTAATATAGCATCTTGATCTTCAAACGGTAATTCAGAAAAATTCGCTGTACACATTTCTTCAATCTCACATTCGTAAAAGAAAAAATTGAAATCGGCCTGTATAAAGGAATCTTCATTGATTTTTCCGCCATGGTGCTCTTCAATTACGTCCTTCATTCGTAATATGTATTCGGAAATCTTCGTTAACTGGGAAACGATATCTCCTTTATACTTATCAATGCGATATTGAACTGTTCGCATATCACCGTGCAGAACATGTACCGCGTGATAATCATAGGCGAACTTAGAAAGATTCACCAAGCTAATGACAGTTGGTATATCATTTAGATCGAATAGATCATTAAATGTGATATAGAATTCCAGACCAACACTGTGCATCTCCTTGTACTTCATCATATGAATCAAGCGTTTACAAAAACTTCGCTTCGTTGCAAAGTCGATCAATGTATCGTTATGCACAACTTGTAAAAATAGGTCATACAGATTCATGATAGTCTTTTTCGTTACGCTCTCCAAAATATCGGGATCGCGTGTTTTATCCATTAGTACACTAAGTTCATTGAAATACCTCACAAGTGTCTGCATATGATCAGCACGTGTGTTATTCAATGTTGCACATAACGGATATATTTTAAGATTGAATAGCTGCCAGGATTCGGCCACATATCCTTCATTATTGAAGAAATAGAACCAAAGATGGTACCGCCAATCACCTTTGGCTTTAGTATCCTGATCTAGCTCAAACGGATCAAATTCTTCCCCATAAGCTAGCGTTAGTAATGTTTCATTATATTGGCTCGCTAAAGTAATTTCACTGCCATACAAGTCAGATAGTTCTACAAGCAATGCGTATCGTTCATCATCCCGGCAATCGTTAATCACTTTCGTAAACGAAGGATGGTCGATGACATGACAAACATCCAAGTGACGCCCTTTCAGCAACCACTGACGCAACATATAATCCAAAAATTCTTCCGAATCCAAATAAGCCCCAAAATGTCGGGCTGAAAACTCCTGATAAATATCCAAACTAATTCCCCCTTAACATCTGACAACGTGTTGATCTGTACGAATTACAAACTCTATCCTAGAAATAATAAAGTTTAGACTATCCCTATCATATCGCGATTACCCTTTTTTCTCTACTAGAAATCGCTGGTTCAAATAAGGACCTTCAACAGTTTAATACATTCATTTTGTTATAGACAAAAATATAGAGCATTCCATATTTCACGGACATGCTCTATATCTTTAAGTTATTAATTATCACTTATTGAATTAAAGGCCTGGCAATTGAATAAATTAATTTTCTAATCTAAAGGACTTACAGTGTCTTCATCCATTTTATATTCTAATATATCTCCAGGCTGACACTCTAAAGCCTTACAAATCGCATCCAAAGTCGAAAGGCGAATCGCTTTCGCCTTTCCGTTTTTCAGTATGGAAATGTTCGCCATTGTAATTCCAACTCGCTCGGAAAGTTCTGTGACACTCATTTTCCTTTTAGCCAACATTACATCAATATTGATGATAATTACCATGTTATTCACCTCAGCTCAGACTATTAAATCATTTTCCTCTTTTAAATCTATAGCTTCTTTTAAAAGCCTTTGGAGAACAGCAGCAAAGACCGCAATCACCATGGAAGCAAAAATAGGTATCATTCCGATTATTACCACACCTGGGGCATCATCTATCTCTGCCATAATAAAGACGAATGGAAGGGCTACTACATACAAGCCACTGATTGTGATCGCACAGTATTTAATTTTCTTTAAAGCCCTAACAGATAACTCGGAGAAAGCTTGATTCTTGTCAATAAAACTTAATAGGTTAAAGGTTTGATACAATGCGAAATAAAATGGGATCACTGAAATATACATGATTAGTAAAATACTATTCACCACATATGCAAAATCCCAACCTCTTCCTGCTGCTTCACTTGCTTCACTTGCAATTTGAGGCAATAAAAATAGGCATAAAGCTAGAACTGGAATTCCAATTAATACAACGGCTATCTTTAAAAATAGTGTTGTTCCTCGTTTCATAAAAAGCACCTCGCTTAACTTCTATATTGTAGATTTTACTTTAACACATGATTTATCGAATATCAATAAATATATGTTTCTTACCAATATATAAATCTTGCTAAAATTACATAAATGCCTTCTTGGGTTCCATCACCATAGACAAAAAATCTGAAAACCCCACCTACTTCATGAAGCTTTAATAATACCGTTGATTCAACAAAAACGCTGACTTCATTTATATCTTATAAATGAAGTCAGCGTTTTACTGTTTATTATGTGCTTGAAAATAAGAAAGAGCACTCATACTTTGAGTTAAGCACCTGATTGTGAAATATCTCACACCCCACTTGCAACTGAATTACTCTGGTAGGTTCAACTGCCAAGAGATTCCGAACTGGTCATTCAGCCATCCGAATTTTTTACTGAACCCATAGTTGTTTATAGGCATGAGCGCTGTACCATTTTGCATCATTTTTTCATACAGGCTATCAATTTCCTCTTCGGTATCACATGTTAGATAAATAGAAAAAGATGGTGTAAACGTAAACTCGTGATCAATATGGCTGTCTATACACATGAACTCCTGTCCCTTTAATGAGAACACCGCTTGAATAACTGTACCTTCTTTACCAGGTCCCTCAGCTCCATAACGAGTAATGCTTTTAATTTCTGAATCTTCGATGAGAGAGGTGTAGTATTTCATAGCTTCTTCCGCTGTACCGCCTTGAAACATTAAAAATGGTTTTACGTCCTTCACATTTAACTTCCCTTTCTTTATATAAACTTTATTTTTCTGTTCTATTTCCGCCAAAAACTCTTATAATCTGCTTTATCTTGAATATTAAATTCAATAATTTTCTTAAGCAATTCGTAATTGATCGGCTCATTCCACTGAATTCTAAACAAACCTTTAGTAGCACTGTAGCCAAGTTGTGCAATATCATCTGCAAAGTTCGTAATCCCTGCCAGTTCGGGTGAAACGCTTAAATGATGCTTAGCTGTGGAAAAACCAATAATAAATGTGCCATCATTAGAAAACATTGGTGTATTCCATTTGATTATTGGTTCCAAATTAGGAAATTCATTAGCAACCCACTTCAAAACTTCCTCCGTCCGGTCACGATGGTCGGGATGATCGATACTTGCTAGATATTTTGAAAAAACCATTATGTAACCCCCTCCTAAGATAAATCACTAATCGTTTATAACAACCTCATTCCTTGTATTTAGGTAAGTTACACCTATCGATGCTTGGTCGGCAATGCCATCAAGTTCATCTTTAAATAGAAATGATTCATTGCTATCCAAATAGAGTCAATCTATGATTTCCTTTTTCCTTACATTGTAAAACAGAACACTAATTGGCGAATAAAACCATTTAGTGTGCTGTTTATCGTTACTTATTATACGCTACTTGGGCTTGTTCTGTTAGCTAAAACCACATGCAATCATTGTTCTACTATTTTTTTAAGTTGCTCTCCAAAATTCATCCAACTATATTTTGCTCCTTCAATTGCTCCTTTGGTTGCTTTTGTTTCTTCACTGAAACCAGTTTGTTCAAAATACACATGTGTAGCACCATCTGTTTCTGTTGATAATGTCCATGTAATCGTAGTAGTTTCTCCGGCACTTGCCCAAGTGTACGTTAGTATATGAGGTTCCTCTACTTCCAGCACTTCACCATTAACGACTCCATCCCACCATTCATTTGGCTCAGAACGAAATTGAAATTTTTCTCCTATCACTGGTGCAAAGTCATTTTTCCATATCCATGTTGCCAGTATCTCTGAGTCTGTTAATGCCTTCCACACTTGCTCAATTGAACTTGAAAATTGAAAATCTAATGTTACATCTGCCATTCTCTATTCCTCCAATAACACTTTTTTAAGTTGTGACACTTTTTCCATCCAAAAATTTTCGTAAAACGTTACCCAGTCTTTAATTTCTTGCAAAGGAGCTGCATGTATTCGATACCTTGTTTCCCTTCCAACTTTACGAACAGTAACTAGGCCAGCCTCTTTAAGAATAGCCAAATGTTTAGATATTGCAGTACGCCCCATTTGAAATTTCGAAGTTAGTTCGTACAAAGGTAATTCATCTGCTTCTGCCAACAAATGTAGCAATTTACGTCTTGTTGGATCAGCGATGGCTACATAAATATCACGTTCATGTTTTTTATCGCTCATAACCTCCCACCTCGCAATAGGACACCCTTTAGTGTCTTCAACTTATGACACTGGCCAGTGTCGTGTCAATGTTTATTCTTGGCATAATTGGCATCGCTTTATTCACTTACCTATAATTAAATTCTCATTCAATCTTTTCTGTTAGAATAATTCTTTATCTTTCTGTGTTTTTACTATTAATTACAAAATATTTACTTCAAATTAAGTAAGGCGAAGTCTTTAGTCAGAAAGTGTTCGATTGCGAAATAAATTTATCGACTCAGATAGGGTATGAAATTATGAAATTATGAAATTCATTCGTTTATGAAATAAATTTAGAAAAGGAAATAGGCAAAGAATTCGCATGATTTATTATGAAATGCTTTGGTATTTCAGTGTTACTATTTGAATTCTTACACAAAAAGCACGGTCTACATTGATTTAACAATGTAGATCGTGCTTTTTTAATTCGTATCTAGATTTCACTTTATGACGTCCCAAGAGGACATGAAAAAATGTAATAGTAGCGATAGTTGACTATTTAATTAAAAGTCCCTGTCACCTTCTATCACACCGGATAAACCGGATGCTTGCGGTCTGTAAACTGGATATATTTCGTCGCATACGCTTCGTATCGCGTAATCAGCTCATCGCGCAGTGAGTCTGCCGGGATGATGCCATCGATAATCATTTCGGAAGCTAAACGGTAAATGTCGATATCTTCTCTGTATTCGTTGCGCTTCTCTTCAATATAAGCTGCGCGCTCTTGCTCAGGCAGCGCGGCGATTTTATTCGCGTAGACTGCGTTGATAGCTGCGTCCGGCCCCATGACCGCGATGGAAGCGGTTGGTAGCGCTAAACACGCGTCCGGTTCAAATGCCGGACCTGCCATAGCGTACAACCCTGCGCCATACGCTTTACGGACGATGACGGAAATTTTCGGCACTGTCGCTTCAGACATCGCAGAAATCATTTTCGCGCCGTGGCGTATGATGCCTGCACGTTCAACTTTTGTACCGATCATGAATCCAGGTACGTCGACTAAGAACAGCAGCGGAATGTGGAATGCATCGCAAAGGTTGATAAACTTTGCCGATTTGTCGGCAGAGTCGTGGAATAGCACGCCACCTTTCACACGTGGTTGGTTCGCGATAATGCCGACCGCTTTTCCATCGATGCGTGCAAGGCCAGTAATGAGCTCGCCTGCAAATAGTTTCTTTATTTCAAAAAATGAATCTTCATCGATAATCCCTTTGATCAAGTCGTGCATATTAAACGGAGCGTTTTCGTTTTTCGGAATAATTTCTTCCAGTGCCTTCTCCAGCTGTTTCGGCTCCACTGCATCACGTACAGGCGGCTTTTCCGAGAAGTTTGCTGGGAAATATGATAAATATCTTCGCGCTGCTGCGATTGCATCTTCTTCGCTTTTCGCGAGCACATCGCCGCATCCTGAAGTTGAGCAGTGCATGCGCGCTCCGCCCATTTCCTCTAGCGTTACTTTTTCTCCGATAACCATTTCCGCCATGCGCGGTGATCCAAGGTACATCGAAGCGTTTTTGTCGACCATGATGACGATATCGCAAAACGCCGGAATATACGCGCCGCCAGCAGCAGACGGTCCGAACAAGACGCAGATTTGTGGAATCCGGCCGGATAATTTCACTTGATTGTAGAAAATTCTACCTGCACCACGGCGACCCGGGAACATTTCGACTTGATCCGTAATCCGCGCGCCTGCTGAATCAACTAAGTAAACGAGCGGCACATTCAATTTTTCAGCGGTTTCCTGAATACGAATAATTTTTTCCACTGTCCGCGCGCCCCATGAGCCTGCTTTGATTGTAGAATCATTCGCCATGACGCAAACAACTTGGCCGTTAATCTTCCCCATGCCTGTTACAACACCGTCAGCAGGAAGATCGCCCGCCATGCAGTTCGCGAATTGGCCATCTTCGATTTCAAGATCTGAATCGAATAATAATTTCAAGCGGTCCCGGACGAACATTTTCCCTTGGTCCGCATTTTTCTCATGGTATTTCGGCGCGCCACCTTTTTTTATCTGTTCTACTCTTTCATTCAATGCTTGCTGCAAAGATTTCGTATCTGTTGTCATCGTCCTGCCTCCCTTATAGTCATTTATCATTCGCCAGTATATACAGGCTTGCGTTTTTCCTTAAATGCCTGCAGTCCTTCGAGCCGGTCTTTTGAAGGAATCGTCACTTCATAGGCGTTCTGTTCGATTGCGAGCCCCGTCTGCAGTTCGACGTCATAGCCATGGTCAATCGCGAACTTCGCCTGCGTGACAGCAAGCGGGCTGTTCGCTGCGATTTGTCCAGCGACAGCAAGCGCTTTATCCATCAGCTGATCAGGCGCCACAATGTACTCAGCGAGCCCGATTTCCAATGCTTCTGTCGCTTCGACTCTGCGCGCTGTGAAAATAATCTCTTTCGCCCGTCCTTTGCCGATCAATCTCGGCAGACGCTGCGTACCGCCAGCTCCCGGAATAATGCCCAGCGAAGTTTCCGTCAATCCAAACTTTGCCGTCTCAGCAGCAATGCGGATGTCGCATGCCAGCGCCAGTTCTGTCCCGCCGCCGAGCGCAACGCCGTTGACTGCGGCGATGACGGGCTGCGGAAGTGATTCAATACCGTTAATCGTCTGGCGGATCAATGAAACTGTCTTGCGCACATCTTCCGGTTTCATTCCTGCACGTTCTTTTAAATCAGCGCCAGCACAAAAAGCTTTTTCACCGGCGCCCGTTATAATAACAGCGCGGATTTCCTGGTCGTAGCGGCATTCCAGTAGCGCATCGTAAAGCCCGTTCAGCATCTCGACTGATAATGCATTTGCTGCTTCCGGACGTTTCAATAAAATGACCGCAATACCGTCGCCGCGCCTCTCTAATACCACTTTATTCCCCATTCACTCACGTCCTTCACGTCTCATGCGCACCGGCAGCCTGCAAGTTTTTACTTGGAAGCGCCTGGCCGATTTTTTCTTGAATAAACGCGGATGCCGCTAAAATCTTTTCTTCATCGACGCCGGTATGAATGCCCATGCCGTGCAACATATACAATAAATCTTCTGTCGCCGCATTGCCTGAAGCACCCGGTGCGTACGGACAACCACCGAGCCCGCCAGCTGAACTGTCGAATACCGTAATGCCCATATCAAGCGACGCCAGGACATTCGCTAAAGCCGTCCCGCGCGTGTCATGGAAATGCATCGCCAATTTGTCTGACGGAAAACGTTTCAGTAGCAGGTCAAGCACTTCCTGGACTTGCCGCGGATTCGCAACGCCGATCGTATCGCCCAGCGACAATTCGTCAATGCCCATGTCAAACAGCGAATCCGCCACGCGGACGACCGCTTCCGTATTGACCACACCTTCGTACGGACAGCCGAACACTGTAGACACATAGCCTCTCGTCTTCTTGCCTGCCGCATTCGCGTCTTGGACAATTTCTTTTAATACAGGCAGTGTATCCGTAATCGTTTTATTAATATTTTTTAAATTATGCGTTTCGCTCGCCGACATGAACACCGCCGCTTCATCGATATCTGCCGCAAAGGCCCGTTCAAGCCCTTGGCGGTTCGGGACGAGCGCCGAGTAAGAGACGCCCGGCTCCCGTCTAATGCCCGCCATCACATCAACCGCGTCCGCGAGTGCCGGAATCCATTTCGGATTGACGAAAGACGTCACTTCAATCGATGTCAGGCCGCTTTTAGACAGCTCATTAATCCAGGCAATTTTGTCTTCGGTCGGGATGAAGATTTTTTCGTTTTGCAGTCCGTCACGCGGTCCGACTTCTTTTATCGTAATCGTTTCAGGCCATTTCATCGTTTCATCTCCTTCTACAGGAATTATTCAATGACTGCGATGACGTCTCCTTCGTTGACGAATTCGCCTTCGTTCACTTTTACTTCTTTTACGACGCCGTCAAAATCAGTAGCAATCGGTATTTCCATTTTCATCGATTCCAAGATGGCGATGTCTTGATCTTCTTCTACTTCGTCTCCTGCTTTCACGAGTACTTTCCAAACGCTTCCTGCCATGCTTGCTATAATTTCTGTCATAATAATTCCTCCAGAGTCATTTCGTCTGTTTTTGTGTTTTCTTTTTCTTCGTCAAGTATTTTTCCACGAACTCCGTCGTCGTATCCCCAAAACGGAATGCTTCATGCGCTGCTACTTCCTGGAGCATCGGGATATTCGTCTTGATGCCTTCGATATGGTAGTTTGATAGCGCTTCTTGCAGCCGGTCGATTGCTTCATCGCGGTCTTTACCTTTAACGACGAGTTTCGCGATCATCGGGTCGTAAAACGGTGTAACGACCGACTCGCCGTGAACTGCCAATTCGTGGCGGATGCCCGGTCCTTCCGGCAGCTCCAGTTTCGTGATCGTCCCAGGTGAAGGGAAAAATGTTTTCGGATCTTCTGCGTAAATCCGCACTTCAATTGCGTGTCCGTCGCGTTTGACGTCTTCCTGCGCAAATGACAGTGTTTTCCCCGCTGCGATATCAAGCTGCTCCTTCACTAAGTCAAGCCCCGTAATCTCTTCCGTAATCGGGTGCTCAACTTGCAGCCGTGTATTCATTTCAAGAAAGTAGAAGTTTTGATCTGCGTCGACTAAAAACTCGATCGTGCCGGCGTTTTTATAGCCGATGGACTTCGCCGCTTTAACCGCCGCTTCGCCCATTTTTCTTTGTGTCTCTTCTGAAATGAATGAAGACGGCGCTTCTTCCACGACTTTTTGGTGGCGGCGCTGGATTGAGCATTCGCGCTCCCATAAGTACACTGTATTTCCTTCATTGTCCGCTAAAATTTGGATTTCGATATGGCGCGGTTTTTCAACGAATTTTTCAATATACATCGCGCCGTCGCCGAAGAAATCAGTCGCTCGTTTTTGATTGCCTTCGAACGCTTTGCGGATTTCGTCGGCGCTGTAGACGACTTGCATACCGATTCCGCCGCCGCCTGCAGACGCCTTCAACATAACCGGATAGCCGATGCTTTCCGCCGCTTCGATCGCATCTTCCGCGTCTGCAAGCGAACGGGTAACACCCGGCACGACCGGAACACCGGCTTTTTCCATCGCCTTGCGTGACGCAATTTTGCTACCCATTTCTGAAATGACTTCAGGCGAAGGCCCGATGAACACGAATCCTTCTTCCTCACAGCGGCGCGCGAATTCGGCATTTTCAGATAGCAGACCATAGCCTGGGTGGATCGCTTGTGCTTTCGACTGATGCGCTGCTTCTAATATTTTATTAATTTTCATATAACTTTCCGTTACACGCGGTCCGCCGAGCAAATATGCTTCATCCGCCTGCTTGACGTGGACAGCTTCCGCATCCGCTTCCGAATAGACACCGACCGTTTTAATGCCGAGCGCTCTGCACGTACGCATGACACGAGCCGCTATTTCCCCGCGGTTCGCAATTAATATCTTTTTAAACATGATGTTCACCCTTTCCATTTATCATGTAATCAAGCATTCGTGGGCATCATTTTAGGAAAAGAGGAAGCCGGAAGCATAAAGACCGGCTCCGCTGTCCATTTATTTGCCCACAGTTTTCGCTTCCATGACGCTCTGAAGTTCTGCAACTGTCGACGGATCTTCAAGCCCCGTCACATCGCCTGCGACACTGCCTGTCGTAACGATTTCTTTAATCAGGCGGCGCATAATTTTTCCACTCACCGTTTTCGGCAAGGAGTCGGTTATGACGATTTCTTTCGGCTGGGCAATTTTTCCGATCTGGCGGATGATGTTTTCTTGAATCCGCTCTACCACTTCTTGCCCGTCAGCTGCATCTTCAGAAAGGCAGACGAAAACTAGAGGCACTTCTCCTTTAATTTCATCCGGCACGCCAATGACCGCGCATTCCGCTACGCCTGCACTTTCGAGCACAGCGCTTTCCATTTCCATTGTGCTTAAACGGTGGCCGGCGACGTTGAACGCATCGTCAGAACGGCCGACTACCCAAATATAGCCGTCTTCGTCGATTAGCGCGAGATCGCTTGCGTAGTAGCTGTCGTCGACTTGGCTGTAGTATGAACCGTAGTAACGTTCCGGCTCTCTCCAAATCGTTCGGCACAGCATCGGAAACGGCTTTTTAATGATTAAGTTACCGAGCTGCCCGGCTTTCACGGGTTCGCCGGCTTCATTAACGACATCGAACACCGCGCCTATAAACGGCTTGCCGGAAGAGCCCGGTTTCATCGGCGTCAGCCATGCTGCTCCTGCAATCGGCGAGCCGGCTGTTTCGGTCTGCCCCCAAGTGTTGTTAATATAGACTTTTTTCTTGCCGAGCACTTCATATGTCCAGTGCCACGTCTCCGCATCGAACGGCTCGCCGACGAGTGCGATCACGTCAAGGCATGATAAGTCAAACTGCTCGATCGGCTTCTCGCCCATGCTTTTCAACATGCGCAGCGCAGTCGGAGCGGTAAATAATTTATTGACACGGTATTTTTCAATGATTTGATAAAAACGTGTTTTCTCGGGATAATCGATTGCCCCTTCGCAAATGACTGTTGTGACGCCGTTCGCAAGAGATCCGACGATGCCCCAAATATGCATCGTCAACCAGCCGATATCCGCCGTGCACCAAAATACGTCATCTTCGCGATGGTCGAGATGGTATTTTGCGTAGACATAGTTCTGCACGACGAATGCCGTCCCTGAATGCACGATCCCTTTCGGCTTGCCCGTCGTGCCGCTCGTATAGAAAACGATACCGCTTTCATTCGCTTCAAGTCGCTCCGGTTCGCAATGGATGCTCGCTTTTTCCGTCAACTCATGCCACCAGTAATCGCGGCCTTCCTGCATATCGATATCGATCCCCATGCGATTGACGACGATGATCGCTTCAACTGAAGAAGTAGACGGCACCACTTGATCGACTTTTTCTTTCAAACGGATTTCTTTGCCGCGGCGCACTGTCGCATCCGCTGTGACGATGATTTTCGGTTCAAAGCTTTCCAGCCGGTCGGACAAAGAGCGCTCGGAATAGCCGGAAAAGACTGCGTTGTAAATCGCCCCTACACGGAAACACGCGAGCACCGCTATGACCGCTTCCGCCAAGTTCGGCAGATAAATCGCGACACAATCGCCTTTTTTCACGCCGAACGACCGAAGCACATTGGAAAAACGGTTCACTTCCGCAAGAAGCATCGAATACGTGTAAAACTTCGAATCGCCGTTCTCGCTTTCCCAAATGAGCGCCGTCCGGTTACCGGCACCGTTATGTATATGCCGGTCGAGTAAGTTGATGCTAGGATTCGTAATGCCGTCAACGAAAAACTTGAAATCAGGGAGCGTTCCGCTGATCGTCTCTGTCCACGGTTCATACCATTCGAGCTCACGGGCCTGCTGATCCCAAAATGCAGCCGGATCTTCCTGGGACTTTCGGAGAAGTTCTTGGAAAGCTTCTGCGCTGCCAATTGAAGTCGAGCGCGCCTTTTCTTCACTAGGATAAATAAGTGTACTATTCGCCGCTAATTGTAAAACTCGTTCAACATCCATTCAATCTCCCCTTTGTCAATTCGTTGAAAATCCTTTCAAAAGTCAGCAGCCGATCTGTTTCGCAATGACCATGCGCTGGACTTCGGACGTGCCTTCGCCAATTTCTAGAAGTTTCGCATCGCGGAAGAAACGCTCGACTTGGTATTCTTTAATATAGCCATAGCCGCCGTGAATCTGCACTGCTTGATCGCAGACGCGCATGCACATTTCAGATGCGAATAATTTCGCAAACGCCGCTTCTTTTTTGAATGGGCGGCCTTGATCTTTCAGCCACGCTGCTTTATACACCATATTGCGTGCCAGTTCGATATTCATCGCCATATCCGCAAGTTTGAACTGAATCGCCTGGAAGTTCGAAATACTTCTGCCGAACTGCTTTCGCTCCTGCGCGTAATTCAGTGCCTTTTCGTACGCTCCCTGCGCTAAGCCAACAGCCATCGCGCCGATGCCGATCCGTCCGCCGTCAAGCGTTGCCAAAAACTGTTTGTAACCGTTTCCAATTTCACCAAGAAGATTTTCTTTCGGTACACGGACATTTTCCAAAATCAATTCCGTTGTATTAGAAGAATGAAGTCCCATTTTTTCGTAGTTTGCAATGACCGTAAACCCTGGTGTATCAGTCGGCACGATAAATGCGCTGATGCCGTTCGTTCCTTTCGAGCGGTCTGTAATCGCCGTCACCGCAAGATGTTTCGCATAGCTCGCATTCGTAATGAAACATTTCGAACCGTTAATAACCCACTCATCGCCTTCAAGAACAGCTGTCGTTTCTGTACCGCCCGCATCTGACCCTGCATTTGGCTCCGTCAATCCAAAGGCCCCGAACGATTCGCCCGTACAAATCGGCGTAAGATATTTCTCTTTCTGCTCCGGTGTGCCGAATAAATGAAGCGGCGCTCCTCCAAGTGAAATATGCGCAGAATACGTGATGCCTGTTGACGCGCAAACACGACTTAATTCTTCTGTAACGATCGCAAAACTCGTTGTATCCGCTCCTCCACCGCCGTACTCTTCCGAGAAAGGCAACCCCATCAAGCCGAGCTCCGAAAACTTTTCAAAAATCTCTTTCGGGAATTCCCCTGTACGATCACGCTCATCCGCACCCGGCGCCACTTCCGCTTCCGCAAATTCGCGAACCAGCTTGCGCACCATTTGTTGTTCATCCGTCAAATCAAAATTCATATCCAATACCCTCCATTCTTCTTTTACATTCCGTCATTGCCGTATATCATTCTATCAACACTTAGATTGCAAACGCTTTCATCTATACGTATACTTTCAACAAACCCGCTTTCATTTTATTCCCAATTCACTTATAATTATAAACAATAAAGAAATCTATTCCATGTGTGATTTTCCGAAAGAATTTGTGTGTTTTACACAAAAAACACAAAATACTATAGAGTGAGGATGGTAGATTATGCAGGACACGTTAACTCGCCGGCAGCTCAAATCTCTTGTACATGTTTCCACTGTCATTAACTCTTCATTAGATATTGAAACGATTTTCGATTTGATTATTGATGAAGCAATTTCCGCTGTAGACGCAGCAGGAGGCGGTTCGATTTGGGTTTTCAACCAGCTGAAACAGCGCCTGATGGCCAAATCCGCTCATGGTTTGTTTTATCCCCAAATCTTTAAATCGATTGAATTAAGCAGCGGCGAATCCATGACGGGCATGACGTTTCAAGAGGAGAAAGGGTTAGTGTTTAAAAATGAAGAAGAAATCAAACAGGCGCTCGATACACTCACTCCTTGCAACCGGACCCTGCTCGATGAATCCATTTCAAATAATTTCCATTTCACTTCAGTCATTTCATCGCCGATTATATTGAAAGGAACGTGCATCGGTGTCATTACGCTTGATTCATTTGATAAATCGCTTCATTTCAAAAAAGAAGATATGCAGTTGTTAGATGCGATCGCCCAACAAGCCGCCATCGCGCTCGAAAAATCGAATATTTATCATAACGAGAAAAAGACTGTCCAACTGCTGTCCCGCTCGATCGAAACGCAGCGCACTATCGCCAATCTCGTCGTCAACGGAGAAGGAATCCAGTCCATTATTGACTATATTTACAAAACGATCGGCGAGTATATTTTCTTATTCGATGAGATAGGCGAACTGACCGCTTCTGCCTGTCGCGCGCCTGTTTCAGAAGAGATAAAAAACGAACTTTTACGCTTTGAGAAACAGAACGACCAGTCGCTCAACAGCCCGTATAGCGTCTCTGATATCACAATAGGCCTCGAAAACTATCAATTCATCGCGCTACCGCTACAATCGAAAATGAAGCTACTTGGTTCGCTCATCATCGTCTCAAAAGACCCAATTGGAGAAGACGGAATCAACGCGCTAGAACACATCTGCACGGTCATCATGCTCGAGCTCGTCAAAGAACAAGCTGTCTACGAAACACAGCAGCGTCTGCAGGGTGAATTCATGACAAAAATTTTATCTGGCCAGGCAATCGATGAAACATTAATGAAGCAGGCAAAAAAACTACAATTTGACTTGAACCGCAACTACATCGCTGTCAGCGTCAGCGTCGAAAACAAAGACAAATTGCAGCGCGGAGCTATCAGCGAAAACGTTATCAACAACTTGCTCCATATGGCGAATAAATACTTTCTGGGAAAGAACTCGCAAGGCGCCGCGCTCATCGACCAAAACAAGCTCGCCGCCTTATTCTCCTACCCTGCCAAACTGCAGGCAGCAAACCCGGCAAGCAGCATTAAACAACTCGCCTTGCACTTGCAGCAGGAAATCGAAAAAACATACAATGAACTCGACATCACCATCGGCATCGGCAGAATGAAACCAAACCTCGCCGCCGCCCACGAATCATTCAAAGAAGCTGAAAAATGCATCACATTCATGAAAAACTACCAATTCGAAGAACGCGCCCTGTCCTACACAGACCTCGGCATCCAACGCTTCATCTTACGGAATTCAGAAGAAGAGCTGCTCGATTTCGTCCATGAAGTCATCGGACCGCTCATTCAATACGAACAAGCCCGAAAAGGAGACTTGCTGCAAACACTACTTACCTATTTGCGTCGAAACCAAAACATCAAACGAACCGCCGTCGCCCTTCACGTCCATACGAACACGCTGAACTATCGACTGAAACGGATTGAAGAAATTCTTTCAACCGACCTGACAGATGGCCAGCAATTATTTAACATTCAGCTGGCCGGGAATATTTACCACTATATTAAACGATGACAAGGGGATAGGCTCCTTGTCACTGTCTTCATCCAAATAGCTGGGTTGAATAGATTTCCGGTTCCTTCAAATAATGAAGTTTGTAAGCAAAACAAATTCAAAAGGGAATTTATTTATATTCTTGCATTTTCACTAATAATTACAAATACTCGCTTCCGATTTGTATAGGCATAAATTCTTAATCAGGAAGTGTCTCGCTTGCGGAATCGCTTTATACATAGTCTCCTTCAAAAGCCAAAAAACCCATCTCAAGATTGAGAAAGGTTTATCGGATGATTAAACATACAGTATTTACTTCTTGACCCATTTAACTCTACCAACGACTATAAATCTTGAAAAAAGTCATGGTATTTTTAGAATCCTCCATATCTTTCAAAATCAATATTGTAGCTGATAGAGAAAAACAACTATAATTCTCATAATTAATAACTGGGCTTCAGTGTTTACTACATCTTACTCATACTATAATGTTGGAATTTAGTATTTATCAAAAAGCTTTATAGTCTTATTAAACTTTACATATCAATTGATAAAAATTCAGTCAACATATGTTCATGCTTGTCGATCATAATTTGTTCCGGTTTGATGCCCTGCTCACAAAGAACTGCAATATTCTGCACAAGGAATTCGTCACTGCCGACAACATAGAAGAGCCCCTCCTTGTCTGCAGAAAGACTTTTCACTTCTTCATAATAGCCTTTACGGGTGTCGACGAACTGTGATGTGAACTTCTTGTCAGGTGCGGACTCAAAAATATTTGTGAATAAGAAATCATTTGATGAGTCGATGTTCAAAGAATGTATTTGATTGACATGATCAGCACGTTCGAAATAATCAAGTACGAGCGGTCTAAAAGTTGCCAGACCGACGCCTGATGACAACAAGTAAACATTTTTGTCTTCTCTTTTAAGCGGTACATTGGAGTGAGTTTTAAAGATTGCAACTTCATCGCCAACTTCAAGGCTGCTTAATATCTTTTTAAACTCAGAGCACTGCTCTTTGATGCGTGTTGTAATACCAATGGAATTTTCGTGCGGTAAAGTGGAGATTGACATGTGACGAATCAAGCTACGGTTTGGTTTATCTCCCGCATTAAAACCTTCCAGTGCGAAGTGGGTGTGGGAACCTTCTTCCCATGTAAAGTCTTTCGGACAGTCGAGCATGTACGTTCTAACCTCAGGCGTTTCTTTAATAATTGCATTAATTTTAGTCCAGTATATTTGCATTATATATTCTCCTTAGCTAATTATATGTATTGTTACTAAAACTTTTAATTCCATTTAAATACCTCTCTAAGAGGCTAAATATAAGCCTCTTGATCCCACACTTATACTAGTTAAATGACAATATGTATTCATAATACACTCGTATTTAATTTCCCATAAGATAAGCATATTGGCTTTTGACTAAAAGGACACACCGATAGGATTGCTTGAATTTGAAAGATCTGCTGCAAATATTCACACGTAACGACGCGCTCTGGTATACCTTCTGTTACAATTTCACCATTATTCATAGCTATTAAGAAATCTGAAAAACGAGAGGCATGATTTATATCATGCAACACCATCACAATCGTTTTCCCTTGTTCTTTGTTGAGTCGTTCTACCAATTGTAAAACATCAAGTTGATGCGCCATATCAAGATACGTCGTCGGTTCATCTAATATTAAAATATCTGTATCTTGAGCAAGCGCCATCGCGATCCATACACGTTGTCGCTGTCCCCCAGATAATGCTTCAATGGGTCGCTCTTGAAATTCAGTTAAGTTTGTTGCTTCTAACGCCCAATCAATCGCCTCAATATCTTCTTTTTTTAACCGACCAAAACTTGATTGATGTGGAAAACGACCATATGCGACGAGCTCATGTACCGTTAGACCATCGGGTGCTTCCGCTGTTTGGGGTAAGATGGCCATTTTTTTTGCGATTTCTTTCGTGCTTGTCTCATGAATCGCTTTTTGATCAATAAAGACTGCGCCATGACTCGCTTGTAAAATACGGGAAATTGTTTTTAATAAAGTAGATTTCCCACATCCATTGGGTCCAATAATTGTCGTGATTTGTCCTTTAGGTATCGCGACACTTAGTTCTTCAATAATGATTTTCGAGCCATAACCGACAGTAATTTCTTCAACATCAATCATTTCATTCACCTCACTTATTTTTCATTAAAAACCGCAATGCTTGGCACATACTGGCTGGAATGATGGACATGTGATTTTCATCTGGTGATGTAAACATTTCGACCGATTGCATAGGCAAAGATTTTAGATGGTTATATAGGGATTGTACATTTTCAAACATCTTATGCTTTTCCTGTTGTTCTGACGCTATAAAGATCACACTTTCTACAGGAGTAATTTTTAAAGCCTCCTGTAGTATTTGCTCTTGATTCCACCAAAGAGATGGACTGCAAATATAATAATGTGTGAATAATTCCGGCTCCAATATAAGCGTTTGAACTAGAAATAGACCTCCCAACGAATGGCCAAAAACTAGTTGCTTTCGAACATCTATTTCGACTTCTTGTCGAACCATTCGTTTCACTTTTTTCAATACCTCTAAAAATTCTTCCGCACCGCCAGATGTAGGCCACGGTACTCCCGACGGCCGTTCTGGTAAGTTGACAACTTCACTCTGTGGTGTGAAATCATATATACGTAGAGGTGAATAAATTTCTTCTTGCTCATATCCTATCGATGCAATTACCGCAAGAGGTACGCCTGTTTTTTCGCTGCGTTGTGCTTGCAACATCACAACACTTTCGAAAAGAACACCGTAAGCATTCCCATCCAATATATAAAACACCGGATACCCTTCCTCTGGCGCTGGCTCCTTAGGGATGGCAATTTTAATTCTGTAGTCAGTCTCTGATATAGAATGACGTATTGACTTTACTATATGTGTATATCCCATAACCAATCTCCGTTCTTTATGCCCGTACTTTTCGGCTATTTCGCATTAATAAATAAATGAAATAAGGTACCCCAATAATTGAAATAACAATTCCAACTGGCAATTCAGCAGGTGCAAAGACCGCTTTACCGATCCAATCTCCTGTTACAACGAGAATCATTCCAATAATCCCGCTCATTGGAATGATATGTTGATGATGAATACCTACTAATCGCCTTGAAATGTGAGGAGCTAGTAATCCGACAAATGCAATGCTTCCAGAAACAATCACACTTGCACTGATCAATCCAACCGCCCCCATTACCAACAGCACACGCTGTCGGTTTATCCGAACCCCTAAACCAACAATCGTTATATCATGGAGTTGTAACACATTAAGAATGGGTGCTTTCCAAACGAGTAACGGAATGATTAGTAAAACCCAAGGTAACATTGATAATACTTGTTGCCATGATGCACTATATATACTTCCTGATAACCAAACTGTCGCCATTTCAAAATCTTTAGGATCCATCTTCAACGAGATAAAAAGGGTAAGCGCACCAAAACCAGAATTCAATGCAATACCAACTAAAATCAAACGTTTTGGATCGAGCTGGCCTTGATGACTTGAAAGTATAAATAGCAGGAGAGTAGCGAGGATTCCACCAAGCCATCCCCATACAGACACCCCGACGATCGAGAGACTTGACATCTCATTCACATTCCCCTGAACAAAAAACATATAGAGAACCACTGTGAGTCCTACGCCAGACTGAATACCTAAAATACCTGGATCGGCTAAATTATTTTTCGTCACACCTTGTAAAACGGCTCCTACTACTCCCAGTGATAAACCGACTAGAACACCAATTACTATTCTAGGCATCCTAAACCCAAAGATCACAAGTTCATGATTTGGAATATGATCGACACCAAATAACGTTCGGAACGTTTCAGATACCGTCAATGGGTATTGACCACTTGTAAGGCTCAAGTAAATAACGAGTAACGTAAATATGATTCCAATACTTGCTACTACAAAGAAACGCTTATTTAGATTCAGCTTAGGCATAACGCTTCCCTCCCTTTGTTTGAATCAGATAAAGGAAAAAAGGTACGCCTACCAGTGCCGTAATGACACCGACTGGAGTTTCAAATGGTGGATTAATCAAACGGCTTACTATATCTGCCCATGCAAAAAATAGCGCACCGAACAACCCGGCGTATAGAACAATCTTTTTATAATCTTCCCCAACTAAAAAACGTGTGATATGCGGAATGATTAAACCGATAAAAGTAACCTTACCAACCAAAGCTACAGACACACCTGTTAACAGTGCGACACTTACTAATGTCAATGTTTTCATCACCACAAGGTTAATTCCTAAACCTTGTGCGACTTCATCTCCTAAGGAAATGGCTGTAATAGACTTTGAAACGTAAAATGCTAAGAAAAGTCCGATGATTGCTAAAGGTACAGACCATTGAAGCATGACCGGATCAATTTGATGAAGTCTCGTATTGTACCAAAAACTGATATTTTGTGATATTTGAAAATATGTTGCCAGAGCTTGTGATACACCGTTCAAAAACATACCCAGAATTGTTCCGATAATTACAAGCGATAAAGGCGACATGCCTCCTGGCACTAGCTTGGCAACCCCGAAAACAAACACTGCGCCCATTAAAGAACCTATAAATGAAAAGATTAGGAGGGTAGCAGGTTGAACGTTCGGAAGAAATATCATTGACAATGTGATAACAAAAACCGAACCGTCTGTCACACCCATAATACCGGGGGAGGCCAAGTAGTTTCTCGTCATTCCTTGCATAAGTGCTCCAGATATCGCGATGAAAGCACCGATCAACAAAGCACCTAGCACCCTAGAGATCCTGGAAGATCGTATGATTAGATGTTCCATATTCGTTTGATCAAAATGAACCAAGGCTTGCCAAATTGTTAAAACCGAATAACGACTAGCCCCATACATGATTGAATACGTTATTGTAACGATAAATAAAATCAATAGGAAAAGGATTAATACAATCTTATTCTTTCGAATTATGGACATCTAAATTCCCTCTATTTCTTTAACACGTTTTCTTCCAGAGCTTTTAAGAATTCGATTTTACTTAATACAGTTCCTCCTTCTAACAAAGAATCTACAATATTGCTATAAGCAGCATCATTTTTGAAAGCGTCGATATTTTGAATAATTGGATTCTTTTTCAATTCTTCATATGCTTGCTCATTCTCTTGATTTCCACTCGTTTGAACTTGGATGAAAAGAACATCTGGATTTACTTCTGCTAGCTGCTCAATCGAAATCTCTTCTTGAGCTTTTGCTTTCTGGATAACTTCTGGAACATCTATTCCTAGTTCATTGTATAAAGAAGGGTTAAAGAATACATCCTCTGGGTAGACAAACAAACTACCACCACGAATGCGAATCGCCATTACCGTTTTGCCTTCAAACTCTTCCTTTATTTCTGTCGCAGCTTTAATATCTTTGTCATATTGGGCTAGAAGTGTTTTCGCTTCTTCTTCTTTATCTCCTAGTTGAGCCATTAGCTTCAGATTATCTTGCCAATTCGTTGAAATATGGGAAACTAAAATTGTAGGTGCAATTTGTTCCAATTTTTCAACCACTTCATCTTTGAATTTTGTCGTTCCCAAAATTATGTCTGGCTGCAATTCTAGAATTTTTTCAAAATTTGGTTGTTGCTTTTCACCGATTGACTCTGTATTTCCTACCACCGCTTTAAATGTTTCTGGGAATTCTCCTGCAACAGTAATCCCTCCCACTGGTTCTATATTTAAAACCGTTGCGTCTTCCATCGCTTCCATTGCTCCTGTAATGACAATGCGTTCTACGTTTTCTGGAACAGAATAGGTCTCACCTAAGTATGTAATTTCTTGCATGCCATTTTCAGCTGCACCATCATCTGCAGTTTGTTGCGTTGCTTCTTTTTCAACAGTGGATTCCTGTTTATCATTCTCTGGTGTTTTTTCTCCTTCTACTTTTCCTCCACATGCAGCAAGTACCAATATAGCCATCAATGCAAATACTAATAAGCTTAATTGCTTCTTCATCATTCATCTTCTCCTTTTAATTTAAGTATCGATGCCTAATTGTCCTTGAGACGGCAAACCTTCGTATTTTTTACGATCAAAACCACACTCTGCAAGTAACAGCATAACTTGCATTAAGAATAACGTTGATGAAGTAGTCGATTCCCAAGTACTGCAATGCCGCCATCTGTGGCCCTCGCTTTATACCCATGAATTATTTCATCTACTACCTCTATCGAAATTGCAATTATTACCCAATGCGCGGAGGAATCACCTCAGGACTATTCTAAATCCCTTTAACAGTCAGATAATTAAACTGAATATATTTTTATAACAAATCACTCTGAGTTCGATGGATCTTTTATCCTTCTAACTTTGTATTTCAGACGAAGAAATTGCAACCGCGTAAAAAACGTACATCATTTACATACAGTTAGCCTATCTTTTCATATTCCTAATGTTAGACCAATTACTAGAAATTTTCTTTTCATCCTGCCTATATTTCTTCCCTCCTTTATATCTGAGTACTAAAAGATGAGACTTCCTTTTTTGCCGTAGTAAAGAAACACCACCCTCCTCAACTGAGAACAATTCTCATTTTATCGATAATGAGAATCATTGTCAATCAATAAATGAAGTTTCTTCTAAAGATGTCAATAGTTATGTAACATCAATTGAGAAGTATGGCTGCAAATGGATCTATCCCCTACTAGATATAGCTACTTTTTAATTTTATTTGGAAATGAAAATGGAGCTACTTGCCAACATGCTTTTTTAACGATTGAATAAATAATTATTTGAAGGAGTATCTTCGAAAATAGTAATTTTGAAATGGTTAGATTGTTGAATCACCTGCATAAGCATACTTAATGATTTAATAGTTAGCTTAAATAGTTATTCAACACAATTGATCGAAATACATTTCGGTGGGATGTTCAAGAAACATATTCCCTCCAGTCATGCGTGCACACACAGCTAGCTTGTAATCTGTATGAATGGCATATTGTTTACATATGAAATTCGTTACTAGCTCCTTTTCGTCCGAACTACCAACTTCCATAAGGTTACCTACGTGTTTTCTTATACAAATAGCATCTAGCGGGATAACCAGCCCCTTTCCTACTGCTTTTGTATAACTTTCCTTCATAGTCCAAATTTCATAGCATGCATGATTTCTATCATTTGAATTACGTATCATTTGATATTCATCCACAGTAAAAAGTTGTTTAGCCAAGAGTAAGTCGAACGTTTGAATTTCCTCAATATCAATGCCTACATCCTGATTGTGTACTGCACAAACTACGTATTTACCTGAGTGAGATATATTAAACTGAATAAATGGATAATCAGGTAAATACGGTTTGCCATATGCATTTCTTTTTAAGGTTATTTCTTTTAATGTTTTTCCAGTCCGTTGCTTTAAAACATGATCTAATAAATAATCTCCTATAATAGTTCGGTATGCATCATCCAGATGGTAGAACCTTCGAATATGCTTTTGTCTTTCTTTAGGCACTTTTAAAAGTAATTCCCCCAATTTTGCTTGACTCTTTTCTTTAGGTAATTGACAAATATAGACTTCTACCACATGGAATGCTCCCTTCATCTTCACAGTTTGATTTATTTTATAATAGACCGCTATTCTGCTTTCTCAACCAGATTCATGTGTAGGGTGGGATCATTTTCAGTCGTTTTATTCATTCTCACTGCTATTAAACATGCAACTATTAAAAATATCGAAGCGCCGAACAATGCATATTGATAGGTTAGCAAGTTAACTGGTTCCCCTGCTGACGTATTGGATGTTCCTAGCACACCTGATAAGATAGCAACTCCAAGAACTGCGCCAAGTCTATTTTGCATATTAAATAGCATTGTAGCTCTGCCCATTGATGGGGAGTCTATATTCTTAAAAGCTGATATTTGCGCTGCTCCAACTGTTTGTCCTAAGAAAAACCCTATTCCAAACATTAAAAACCTAAGTAACCACGGATTAGATGCAACAAATAACGAAATAAGCATAAAAACAATGATTGTACCAATAAGAGAAAAAATAAGGAGTCGCCGCAACCCCATTTTCTTCAATGTCCAAGGCATTAGCTGGGAAGCCACCATTAATCCAAGTGCTTCTATGAATGTGGTTAGACCTGTATGAAAAGCACTAACGTTCAACGCATTTTGATACATTAGCGGAAAAACATATAGCATTCCAAGTAAACCCGCGGCGGAACAAAGACCAATAAAACTCATTGAGCGGAACATTGGATCCTTGAACAATCTCACATCTATCATTGGTTTATCCTCACGCAGTTCAAGGCGAACAAGTAAAACCATTAATACAAGTCCCAAACATCCCGTTACTATAATTTCAGGAGAAGTCCACCCTTTAACAGCTCCCTGTGTCAATGCATAAATCGACAGCGAAAAACCTGTTAAGGATAATATAAACCCTTTATAATCAAATGCTCCGGCCGTTGGCTCAACATGTTCCTGTAAATATACCTTCCCAATGAATAAAGCAAGCAAGCCTATAGGTATATTTATAAAAAATATCCAACGCCAAGAAATTGTATCCACTAAAAACCCACCTATAATAGGACCAAGTGCCGGAGCTAGTGCGATCGGTATAATTAGCATACGCGACAGCTTGGGACGCTCTTCATGAGTAAATGTCCGAAATAGAATGGCCATGCCAACAGGGGTAATGAAACCTGCCCCAATACCCTGGAGAATCCTATATACATTCAACGTAAACATATTATGAGCAAATCCGCACAAGACAGATGCAATAGTAAATATGCCTATCGCACTCAAAAATATCCGTTTTGTTCCAAAACGATCCCCCATCCAGCCTGCCGCTGGTAGAAACATAGCTAAACTAATTAGATATCCAATATTTATGGTTCCCATGGCTTCAGGAGGAACATGGAATGTTCCTCCAATAGCCGGCAATGCCACATTAACAATTGTACTGTCGAGAGCAGACATAAACATCGCTAATACATATACTGCACCTACAGCAAACTTCACACTTACACGTTTCTTCATAGTTAATTCCTATTACTAACATTCTCAATTGTCTTCGCACTGTTCGGCATTAAATTATCCCAATTGGAATTTACATAATCCAAACATTCTTGCCTATTCGCCACTCCATAAACCTGATCCCAGCCCGATGGAATGTGAAGAAAACCAGGCCAAAGTGAATATTGTCCCTCACTATTGATTAATACAGCATACGATTCCTCAGCGTTTTCAAAAGGGTTACTCATGTTCTATCTCTCCCTCTCTGAGTTTATTTTAGTTGATTCATACAACATGCTTAGCTTTTTAGATAGAATCTCTCCGATTTCTGCTAATGGTTCCGGCTGGCACATATCTTTATGACGACAATGAATATCATATACTTCCAACTTGCCATCGATGTAAGGGTCCCATGTATTAGTGGAAATTGGATCAAACCACTCTGGGGTAATAGTCGATCTAAAAAACAAGACATCACCTTGATATATTTCCGGTTCAAATTCACTTAAGTTTTGAACAGATTGTACATATGTTTCCTTTAAATTAGTAATTGTTTTGTCATCAAGACTCGCTAACGCACTTCCATCCTTTCTTAACAACTCTATGGCATCTTCGAGCGTAAGTGCATCTCCATTTACGCTTTCAGGATCATAACCTCCCAATGCAAGCAAAGCAATAAGTGCTTCTTCCTCATCTGGAGCATTCTCAATTGGAAGAAAATGATTTGGATACGAATCTAACATAGCAACTAGCGCAACCTTTTCACCCTTTTTCTGTAGTTTTGTCGACATGGCTTGCATGATATTACCTCCGAGTGACCATCCCAGTAAATAGTAGGGACCTTTTGGTTGAACAGATTGTATCTGTTCAACATAATCCTCAGCCATCTCATCTAATGAATGGGGATGATTATCTGGATCGGAAATACCCCGTGCCTGCAGACCGTAAATTGGATAATCTTTGTTCAATTCCTTCATCAGACCTGCGTAACACCAACTAAGTCCGCCAGCCGGATGAACACAGAATAAAGGAGATAAGCTTCCACTTGTTCGAAGTGGTAACAAAACCTCTAGCGCACTTGTATTGTCACCATTCTCCAATCGTTCTGCCAGACCCGCAACCGTAGGAGACTCAAAGAGATTCCCAATACTTAGGTCAATACCAAATGATTCTTTGATGCGAGTCATTAGCTGGACAGCAAGTAACGAGTGTCCCCCTAGGTGGAAGAATTCGGCATCAATTCCTACATACGGCAAGTCCAATACTTCCATAAATAGATTACATAATATTTCCTCCTGTGGTGTTCTAGGTCCTTTGTCTGTTACTTCCTCAGAATAATCTGGATCAGGTAAAGCCTTGTAATCTAGCTTCCCATTAGGAGTTAATGGGAATATATCAATTATGACAAATGCGGAAGGTATCATATAATCTGGCAAACGTTTAGTAACCCAACGTCGAATATCAACACCATTTTCACTTGCATCGGAATTTAATATTATATAAGCAAGCAGTTGATCTCCACTAGAATGGCCCTCACTGCTGACCACGGTTACCTGTTCAATGCTAGGGTGCTCGGATAGCACAAATTCAATTTCCCCTAACTCAATCCTAAAGCCTCTTATTTTCACCTGTTGATCAGCGCGTCCGATGTAATCTAACATGTCATATTCTTTCCAACGGGCTAAATCACCCGTACGGTACATTCTTGATCCATTTTCAACGAATGGATTTGCCACGAATCGCTCAGCCGTTAAATCTGGTCTTCCTAAATATCCCCTTGCTAATCCTGGACCAGATACATACATTTCTCCAATAACCCCTATTGGTACTGGCTGTAAATAGTCATCCAATATATATACATTTAAGTCTTTTATCCCCTGACCGATAATACTATTCGCTCTTAGTGATACAAGAGTTTCGTTAATTTCCATATACGTAACATGTACGGTCGTTTCCGTAATTCCATACATATTAATTAGTTTAGGTGCGTCCTCTGTATGGCGCTTATACCAATCCTCTAGTCGATTAAGTTCAAGCGCTTCTCCCCCAAAAATGACATATCGTAATTGCAGCTGTTTACCTATTTCCTGCTGTTCTCTGTCCGCCTGCATTAATTGATAAAATGCGGAAGGAGTTTGATTCAGTACCGTTACTTTCTCATTCACCAATAGTTGTAAAAACTCATACGGAGAACGGCTAATCTCATACGATACAATAACCAATCTTCCACCATAGAGCAGAGCCCCCCACATTTCCCATACCGAAAAGTCAAACGCATAGGAGTGGAATAAAGTCCATACATCATCCGCATTAAATTGGAACCATTCGTCTGTAGATCCTAGTAGACGATTCACATTTTGATGGGGAATCACTACTCCTTTAGGCAGACCAGTGGAACCCGAAGTATATATAATATATGCCGGATGAAGAGCTTGTAACGGCTCTGTACGCTCTGCATCTATTGGATTCGTATCTTTTTGTTTACTAAGTACTTCCTGTGTATCTTCTGCATCTAAAACAAGTTTTGGCATGGCATAATTACTTGGTAATTTATTTGTATACTCTTCATTTGTAATCGCCATCAAAGGCTTTACGTCCTCTATCATAAAGGTAATTCGTTCACTCGGATAATTAGGGTCAATTGGCACATATGCAGCTCCAGCTTTTATAATACCAAGCATAGCGATTACCATTTCCATTGATCTAGGTAAAGCTAAGACAATATACTGCTCCGGTCCAACACCTTGTCTAATTAATAGATGCGCAAGTTGATTAGCCCTTTCATTCAATGTTTGATATGTCATTTGTTCGTTCTCAAAGATGAGCGCTATATTTTTTGGTTCAAGCATGGCCTGCTTTTCAAATCGTACTGACAAACTGGATTCTTCCTGTTCATCATTCACTTTTACATCTTTGACCAGCTCTTTCTTTTCATTTTGATCTAAAATATCCAGAAGTCCGATTGGTTGATCCTGATCAAGCACAGCAGATTCTAACAAACGAATCAGTCTATTCACCATCGATTGTATTGTCTCTTCTGTAAACAAGTCTGTACTATACTCAAGGAATCCATCTAATCCTGCCGCATCCCCCGATTCACTTACATTTTCCCGAAACTCTAACGTCATATCGAATTTAGAAGCTCCTACGCTATATAATGACAATTCACTCTTCATTTCAGGTAAATCTAACTTTGGCTCAGGTGTATTTTGTAATGCAAGCATGATTTGGAATAATGGATGCCTTGATCTAGAACGTGGAGGATTCAATTCCTCTACCAATCTTTCAAAAGGTAAATCCTGGTTTTCATACGCATTCAAATTTACCTTTCTCACTCTACCAAGTAATTCCTTAAAGCTCGGATTACCAGATGTATCAGTACGTAATACTAAAGTGTTAATAAACAACCCCACGAGATTTGTCAAAGCATCATCATTTCTACCAGCTACCGGACTCCCTAAAGGTATATCATACCCTGCCCCAAGACGAGTCAGTAACGCCGTAAGACTGGCTTGCAACGTCATAAATAAACTAACTCCGTTTTGTGCAGAGATATGATGTAACTTCTGATGAAGCCTTGCGTCAATCGTAAAGCGATACGTTTTTCCTAGATAGCTAGATTCCACTGGTCGTGGATAATCTGTTGGCAGTTCCAAATGATCAGGTAAGTCTGCTAAGGTATTTAACCAATAATCAAGCTGTTCTTTAACAAGACTCTCTTGTCCTTGCATTTCTTCCAATAAATTCTCTTGCCAATATGCATAATCTGCGTATTGTACTGGTAGATTTGGCCAATTTGGCTGTTTGCCATTAACGCGGCTCATATATGCCTTCTTCAAATCTTGTGTTAACGGTGTCAAGGACCATCCATCGCCAACGATATGATGTAGTAACAGTACAACAACATGTTCTTCCTCTGCGGTTGAAAAGAGCTCAACTCGAAAGGCAGGTTCCTCATCCAATTGGAAGCAATATTTAACAGTATGATTCAATCGGCTTGTTAACTCGGATGCTTCTATTTGGTGTACATGTAAATCTGGCTTAACCTTTTCTGGATTTAATACCTCTTGCCTGGCTGTCCCCGCATGTTCTGGAAAAATTGTTCGCAACGGTTCATGTCTTTCTATTACATCGCAGATTGCTTCTTGCAACGCGTTCTTTTCTAATTTCCCTGATAATCTAACCACTAGTGGTATATTATATGTAGGGCTTGGTCCTTCTAACTGATATAGGAACCATAATCGACGCTGCGCAAACGATAATGGGATATCACCCTTGGATTCGACTCTTTGAACAGGGGGCCTTCCTTTCCTTCCTGCCTCTAACTGTTTAACAAGTCCTACTACAGTTGGTGTTTCAAAGATTTTCCCTATCCCAACTTCCACTTCAAAGACTTCACGAATACGATTCGCTAACTGTACAGCAAGTAACGAATGACCGCCAAGATGGAAGAAACTATCGTCAATTCCCACTTGTGAAACATTTAACACTTGTTTAAATAAATCACAAACTATTTCCTCCTGTGGCGTTCTAGGATCCCGACTATCTTTCCCTTTTTCGAATTCTGGAGACGGCAATGCTTTGCGGTCTATTTTCTTATTTGGCGTCAGCGGCAAATCATCCACTATAATAAAGGCAGAAGGAACCATATAATCAGGAAGTAGTTCTTCCACAGATTGACGTGTTTTAGCTAAATCAATAATCGCTTTCTTTTCTGGCACGAGATAAGCTATTAAACGGTAATCCCCTGGTTGGTCCTCCCTAGCAACAACGACTACTTGACTAACCTCCGAGGTTTTCGCTATGACGGATTCAATTTCTCCAAGCTCTATTCGAAAACCGCGGATTTTCACTTGATGATCTGACCTGCCAATATAATCAAGCTTTCCATCCGCATGCCAACGTGCAATATCGCCTGTTTTGTACATCCTTTCACCTGGATTTCCATATGGATTAGCAATGAAAGTATCTGCTGTTAAATCCGGACGATTAAAATAGCCCTGTGCTAATCCTTTACCTGCAATATATAAATCTCCACTTACCCCTGGAGGGACAGGCTGTAAACCGGCATCTAAAATGAATATTTGTGTATTATCGATCGGATAGCCAACAGAAGGAGTACCCGTTTCCCCTGTATTTAAAGTAATAGCTGTGGACCAGATTGTCGTTTCTGTTGGTCCATACAAATTTGTCACTTCACAATCTAGCTCATGTAATGATTTTACGAGTTTTTCAGGAACCGCTTCTCCGCCGACCAAGATACGTATTCCACGAAGTACTTCTGGATAGGTCGACACAAGCGCATTCCAGTGTGTGGGCGTTGCCTGCATAATGGAAATATTACGGTCTTCAATCAATTGTGCTAATATTGCCGGGTCTTTGTTTGCGTTATTCTTTGCAATCACACAACATGCACCACTAATGAGCGGAAGAAATATTTCCAATGCTGAAATGTCAAAAGCAATTGTCGTAACTGCTAAAAGACGATCCTGATGACTCAAAGCAAACTTATTTTGCATCGAGCAAAGGAAGTTGGTTAATCCTTTGACTGTAACAACGACACCTTTCGGACGCCCTGTCGATCCGGAAGTATAAATCATGTACGCTGGACTCTTTGGCTCTACTATTCTGTTCGGATAATCTATATCAGCATAAGCAGTTATTTGATTGCGAACAGCGGGATCATCCAATACGACATGATCTACATGACTATCTAGTAATTTAGATTGTATGTCCTTATATGTCAGGATACACATTGGCTGTGCATCTTCCAAAATATAAGAAATTCGCTCAACAGGATATTCGGGATCAATTGGCAAATACGCTGCTCCCGCTTTTAAAACAGCCAACATTGCAATAACCATGTCTACGGATCGGGGTAAAGCCAAAGCAGCAAACTTCCCGGGTCCTAGTCCCTTTTCCTCAAGTAAATACGCCAGACAATTAACCCGTTTATTTAATGCTGCATAAGAAAGGCTTTCGTCGTCGAACCTTAAGGCCTCGGCATGCGGTGTACGGGTAACTTGTTTTAAAAATATTTCTTGGACAGACATATAAGACAATTGTTGAGTTGTTTGATTCCAATTATTTACTACATTGTCAAACTCTCCAGGTAAAAGTACCCCTAATTGAGATATTGGCAAATGCGCATCTGCAGCAGCTATATTCTCAATCAAATTTACCAAACGATTTAGATGAAGAGTCACCTCATCCGGTTCATAAATATCCGCATTGGCATCCAAATCAATCCTTATCCCTTTTCCGTCTTGTTGATCATATATATTCAAGGATAGGTCATCTACTGGACCCGTATGGAGCTTATTTGTCGTTCCTTTACTATCAGCGAAGTCCAATCCATAATCAAATGGCATCATATTTATTTGAGGTCCGAACAAGCGTTGACCATCCCCTAATAACTTCAGATCATGCCGTAAATATTCATGGCGATAATGCTGATGGGACCGCACTTGCTTCATTTCTTGTTGAACTTGTTTTATCAACTCTATGAAACTCATTTTGGGTTGTATATTCAGTCTTAATGGTAGTAAATTCATTACCATTGCTGGGACCTTTACTGAAGACGTGCCCATACGACACATCATTGGTAAACAAAGCACAATGTCCTCACTACTAGTTAAACGCTGCATATAGACAGCAACAGCTGCTACAATCGTTTCATACCAGTTTCCCCCTCTGGAACTAGCTGTTTTCCTTAACCGCTCGATCGTATCTACTTGCAAATAACTTGTCTTATGGATAATGCGTTTAGATAATCCTAACGATGAACCCTTTAAACTAACAATGTCTGGATGATCCTGGAATCGCCCCATCCAAAACTCACGGTCTTGAATAAATTTATCCGAACGTACATACGATTGATGTTCATCCAATATCTTTTGAAAATCTCCCAACTCATTTCCCTTTATCGTTTCTTGCTTTACTAGGGCTGTATAAATCTGAGCAACACGTTGTACGATTAGAGAAAAACCGAATGCGTCTGCTGCAATATGATGAATACGCAAATACCACAAACTTCGATTCTCGCTTATCTTAAATAGTGCCTGTTTAACAACGACATCTTTAGTTAAATCCAACGGTTTTTCTATATCAGATTTCATCCATTTTTTTGCAAATTGATCAGGATCCACTTCTCCAGTAACATCGATAAATTCAAGCGAAAAATCCCTTTTCTCAGGAATATGCTGCCATGGACCATTTTCGTCTGCTCCATATTTAGCATGAATGGAATCTGTCTCTTTCATTACTTGTTCTACAGCCTTCTTAAAATACTCCACATGTAGCTTTCCATTTATGTCAATATACTCCGCTGTATTATAAACAGGGTTATCCGACTCCAATTGCTGCGCATACCAAATTCCAGCTTGCGCACCCGTTAATGACTGATGCTTTGTTAACACGCTAGGCATACAATACCCCCTCCTTTATATTTATACTTTCACCATTCGGCTTTCCATTAAATCACGCCATTCAGCTAACGTTTTTCTCTCCACTAAGTCCATAAAGCTTACTTCCAGACCTTGTTGTCGCCATGCTTCAACTAAACTCATAAGTCCAATAGAATCCAGCCCCATATAAAATAAATTGTCTGTGTCTGATAGATCCTTCGCTTGTATATCCAGTAAGCAGGCAACTTGCTCATGAATTGTTTCAAATGTAACGGATTCATTTTCGCTATTTTCTGTACCTTTCAACAGTACTTTGATTAATTCATCTGTAGACGTCGTAACACCGCAACGTTTGGCCGCATAATCCAATGCCATTTTATGTTCATCATACGAAAAGTCAGCAACCGCATCTGCTACGAGGAAAGGCTGTATATCATACATGAATGCCTCTGCAGCAGTCATTAAACATCCTATATGGGCATAAACTCCACAAATAATTAGTTGGTCACGCCCTTGTTTTTGTAATATATTCAAGAAATCTGATTTTTTAAATGCACTATAACGCCATTTAGTTAACATTAAATCATTTGAATCTGGTGCTAAATCTTTAATAATCCCTGTTTGAGCTGGATCATCGGATAATCCTTTTCCCCAAAAGTCAGTGAGGAGTGCCCGATCTGTCGGGTTCTGATTCCCTGGTTGCGCTGTATAAGCAACTGGAATCCCTTGCTTTTTGCACTGCTCTTTCAATTTTGCGATATTATGAATCAATTCGGTTATCGGTGATTGTTCTGTATCATAGAAGTTCAAAAAATAATTCTGCATATCATGTATGAGCAGAACTGCCCTCTCCGGATCCACCTGCCACGACACTTTATTTGTTGGATAAGTAGATATATTCGGCATTTGATAAGATGGAATAGTAGGAATTCCCATGTAATCACGTCCATTTCGTTTATTTTATTTATAGATAGGTGATAGTTTCTTTGTAATCATTTCACGCAATACTTTTTTACTGACCTTTCCAAAAGATGTTTGTGGAAAGGTATCCACTATTTCAACACGGTCAGGAATCTTAAAATCCGCGATCCCTCTTTTTATTAGAAAATCCTTCATTTCAACTTTAGTTATCATCCCTTCATAAGGGATAACAAACGCACATGACCTCTCTCCAAGAAATTGATCGGGCATAGAGATGACAGCAACATCAAACACATTAGGATGTGAAGCAATATGATCTTCCATTTCCTCTGCTGCTATCTTTTCACCGCCACGATTTATCTGGTCCTTAATACGACCTTCTACGACAATATTTCCCGCTTCGTCTAAGCTAACTAAATCACCTGTGCGATAAAATCCATTCAATGTAAATGCTTTAGCATTATGCTGTTCCGCCTTATAATATCCGCGAATAGTATATGGGCCCCTAGTTAACAATTCCCCTACTTCACCTAGTTCAACTTCGCGATCCTCTTCGTCAACTACACGAATCTCATCGTAGGGTGACATCGGTCGTCCCTGCGTGTTAATAATAGTCTCTTCTGGATCATCTAATCTTGTGTAATTAACCAATCCTTCAGCCATCCCATACACTTGTTGCAGCTTACATCCAAAGGCTTGTTGCATTCGTTTAGCTATTTCAGCATTGAAATGCGCTCCGCCTACTTGAATGATTTCTAAACTAGTGAAATCATTTGAACGTGTCTTCAATGCTTCCAACCAAATAATGGCTATCGGTGGAACAAGTGCTACAATCGTTACCTTTTCTTTTTCGATTATAGGGAAAGCCTCATCTGGACTAGATCCTGTTGCTAGCACAATCCTTGCGCCAGCATAAAGTGAACCGAGCACTCCCGGTGAACTCAAAGGATAATTATGCGCGATTGCTAAAACTGCAAGGTACACACTATTCTCATCCATTCGACATATTTCATTACTCTTACGAAGACTATACATATACTCATCATGTGTTCGTGGAATTAATTTAGATAACCCTGTACTTCCACCAGATAATTGTAAAAATGCGATGTCATTTGAATAAACATTAGGCTGAATATACTCTTCTTCCAAATAAAGATCTGCTAACTGTTCCAACTCTTCAGATTCACCAAGTGTAATGATATGCTCTAAAGTACTTGTTTCACGCTGAATGGTCTTAGCCATTTCATGATAATAATATCCAGAAAAGTTTTCCGGCATTATATAAGCCTTTGCTTCGGTCAACTCACAAAAATACTGTATTTCACTATATCGGTGCGACGGCAAAGCAAATACTGGCAACACTCCTAATCGGAACAAGGCAAAACAAACCTCAAAAAACTCAACTGTATTTGGAATTTGAATGACTACTCTATCTTCTTTTTTAAAACCAAGTTTTTGAAACCCAGAAGCAAGTTGATCCACTCTTTTATCCAAAGTTTCATAACTTACTTGTTTTCCCCCATCAGTTATTGCAATCTTATTACCGTGCTTTTCTGCTCTTTCTCGAAGCATCTGTCCAAATGTTTCTCCACGCCAACAATCCTTTTCACGATAAAATGCAGCTATTTCATCGGGCCATGGTTGACACCCTTCCATAAGTATTCCTCCCTGTTTACTTTGTTTTGACATACCTATGCCCTATTGTTTTTCAATACCCATAGCATCCAGCATTGTTTTAAACTTCGCTCCCGTCTCAATCAATTCTTCCTCGGGAATGGAACCAGCAACTACACCTGCACCCGCAAATAATCGTATATCGTTTTCTTCAACTTCCGCACAACGAATCGTGACTATCCATTCTCCATTTCCATTTTCATCACACCAGCCGACCATTCCAGCAAAAAAACCTCTATTAAACGGCTCAATCTCATAAATGGCTTCACGTGCTAACTCTGTCGGATGTCCACATACCGCCGGTGTAGGATGTAACGCAATACCTAATTCTAAAGAAGATGTTTCCGCCTGTTTTAATGTTCCATATATTTCTGTTGACAGATGCCACATTGCTTCTGTTTTAATTAATGACGGGATTTCTGGGACATCCATCGATTCACAAAAAGGAGCTAATGATTCTTTTACCATATCGACAACCACTGCGTGTTCATATAAATCTTTTTCAGATTCCAACAGTTCTAACGCTCTACGCTGATCTTCTATTGGGTCATCACTCCGAGGTCTCGAGCCTGCTAATGGATTTGCGAATAAAGTTGAATCGTTTTTAGATACAAGCAATTCTGGACTAGCACCAATTAATATACGTTTCCCATTTGTAAATACCGTTTCCTTATTTCTAATCGTATTAACGTCTGATATATCAACAGCAAATGTGTATCCTTGCTTATTATGATGTTCCAACCTTTTTAAAATCTGTTTTACATCAATCTGCACTTGCGTTTTAAAATTCAAAGCTCTAGAAACAACTATCTTATCTAGGTGTCCCGACGATATCTTATCTAGGCCTTGATTGACACCTTTCATATATTCTGCTGGCTCCGGAATATATTGAATTTCACACGGTTGCAAAGGAATATTTTCCGGTTGCCCACTATCCTTTACCAGTGTGGTGGATACTTTTACTTCCTCAGGTATGATCATTTTTGATGCCTCCGAGTAATCAAACGGAACTGCACCTACAACGATCGGATGCGAATGTCCTGCTCGTTTCGCCTGTTTAATCGCCTCTTCTACTCTAACCGGTAAACTATATATTTGATTTTTAGTTTTCCGCGCCTCCTTTACAACTGAGAAAACGCCTTTCCCCATAATCGTTCGCTTTGACGATGATAAAAAGAAATCTCCTAATTCATATTCATCTAAAATCGACTTGACCTTTGACATACTCACTTTACTCATATTTCTGTTTCCTCCTCGTTAAACACCTAGTGTGGCTCCACCATCAACAACCATATCGTGCATGGTGATATGTGATGCATCATCTGACGCAAAAAATAATACTGAATTCGCAATATCAGATGGTGTTCCAATTTTACCAAGTGGAATACCAACTCGATAAACCTCAGATTGTCCATCTATCGTTTCAATTTCTCCCTCTTCACTACTCCAAAGTTTTCTTAGCATTTTTGTATCAGTAGATCCAGGCGAAATAACATTACAGCGTATATTATGCTTCGCAAGTTCCAGACCAAGACATTTTGTGAACATAGTTGCTGCCGCCTTTGAAGCTCCATAGGCTGCCATTCCAATTCTAGGTATGTGGCTAGCGTTGGAACTGACCGTAATAATCGATCCCTTTTTACGAGGAACCATGTGCCTACTGACTATTTTAGACATACAGAATACACCCGTTGCATTAACAGAAAAACTTGTATCCCAATCCGCCTCATCCAAGTTGTCTATTAAATCTAACTTCAGTACTCCTGCCACATTCACCAATATATCTATCGGTCCAAGCTTAGACTCAACTGTAGAAATAACTTCTTCTACGATCATTGAGTCTGTTACATCTGCAGGAAAAGCTGTAATTGGATATCCTCTTTCTTGCATCTTTTTAATGCCTTTAACTAATTCATCTTTGTCCTTATCGATCGCCGCTATCACCGCTCCATGTTCAGCTAACCGCTCTACTATTAATCGGCCTATACCTCCGGATGCCCCCGTGACAACAGCTATTTTACCTTCTAATTCGCTCTCTCTCATTGTCTCATTCCTTTCAACTTAAAGAGATATAATAGATATTGATACTGATAATCATTATCAATTAATAACCTCATGCTAATTTAAATGATAATAATAATCAAGGCGTTTTTGAATTTTAAGAATTAAGACCTATATCAGATTTTTGATATAGGTCACATTTTGTTTGTATCTTTTACATATGAAAAGATACATTAGAACAACTCCAATATAGCTAACCTTCTCAGTAGCTAAGGCCTTATTCACCTGTAGATCATCCACTTCATTGCCGGTATTCGAACCCCACTAGATGACAACGCATTGAAGAAAAAATAATTAGCATAAAAAAGCATTCAGAAAGTAAATATACCTAGCTCTTTGGCTCGATACCCTTTCAGACTGCTTTTCTTTTCAAGTTGCCGCATTTTTTGCGTTTTTCTTTATCAGATGTTTTTTTAATATATCCATCGACATTTATTTACAAGACCATACTTTTTTCATTGTATCTCCTTAACTTCTTCAGCTAGTTTTGTGAACCTTCTTCTTTATGTTCAAACTTTACACGACTTATCACATTCTTTTAAAACTTCCTACCATAATAAAATGTCCTCTTCAAACATTCATGACCTTGTGTTCTATAATTCTCATTCCAAACGAAAAACATTCACGAACGAAGGCATAAACCGATTTACAGGACAATTCAACATTATGCACACGTTGTAAAGGAGTTAAGAACCAAATATGCAAATAGCACAGTAAAGATGTTTGGGGACATTAAGAAAGAAAATAATTTATAACAAGTAATAGATCCGTCATATAAAAACAGATCATTAAGATATTATTCATGCGATGCCAGTGAAAAATAATGAAATTGAAGTTCAGTAAATTATTTTCACCTTATGTCTCCCTTGAATAGATTGTTGCACCGCCCTAAAGCAGCATTGAATAAATTTCCCGCCTCATGTACGTAGACCTCATAATTCAAATAATAAAACTGCAGATGATATTTCTAATTGTAATTTACAAAATGACCGAATATGGTGTCCAGGAGTTCAAGTTTGCGGAAATTCAATACCTTCTAAATCGAAAAAAATTAGACTTGTTCCAAATGATCATGGCTTTCAAAATAGATTTCTCCAATGATTAGATTCAACGATACTAACTTCTCACTATTTTCGAAGATGCCATTCAAATATAACGGAAGTGCAAAAGTCACAAAACCATTTCATCTTTCCATGATGCCAAGATTTACGTTCTAGTGACACCCGACTAATATGAAACTTAGTTCTCGCTGATTCGTATTAATATTATCTTAAGAAAGTGGGTAATCATATCGTGACTGAATCTCAAGAATGGTTAATGGAAGAGCTTACTAAAGTAGAGGAATGGGAAAAAGAGCAAAACGGATTATGGTTTTGGGAAAAGTTAGGTCGCTTACCGTTTAAAATAATTGATAAATGGACGCCTGCTTTTATTCAAAATAAAATTGGTTTACTTTTAGATGAGCTTGTTCAATATATTCAAACAGGAGGGGCTTATTTAAGTGCAGCTTCTAAAATCCCTTCTTATTATCCAGGGTTGGCTGTAAGTACGTTAGAAGATGTAGAAAAACTGCCTATTTCAACTATGGATGCCGCTGTCGAGAAAATAACAGGTAGCAGAAAAAAACTTGCTGTTTTACAAGGTGCGAGCTCTGGGATTGGTGGTGTTTTCACGTTAACAATTGATATTCCGCTGTTGCTAGGCTTGCAGATCAAAACTTTACAAGACATCGCGATTAGTTATGGCTATAATCCAAACGACAAAGAAGAACGTTTATTTGTAGTAAAGTGCCTCCAATTTATTTCGGCGGATATTGTTGGAAAGGAAGCTATTCTAAAACAATTGTCTCTATTTGATGCCAATGATCATACAACACGTGAAGTCATTTCTGAACTGCAGGGCTGGCGCGAAGTCGTTTTCTCCTATCGGGATCAATTCGGTTGGAAAAAGTTATTTCAAATGATCCCGATTGCAGGACTTGTTTTCGGAGCGTTCATTAATCGTTCTGCTGTAAACGATATTGCGGAAACAGGCAAAATGCTTTATCGAAAAAGAAGAATTATAGAAAGGTTGAATAAGTAAGTAGTCACTAGCGTCGCATCAATATGTTCTGATGCTCTGCTTTCATTTTCTTACTCTAGCGTCAATTTGTAAATTAGTTGTCTCTTGTGTTTGTGCCACCAAATCCAAACAATGGCCTAAAAGAATTCAGTAGGGACTTTGCGGAACCTCATGCATCTTCTTTATAAAGCAGATTAAACAATGGGTCTTCACTTGTTCATCAATTAACTAGTAGCAAAAACGTGAGCCCATTGTAGAAATGTTGTTCATCACTTAATCTTATTCATACACGGACCCTTTATTCTGGATTGTTGATTCACTAAACCCTATCAACGTTCATAGCCAAGCACTTCGCTTTGATAGTCGGGATTATATAGACGGCACGAGGTTCGGTCCATTGAAAAAAACAGTCCGAACGGATAATCAATGTCGAACGACGGGTAATGGAAGACTTTTATAAAAACGCTATTCGAAAGCTTACCGAATCATCCATATAATTTAGTTTTGATAAAGCGCAGTCCAATGTATCGGTTTTTACAAACAGAGCCGCAAATAAGATGCTTAAAACTACGCTAGAAGCGTTTAGACTACTCATATATGCAAATAACAAAAATCTTTATGTCTCGAATTAAAAGAGATGGAAAAGCAGGAACAAAAAATTGCAGCGATGTATTCCAATTGCAGAACGAACACGAAGAAATTCCTGTGTAATACCTGTTAAATGCTTACTCAAATCTTACCAAATAACCAAAAATAAAAAGTGCTTTGAAACCTTATCTATCAAAGGTTCAAAGCACTTTTTTATAAAACGACTACTTTACGTCCCAGGAGGGATTCGAACCCCCGACCGATGCCTTAGAAGGGCATTGCTCTATCCAGCTGAGCTACTGAGACAAATACCTGCAACCACAGGCACAAGAACTATTATATGCATAATACAAACAAAAGTCAACACTATTTAATAAAACTATTTATTTAAAATGATTTCGTCTATTAAGTCATGGTTCATACTATAAAAACTCACGGTATAAGCATCGGCGATTTCAATGACTGCGTATGTTGCAACCCTACCGCCACGTGGTTGAGTTGTGCTTCCCGGGTTAACAAACAATACACCGTTGATCATCTCCGCCCCATATAAATGAGAATGCCCGAACAATGCAATGGTTGCTTGTTGCTCAGCTGCTGCATAGGAAAGACTAAGCATAGAGCGCTTGACGTCGTGTTCATGGCCGTGGACGATGAATACAGCCTCATCGCCCACATTCTGTACAATAGTTGCTGGAAATCTCTCATCGCTGTCACAGTTACCACGAACAATATGGATTCCATTAAGTAATGGATCTTTTGCCGATAATTCACTGTCGCCGCAATGGAATATTGCGTCTGCTTGCAAAGATCTAATCTGCTTCACTGTATTCAAGTCGCCATGGGAATCACTTAAAACAATTAGCTTCATTTCATTTCACCTATCCGTGTAAGAAATTCTGGTAGTTGTTCTTTTAGCTGGGCTAAAGCTGCCCTCCGATGAGAGATGGCACTTTTCTCTTCAGCGGATAATTCTGCCATCGTCTTTTCGTTAGTAGGTACATAAAATATTGGATCATAGCCAAATCCATTCGTTCCTCGTCGTTGACCTGTAATGACACCTTCACAGCTACCAGAAAAAGTAGTTGTCTCGATATTAGGACCCGCGATCGCTAGAACACACCGAAAACGAGCTTGACGCGCCGTTTCAGGCACTTCCACAAGATTAGCTAGCAACTTATCGATATTTGCCTCATCGTCCGACGGCTCGCCTGCATACCGTGCAGAGTAGACGCCTGGCTCGCCATTTAGTACATCCACTTCCAGCCCGCTGTCATCGGCAATTACTACTTTCCCCAGTAAATTTGCAACAGTCTCCGCTTTTAATACGGCATTTTCAACGAAAGTGGTACCCGTTTCTTCTACATCAATCGATTCCTCGAGGTCTTGCAATGTCAGCACCGTGATACCTAATGGACGAAAGAGAACTTCAAAGTCTTTCGCCTTCCCTTTATTATTCGTTGCGATTAACACTTCTTTCATTTTGCTTCGCCTACCTGTTGTCCGATCTTATCCGCCAATTCGCCCAACACTTCTTTTTGAATCGCAATCAATTGTTCGATTCCCGATTCAGCCAACGTCAATAAATCATTCATTTCCGCGCGAGAAAAAGTAGCTTCTTCGCCTGTCCCTTGCAGTTCCACGAATTGGCATTGTCCTGTCATCACCACATTCATATCCACGTCAGCAGAAGAATCTTCTACGTAGTCAAGATCCGTGATCAATTGACCGTCAGCCAGTTTCCCTACACTTGTAGCAGCTAGGAAGTCACGAACCGGGAATACGGGTAGCTTCTTTTCGATTTGTAATTTATTCACAGCGATGACCAATGCAACAAATGCACCTGTAATGGAAGACGTTCGCGTTCCACCATCTGCTTGAATGACATCACAGTCAATCCAAATTGTACGCTCACCAATAGCATCCAAATCGACGACTGCACGCAAAGCTCGTCCGATCAAACGCTGGATTTCCATCGTACGACCGCCTACTTTACCGCGGGAAGATTCTCGGATGGTCCGTTGTCCTGTTGCGCGTGGCAACATGGAATATTCAGCAGAGATCCATCCTTTTCCACTATTACGCATAAACGGCGGTACACGATCTTCAATCGTCGCTGTACAAATCACTTTCGTATTTCCAACTGAAATGAGTACGGAACCTTCTGGGTGAATCAAATAATCCCTCTCTATTGTTACTGTACGAATATCTTCTGTTGCTCTTCCATCATGTCGCATGCAATATCCTCCATTTTGATCCATTTATTTAGTGTGAACAGTTCTTCAAGTTTACGTTCAATCTATCTTATCATATTCACAGCAAAAAACCCGAAAACAACGTACTGTTTTCGGGTACTGCAATACATGTTATAAAGTCAGCTTGCGTACATCTGCCTGCGGAATGGCAAGCCAATCTTCAACGATGGCTCGAAACTTTTCCATTGAGCCTGTTGTGTAAAATATTGGCTCTTCCGCCGAAATAGCTAGTAATTGCTTCGCTTTAAGAATCCGTTCAACATCAATCACAGTCTCCGCTGCTGAAGAAATAACATTCTTTTGATTGGAGAAATGCGCTTCAATATGTTCTTGTAATAATGGATAATGCGTACAGCCAAGAATTACAGAATCAAACGGATAGTTATGCAAGGGAAGTAACGTCCGGTCGACTATATCCCTTGCTGCCTGTGTACGGTATTCTCCATTTTCAACGATTGGCACAAATTCCGGACAAGCGAGTGAATGGACTTTGGCTTCCGGTTTTAAAGCTTGTATCGCTAGATCATATGCTTTACTTTTCACAGTGCCTTCTGTACCCAGCACAGCAATTTCGTCTGTTCGCGATGCATTGATAGCCGCCCTGGCTCCTGGTTCAATAACACCGACAACAGGAAAGTCAAATTGCTGTCGTACTTCTTCTAGCGCGATAGCAGTCGCGGTGTTACACGCAATAACGAGCATTTTTATACCCATTTCCGCCAAACTGTTGACCATGTCCATTGTAAATTGCAACACTTCTTCCGCAGGCCGAGGACCATACGGACAACGTGCATCATCGCCAATGTAAATAATAGGTTCATTCGGTAGGTAGTTGCGTAACTCTCTTACAACTGTTAGTCCGCCAACTCCCGAATCAATTACTCCAATAGGTGCGTTCAATGTAATCCCTCAATCTCTTGTCATCTGTTCATGTAGTGTAGCCAGCAATTCTGAAAACTGCTGAATTTCCTGCTCATTTGAATTTACAAGGACATCTTGCAAATACTCTTGTCTCTTCTGTATAACCTCTTCAATAATCCGTATTCCTTCAGGTAATAAATGAACACGGACAACCCGACGATCCTTATCATCTCGCACACGTCTCACTAGTTGATTATTTTCCATTCGGTCTACTAAATCAGTCGTGGTGCTAAATGCTAGGAACATTCTATTGGATAGATCTCCAATGGTCATATCACCATGTTCTAGCAACCATTGAAGAGCACTGAATTGAGGAGGCGTAATGGTAGAATTTTTTAATATTTTTCGACCTTGTTCCTTGATGATGGACGCAATGTATCGCAAGTCTTTTTCCATCTTTACGATATCAGTTGGTACGTTTTGTTGTTCATTCAACAAAAAATCAGCTCCCTGAAATGAGTCCTATCTTTTCATTGTACCGTTTTCGTTGATGAACGCAACAATTTTTCCTTTGTTTTATGCTAGAGAAGAAGTAATTGACACCGATTGCACAAAATTGGTCTACTATCCTAAGCTGGGCATCATTTTAGTTCAGCCGTAACTCTCCCAATCGCAATAATTCAACGATCGCTTGTGCTCTGCCTGATACACCCAGTTTTTGAATCGTATTTGAAATGTGATTTCGTACGGTTTTCTCACTAATCGTCAGTTGTCCAGCAATTTCTTTTGTTGTAAAATCATCTACCAGCAAAGTGAAAATTTGTCGTTCCCGATTTGTTAATAAAGAACGGTTTTGCATTTCATCCAAGATGCGCCCCTCCTCTTTACGCTTTCCCCATAGGATATGTAAGCATAAGGGCGTCTGTGTAGGCTTTTACGAGTTTTCTAGGAACATCCGCTTCTCTTCTTCAGTCCATGCAACAGGTCTTCCATCAGCTTTACCAATTTGAACGATAGCACCCCTACCTGTAAAGACGATTTCATTACGTTCATTCTTAGCCATATAATGCAGATCAACTGAACTCGTACCCATAGAATTGGCTTTCACGTGGATTTGTAGCTTTTCGTCAAAGTATACTTGCTTAGCGAAATCGCATTGTAAATCCGCTACTATTGGAATAGTTGTGCCCTTTGGATCGATCCACTTTGCCATATGGTTTAGATGTTTCAAATATTCAATTCTGGCATACTCAAAATATGCAAATACCTTTGTGTTGTTCAGATGCCCATACATATCCGTCTCTGAAAAACGTACTGAAACGTCCGCATGAAAATGAAATCCTTCTATCCATTCCTCTATATTAACAATATAACTTTCTCTCATTCACTCACACTCCTTCATAATGAATAAATATTCATTACTTTATTATATCAAAATACAAATTGACGTCAAATATATTCATCACACTACTGTTAGGGCAAATGCAATGGAATACTAGGAGAGGGTTGTAGCTAATGATGTTTTTTAAGGAAGCAACATTAAACTTCTTTGTCTATTCCTCAACTCCTGCTTTCTATTATAGTCTGAATGCAGTAAACATCAAAAAAGCTGTCCTAGAAAGTCATAGACTTCCTGGACAGCTTGCTTTATAGAAATTAATCTACTTGGTGGTCACTTCCGAAGAAGTTCTTGAACATTTGGATTGTTGTGGCTCTACCGATTGCACCGATAGAAGTGGTTAACGGAATACCTTTAGGACAAGCAACTACACAGTTTTGTGAGTTACCGCACTCAGTGATTCCTCCGTCTCCCATAACAGTAGCCAAACGCTCATCTTTGTTCATTGAACCAGTCGGATGTGCGTTAAATAAACGCACTTGTGACATCAATGCAGGACCCATGAAATTCGTCTTGTCGTTTACGTTCGGACAAGCTTCTAGACATACACCGCAAGTCATACATTTAGACAGTTCATATGCCCATTGACGCTTACGTTCAGGCATACGAGGACCTTCACCAAGATCATACGTACCATCGATCGGAACCCATGCTTTGATACGCTTTAACGAATCGAACATGAATTCACGGTCAACAACCAAGTCACGAACGACCGGGAATGTGCGCATAGGCTCAAGTTTAATTGGTTGTGTTAACTGATCAACCAGCGCAGTACATGACTGACGAGGGCGACCGTTTATTACCATTGAACATGCACCACAAACTTCTTCCAAACAGTTCATATCCCAGTTAATAGGAGTTGATTTCTCACCTTTAGCATTTACTGGGTTACGTCTGATTTCCATTAGAGCCGAAATTACGTTCATATTCGGGCGATATGGAACTTCAAATCTTTCAACATAAGGGCTTGAAGTGGCAGTATCTTGACGATGAATGTCAAATACGACAGTTTTTGTAGCAGTTGCAGTTTGTTGTTCGCTCACTTTTGTCAATCTCCTTTCTTCGCTGAGTAATCACGGATACGTGGAGGAATAAGAGATGTATCTACATCTTCATACGAAATAATTGGTGCAGAAACTCCGTCAAATTCCGCAATTGTTGTTTTCAAGAAGTTCTCATCGTCACGATTCGGGAAGTCTGGCTTATAGTGCGCGCCACGGCTCTCATCACGATTCAATGCACCTAAAGTGATTACACGTGCTAGATAAAGCATGTTTTTCAACTGGCGTGTAAACATAGCTCCTTGGTTTGACCATTGCTGTGTATCCGTAATATTAATATTTTCATAACGCTCAAGTAACTCGACAATTTTCTCGTCTGTTTGCTTCAATTTATCATTGAAACGAACAACCGTTACGTTGTCAGTCATCCATTCGCCTAGCTCTCTGTGAAGTACGTACGCATTCTCTGTACCGTTCATCTTGAGAGTATCTTCCCATTTCTGTTGCTCTTCTTTCACTGCATCTTCGAAGATCGTTGCTGGCAGTTCATCAGCTGTTCGCTTCAAATGCTTCATGTAATCAATTGCGTACGGTCCTGCGACCATACCACCATAGATTGCAGATAGTAATGAGTTCGCTCCTAAACGGTTTGCACCGTGTTGTGAGAAGTCACATTCCCCTGCTGCGAATAGGCCCGGGATACTTGTTTGCTGATGATCATCTACCCATAGTCCACCCATTGAATAGTGAACAGCCGGGAAAATTTTCATTGGCAATTTACGTGGATCATCTCCTGTGAACTTTTCATAGATCTCGATGATTCCACCAAGTTTAATGTCAAGTTCTTTAGGGTCCTTGTGGGATAGGTCCAAGTACACCATGTTTTCTCCGTTGATACCTAGTTTTTGGTTTACGCACACGTCAAAGATTTCACGTGTTGCGATGTCCCGAGGAACTAAGTTACCGTAGTCCGGATATTTTTCTTCCAAGAAGTACCAAGGTTTACCGTCTTTATATGTCCAAATACGTCCACCTTCACCACGTGCTGATTCACTCATGAGACGAAGTTTGTCGTCTCCAGGAATTGCTGTCGGATGGATTTGAATGAATTCACCATTTGCATATTTTGCACCTTGCTGATATACGATCGATGCTGCAGAACCTGTATTGATTACAGAGTTTGTAGACTTACCGAAGATAATACCAGGGCCGCCTGTTGCCATGATGACAGCATCCGCCTTGAATGCTTGAATTTCCATTGTCTTCATGTTTTGCGCTTTAATACCGCGGCACGTTCCCTCTTCATCTTTGATGATTCCAAGGAATTCCCAGTGCTCATATTTTTGTACTAATCCAGCTACCTCATGCGAACGCACTTGTTCGTCAAGAGCATAAAGTAACTGTTGTCCAGTTGTCGCACCTGCATACGCTGTACGGTGGTGAAGTGTACCACCGAAACGACGGAAATCCAAGAGACCTTCTGGCGTACGGTTAAACATAACGCCCATACGGTCCAATAAGTGGATGATTCCAGGAGCTGCTGCCGTCATTGCTTGTACTGGTTTTTGATTCGCTAGGAAGTCTCCACCGTAAACTGTATCATCGAAGTGAATGTCGACCGAGTCGCCTTCACCTTTCGTGTTTACAGCACCGTTAATGCCACCTTGGGCACATACGGAGTGGGAACGTTTTACTGGTACTAGCGAGAACAAGTCAACCGGTACACCAGCTTCTGCTGATTTGATGGTAGCCATTAGTCCAGCTAGTCCTCCACCGACGACAATCAATCTGCCTTTTGCCATTATTGTGTCACTCCTCAATTATACGTAATTTCATTAGTTAGTTAGTTATTTACACAAAAGCTAGAAGTGCCTGAATTCCAATTATAGAAAGTACTAGGAATACAACGATTGTGATATAAGATACGATTTTTTGTGATTGTGGTGATTGTGCAATTCCCCATGTAACACAGAAAGACCATAGTCCATTTGCTAAGTGGAATGTAGCAGATAGAATACCTAGGATATAGAATACAAGCATAAGTGGATTCGATAAGATATCGGCCATCATGTTGAAGTCTACTTCAGCTCCAAGTGCTTTTTGAATACGAGTTTCGTATACGTGCCAAGCAATGAAGATGACAAGGAATACCCCAGTGAAACGTTGGAGCGTGAACATCCAGTTACGGAAAGTACTGTAATGGCCCACGTTGTATTTCGCTGAAAACGCTATGTACACTCCGTAAAACGCGTGGAACATGAGTGGAATGTAGATAATAAACCATTCCAAGAAAGATACAAACGGCAAGTTCCCCATAAAATTAGATGCTGTGTTGAATGCTTCCTCACCGCGCGTTGCAAAATGGTTAATTACTAAGTGTTGGGCAACAAATAGTCCAACTGGAATTACACCAAGCAACGAATGTAGACGGCGTAAGAAAAAATCTGTTTCTTTCGACAAGTCTTTTACCCTCCCTTATTTCTGAGATTATACTGTCGTGATGCGGTTTCTTTATCTAGTTCGCATTCACCAGTATCTCTCTTCATGGTACAATATGATAACATGTATATTGTACTCCTCTGTATTGGACAGGTCAAGACGCTGTGTACTTTTTATAGTAGATTATGATTTTTCTAAAAACGTCGAATAACACTTTGCTTTTCCTATGATCCGACAATGCTTGACATAGTTTGCAGCCCGTTGAAATTAGGGTTTGAGAAATTTTCATTTCTTATTTCTACATTACTCAACTCATTTATTCATGAAATTTACGTTTCTCAGTTAATTAACTATTTATTCTAATAAAATGTATTGGAAATTAAGCGCCTGCCAGTAATATGGTGAAAAAGCATTATATGTAAATGAAAACCCCTCGACTTTAAATTACTCAGTAAGGGGCTTTTCGGATGTTTCAGGTTGCTGGAAATGCGCAAGTAATTCATCAGCTACTTTTTTTGGCATCCCCGCTTCTTTTAATTGTTCAGGTGTTGCTTCGCGAATGGCTTTCACGGTTTTAAAGTGTTTCAATAATTGCTGTTTACGTTTCGGTCCAACACCTTCAATTCCATCCAGTGAAGAAGTTAGAGAAGATGCTCCCCGCCGCTGTCTGTGGAACGTAATAGCAAATCGATGGACTTCATCTTGAACACGTTGCAATAAATAAAATGCTTCACTAGTTTTCTTTAACGGGACAATTTCTGGCGGATGACCGTACAGCAACTGTGCTGTATTATGTTTATCATCTTTTGCCAAACCAGCTATCGGAATGGAGAGGCCTAGTTCATCCTCTAACACTTCCCGAGCAATTTCCATCTGGCCTTTTCCACCATCAATAACAATTAAATCAGGTAAAGGCAATTGATCTTTTAATACACGTGTATAGCGTCTTCTAACGACTTCACGCATCGCACCATAGTCATCATGTGCTGCTGCCGTTTTAGTTTTATACTTCCGGTAATCTTTGCGATTAGGTCTTCCATCTACAAATGATATCATTGCGGATACAGGTTCCACGCCATGTGTATGGGAGTTATCGAACGCTTCTATGCGAAGGGGTGTGCTGATATTCATCGCTTCCCCAAGTTCTTCACATGCACCAATAGTACGTTCTTCTTGGCGCTCAATTATTTGGAATTTAGCGTTCAATGCAATGGATGCGTTTTTGGCAGCCAGTTTAACAAGATCTTTTTTCTTTCCACGTTGTGGTAGTAACACATTCGTATCGAGCAATTGATCTGCTAACGCAAAATCAACGGTTTCAGGAAGAAGTACTTCTTTTGGCAATAAATGGTGAGCTTCTCCATAGAAACGGCCTAGATACGTCAGTAATTCTTCTTCAGGATCCTGATAAGCTGGGAAAATGGATACATCCCGTTCTATCATTTTACCTTGTCTGACAAAGAACACTTGCACGCACATCCAGCCTTTGTCAACTGCATAGCCAAAAATATCACGATCTGTAAAATCATTCGCATTCATATTCTGCTTTTCCATAACGGTTTCAATATTGGTAATTTGATCACGATATTCTTTCGCTCGTTCAAATTCTAATTCTTCCGCAGCTTCGTTCATTTTTTGTTGAAGTTCCTTTTTTACTTCCTTATAACCGCCATTTAGGAATCGAGTAATGTCTGCAATCATTTCGGTATATGCTTCGGCAGGCACTTCTTTAATACAAGGCGCCAGACATTGGCCAATATGATAGTACAAACACGCCCGCGTAGGGATACTTTGACATTTACGGTATGGATATAAGCGATCCAGTAACTTTTTCGTTTCATGTGCGGCCGTAGCATTAGGGTACGGTCCGAAATATTTACCAGATTTTTTATTGACTTTGCGTGTAATGATCAACTTTGGATGACGTTCATTAGTAATTTTCAAGTAAGGATATGTTTTGTCATCTTTAAGCATAATATTGTATTTCGGATCGTATTTCTTAATCATGTTTAATTCTAAAATCAATGCTTCAATTTCAGAATTGGTCACTATATATTCAAAGTCTTCTATTTCTCCGACCAATCGCTGTGTTTTGCCATCATGGGAACCCGTAAAATAGCTACGAACACGGTTTTTTAACACTTTTGCTTTCCCGACATAAATGACAGTACCTTGACGATCCTTCATTAAATAGCAACCCGGCAATTCGGGGAGAATTGAAATTTTATGTTCAATGATTTCATTCATTATTTTCACCTACTAAAAGACCGGGCTGCTCTTGCGGCCCGGTCTCTTCTATTTATGCATGTTTTTCTACTAGTTGTGCAAGTGCTTCTTTTGGTTGGAAACCTACTACCTTTTCAGCTACTTCTCCATCTTTAAAGAGAAGTAATGTTGGGATCGACATGATACCGAACTGGCTAGCAGTTGCTTGGTTATCATCCACGTTTACTTTTACAATGTTCGCTTTTCCTTCAAGTTCACCTGAAAGTTCTTCAAGGACAGGAGCGATCATTTTACATGGCCCACACCAAGGTGCCCAAAAGTCCACTAGTACTACGCCTTCTTTTACGTTTTCAGCAAAGTTTGAATCAGTTGCATTAATAATTGCCATTCTTTTTTCCTCCTTAGTCTTTAACTATATTCGTATTGTATCATGGAGGTAAAGAAGGAGCTAAAAAAATGCCTGTATCAATTAATTAGCTGACTTTGATTTTTTGAATTTCCTCAATCATGATCGGAATGATCTCGAAGATGTCACCTACGATACCGTAATCTGCAATTTTAAAGATGTTCGCTTCGGGATCTTTGTTGATTGCCACAATGACTTTCGAGTTGGACATACCTGCCACGTGCTGGATCGCTCCAGAAATTCCAGCTGCGATATACAAGTCAGGAGTAACAACTTTACCCGTTTGTCCAATCTGTAGTGAATAGTCACAGTAGTCTGCGTCACATGCTCCACGTGAAGCACCGACTGCACCGCCTAGAAGATCAGCCAACTCTTTTAAAGGTTTAAATCCTTCAGGTCCTTTGACTCCACGGCCACCCGCTACGATCACTTTCGCTTCAGACAAATCTACGCCTTCTGTTGATTTACGTACTACGTCTTTGATAACAGAACGAAGATTCGCAATTTCTACAGTTTTCGCTGTTACATCACCTGAGCGGCTGGCATCATGTGCTAAAGGCTCAATATTGTTCGGACGGATTGTGATAAATTGTAAACCTTCTTTAATTTCCACTTTTTCAAATGCTTTACCAGAGTAGATGGGACGGATGAATTCTGCATCGTCGCCTTCTCCTTCAATCTTTGTCACATCTGAAATTAATCCAGTACCAAGCTTACTTGCAATTTTGGGTGATAAGTCTTTCCCCATAGCTGTGTGTCCAAATACGACACCGTCGGGAGATTCGTCATCGTAGACTGCTAGGAACGCTTGCCCAAAGCCGTCTGGTGTGTAATGCTTCAAATGTGGGTGCTCAACCGTTACTACACGATCCGCCCCATAATGAATCATTTCTTCGCCAAGTGACTGAACTTGATCCCCTATAAGAACTGCGACAACTTCTCCGCCACCTGAAATATTCTTTGCTGCTGCAATTGTTTCAAATGATACGTTACGTAGTTCTCCATCACGTGCTTCACCTAAAACCAACATTTTCTTTGACATAATGTAGTCCCTCCTAATTACAGTTCTCTATATGAATTAAATTACTTTCGCTTCGTTACGCAATAATTTTATAAGTTCAGCCGCTTGATCTGCTGGCTCTCCTTCAAGTACACGCCCTGCTGCTTTTGCAGGTGGTAAGAAGACTTCCTTTGTTTCCGTCTTCGCTTCTACGTCATCTTCGTCTAGGTCTAGATCGTCGAACTCTAGGTCTTCAAGAGGTTTCTTCTTAGCTTTCATGATCCCAGGCAAAGAAGGATAACGTGGTTCGTTCAGACCTTGTTGTGCTGTGACAAGAAGTGGCAGGGATGTTTCAATAGTTTCCGAATCCCCCTCTACGTCTCGTACAACGGTTGCGTTCGTTCCGTCTATCGTTAATTCAGTAATTGTCGTGACATAGTTAATGCCTAGCAATTCTGCTACACGTGGTCCTACTTGACCTGAGCCACCATCAATTGCTACGTTACCAGCTAAAATCAGATCAGCATTTTTATCTTTTAGGTAATCTGCAATGACTTTTGCAGAAGTATATTCGTCGATATCATCTATGTCATCTTCAATATTGATTAGGACTGCTTTATCTGCACCCATTGCCAATGCTGTACGCAATTGTTTCTCGGAATCTTCGTCTCCGATTGATAATACAGTTACTTCCCCACCGTGTTCGTCACGTAGTTTAATAGCTTCTTCTACTGCGTACTCATCGTATGGGTTGATGATGAATTCTGCACCATCTTCAGCAATGGCACCGTTTGAAATTGAAATTTTTTCTTCCGTATCAAATGTTCTTTTTACTAATGCATAAATGTTCATTAATAGAACCTCCTATTCGATAATTACTTCCCGTTAAATGTAGGTTGACGTTTTTCAATAAATGCTTGAATACCTTCTTTTGCGTCTTCAGAGACGAAAACTTCTCCAAATGATTTCGCTTCTTCTTCCACACCCTCATAGAATGACTGATCTTTTGAGTACGAAAGCATACGCAAAGCATGTTTCATTGCAATCGGGCTCTTTTGAGAAATCTTCTTCGCTAGTTTCAATGTTTCAGCCGAAAGTTCTTCATCTGTATAAGAATGATTTGCAAGTCCCCACTGTACTGCGTCTTCACCTGAAATTGGATCGCTAGTCAACATTATTTCTGCTGCCTTCGCTACACCAACTAGGCGCGGTAAACGTTGAGTACCTGCAAATCCAGGAATGAGACCTAGTTGCAATTCAGGCAAGCCTAGTTTCGCACTCTTCGTAACCAAACGGATGTGGCAAGCCATGGCAAGCTCTAAACCACCGCCAAGTGCTGCTCCATGAATGGAAGCGATTACAGGTTTAGGGAAATTCTCTAAACGCTCGAAAACTTCTTGTCCTTTACTAGAAAGCTTCGAGAACGCTGCCCCTGTGTCAACTGTTGTGAATTCTTTAATGTCGGCACCCGCTGAGAAGAATCGACCTTCACCGTATAGAACCACAACGCGAACATCTTCGTCGTGCTCTACGCTAGTTAACAGCTGATCTACTTCTTCAATCAATTTCGAAGACAGTGCGTTCGCCGGTGGATGGTCAATTTTCGCTAATGCGACATGTCCGTCTTTCTCCAATTTAATCAATGTCATCTACTATCTCTCCTTTAATGCGATACTTACTGAAGTTTGTAGCCATGCAATAACATGTCACTAACTTTAGGTGCTAATCTAACTAAATTAAATTTCTGTTCGTTCATCACCCAAGAGGTAATTGTCTCGTCCATCGTGCCAAATAACATCTGCCTTGCTAGTCTAAGGTCAAGATTAGGAGACAACTCTCCTTTCTCTACCCCTTCCTCGAGCAAAGTATCCAACAAAACCATATATTCTTTTAACACATTATTGATTTGGAATCGCAGATCTTTATTTGACTGTCTGAGTTCCAATTGTGTGACGATCGCTAAGTGAGGATCTTCTTGTAGTACGGTAAAATGATTTTCTACAACCAATTGCAATTTTTCTGCTATAGGAAGATCTTTTTTTAGGATTTCTTTAATGTTCTCTACGAATATTTCCATTTTTTCTCTGAATACAGATATGAGGATGTCTTCTTTATTTTTAAAGTATAAATAAATCGTTCCATCCGCAACTCCAGCTTCCTTAGCAATTTTCGAGACTTGCGCTTGGTGGTACCCATTCTCCGCAATAACAATTACTGCAGCATCTACAATTTGTTTATATTTAGGTTTTGTTCGCTTCATTAATGTTTCACCACCAAAAAGAAAATATGAATGATGATTCATTCATATTTTCATGTTAATATTCTTTTAGGTTATAGTCAAGCATTTTGTTACGAACTTTTTAATGAATTTTGAACTTCCGTTAATTTCTTTCGCTCTTCCTCTACTAATGTTCTACGCAAAATTTTACCTACTGCTGTTTTAGGTAAATCTTCACGGAAGTCATAATGCTTCGGAACTTTAAATGCAGCAAGTTGCTTTCTGCAATACGTATCTAATTCTTTTTCCGTTATGGAATATCCTTCTTTTAAAACAATATACGCTTTAACTGTTTCACCACGATATGGATCTGGTACACCCGCTACGATACATTCTAGAATTGCTGGATGTTCATACAGGACTTCTTCAATCTCACGTGGATAGACATTAAATCCACTTGCGATAATCATATCTTTTTTGCGATCGACTACATAGAAGTATCCGTCCTCATCCATATACCCTAGATCTCCTGTCAAAAACCATCCATTGCGGAATGATTCCTTTGTGTCGTCAGGTCTATTCCAATAACCTGTCATGACTTGAGGACCTTTTATCGCAATCTCCCCAATTTCTCCTACTGGTAACGGTTCTGATGAGCCTGGTCCGAGCACACATCCATCCGTATCAGGCCACGGAACACCGATAGAGCCACGCTTTTCCAGTCCATCCCACACAAAGTTCGCCATAGCAACTGGAGATGTCTCTGTTAAGCCATATCCTTCTACAAGCTTTCCACCGGTTACCGCTTCAAATTTTTCTTTCACTTCAATGGGTAATGCGGCAGATCCACTGATACAAGCTTTAATAGAAGACAGATCGTACTTCTCCAAATCAGGATGATTCAACAGACCAATATAGATTGTGGGTGCACCTGGGAATAGAGTAGGTTTTTGTTTATCAATATCTTTCAATGCAGTCTTGAAATCAAATTTAGGTATCAACACCATTTTATGACCTTTCATTACGGCGAATATTAAGACCGTTGTCATTCCATAGACATGGAAGAAAGGTAGAATTCCCATGATTGTTTCTTCGCCATCCGTCGTTTTGTATAACCACGCACTACACATTTCAGTATTGCTGATTAAATTAGAATGCGTCAGTTCTACGCCTTTTGGCGGTCCTGTCGTTCCTCCAGTATACTGCAATAATGCAATATCACCTTTCTCATAAGCTATATGGATCGGATCGGGTTTTGTTGATTTCATTATTTCAGTATATACATGATGAATGCCACGATGTTCCACTTTTACAGCCAACTTATGTTCTTTCTTCTGAATGAAAGGATAGACTAGGTTTTTGGGGAATGGAAGATAATCTTTAATTCCCGTAATGATAATATTTTCAAGCGCAGTCCCATTCATTGCTTTCGAGACCCGAGGGAACAAGATATCAAGCGAAATAATAACTTTTGCACCCGAATCAGAAAGTTGATAGTGCAATTCGCGCTCTGTATACAATGGATTAGTCTGGACTACTATTGCACCTGCATAGAGAATTCCAAAGTATGCGATGGCGCTTTGCGGACAGTTCGGAAGCATAATGGCTACACGATCACCTTTTACGACTCCTAACTTTTGCAAGTAGCTAGCAAATTTTAGAGCAGACTCGTGAAATTCTTTGAACGTGATGTCTTTCCCCATAAAATGAATGGCTGTGTTTTTTGAATATTTTTTGCTAGACCTTGTAAGATAGTCTTGCAATGGAATATTTTCGTATTCTAAAGAAGTCGGAATTTCTTTTGGATATGCAGCAAGCCAAGGTTTATTTGTCATCTTTACAACTCCTTTACGTTAATGTAATTGTTAGAACATTCCTTATTCATTAGTATATCGATAAACTAATTAGTTTACAAGATAAATATGAAAGCGCTTTATTCCCTTGCATACGTACCTCTTAGTTTATGTGAGAGTAATTAATTTTATTCATTTTTAGAGATAGAAAGGCTGAACATGGGATATAGGTGGGGATTTCCGCATCAGAGGGGACGCGTGAGATGGGTAAGCATCCGCCAGCTGAATCTTCGATTCTCTCACACTTACTGCTTACCTATTTTCTGTTTACAATTTCTTTCCACCATTTCAAATACTAAAAAACACCAAGACCGAGGTCAAGGTGTGTTGTTGAAGAGCCAGTATACGCCAACGAGGACGAAGAGTACACAGACTACTAATAGTATCTTAATTAATCTTTCCATAATATGCGGTCTCCTATGAAATACTGGCGCCGATGACGAATGACAGACCTACCGAAATGCAGAGCGAGATGAAGCCGACGGAGCGATTGTCCGCTTGAATCTCCTCATCCACCTTAAACTTCGGCGTCAAGAACTCGAATAGCAAATAGGCAAAAACGAGAAGCACGAAACCGAATAAGCCCCAGCCCATCATTTGTGGCAGGCTATTATGCTGCTCGATAGAATAGCGGAAAATATTAGCGACACCAAATATTTTCCCGCCTGTCGCCATCGCCACTGACAAATTCCCTTTGCGGATCTCTTCCCAGTTTTTATATTTTGTTACGATTTCAAATAGCACCATTGATACGATCAAGCACAGTGTAACGACACTGAAATACCCGGCCGTCTCAACTAATGGATGACTCCAAAATCCCGTATGATTCATCACGCTACACCTTCTTTATGTTCTCTTGCTTGTCATACGGTCCAAGCAGTTGAAAGGTTTCATTTATTTTAATTCTACTACGGTAACGCCACTTCCGCCTTCGCCTGCTTCACCAAAGCGATAGGATTTGACGCGTGAATGTTTTTTCAAATATTGTTGAACACCTTGTCGAAGTGCTCCCGTTCCTTTACCGTGAATAATGTTCACTTGATGGTAGTTGGATAATAACGCATCATCAATGTACTTTTCCGTTCGGGCAAGAGCATCTTCATATCGTTCACCACGTAAATCGAGCTCCATTTTGACATGTTCGGAACGCCCTCTTACTGCTGAAACTGTGACTTGCTTCTTTTCTTTTTCAGGTTTCGTATATTGCAATCCGGATTCAGGTAATTTCATCTTCAAAATACCAATTTGAACGATCCATTCTTTGTCTGATACTTTTTCGACAAGAGTTCCTTTTTGTCCGTATGCGAGTACTTTCACTTCGTCCCCTTGTTGTAATGGACGAGGTCCTGCTTGAGCTTTAATGACTTTCTTTTTCTTCTCTTCAGGTGCAGCGCCTTCCAAACGTTTTCGGGCTTCGATTAACTCATGCTCTTTAACACTAGCTCCTGCATTCATTCGTAGAGCACGCAAGTCTGAAATAACCGCTTCGGATTCTGTCTTGGCTTGATCCACGATTTTTTTCGCTTTCTCTTTGGCTGCTTCCGTTAAACGGTCTTTTTGCTCTTCGAATTCCTGTAATTTATCATGTAATTCTTTTTTTAGTTTCTCTGTTTCGAGAAGTACATCATGAGTACGCTCTGCGTCTTTTTCGGATTGTACACGGCTCGTTTCAAGAGAAGCAATCATGGAATCTACTTCCCCTCGATTTTCTCCGGTGAAACCCTTTGCACGGTCTATTATGTGACTTTGCAAACCTAAACGTTGTGAAATTTCAAACGCATTACTTCGTCCTGGCACTCCGATCAACAAACGATAGGTAGGACTCAGTGTATCAATATCGAATTCAACACTTGCATTGGCTATACCAGGTCGGTTAAAGCCATACGCTTTTAGTTCCGGGTAGTGAGTGGTTGCCATCACACGTGCGCCAGTACCGTGCACTTCATCCAAAATGGATATAGCAAGAGCAGCACCTTCTTGAGGATCTGTCCCGGAACCTAATTCATCGAATAATAATAGAGAACGTTCATCGAACTTCTTCAATATATTAACAATGTTGACCATATGAGATGAAAATGTACTCAAGCTCTGTTCGATCGATTGCTCATCGCCGATATCTGCATAAATTGAATCAAAGACCGCAATTTCAGAGCCATCGAGTACCGGAATTGGCAAACCTGATTGTGCCATCAAAGTACAAAGACCAACTGTTTTTAGCGTAACTGTCTTACCGCCGGTATTTGGACCCGTGATAACAATTGTTGTAATATCGTCGCCGAATTCAATCGTATTCGCTACCGCTTCATTAATCGGAAGAAGTGGATGACGCGCTTTAGCAAGGCGCATATAGCCATTTGCATTCACAGCTGGTTTCGTACATTTATTCGCAGTACCGTATTTAGCTTTCGCTAAAATGACATCAACTTCTGCCAATAACTGCACTAAGGTGAATAGTTCATGGGCGATTTCCTGAACACTGGCAGATAAGGCAAGCAAAATCTTTTCAATTTCTTCCTGCTCTTTAACTTTCAGTTCACGAATCTCGTTATTCGCCTGCACGACTGCATCTGGCTCAATAAACAGCGTTTGGCCAGATGATGACATATCGTGAATTACACCGCCATAGTGAAAGCGATATTCTGCTTTAACGGGAATACAATAACGATCATTTCGCATCGTGACGATTGCGTCAGACAACATTTTCGATGCGTTCTTCCCTCTCGTATAACTTTCAAGACGTTCACGCACACGACTTTCTTGAATACGTAAACTTTGGCGAATCGAACGTAACGCGGATGAAGCACTGTCCATCACTCGACCATTATCATCGATTGCTGCATTGACTTCATGTTCAATTGCTGTCAGGATCGGCATCGCTTCCTTACGTGCCATTAAATGAGGTATAGTAATCTCGCCTTCAGCCGTAACCGCTTCTAAAAACTGACGAAGAATTCTGCTAGCACGGATGGTATCGGCAATTTCCACTAGTTCCATTGCGCTTAACATGCCGCCAATTTGCGCTCGTTTAGCGTGGGATCTAATATCGTGTATTCCACCCATTGGTACATTCCCGCGGATTCGTAAAAGTGCCAATCCTTCATCTGTTTCCTCAAGTAACCGATTAACATCTTCAAGACTTTTTGAAGGTACTAACTGCTCTATATGTGCTCGGCCCGCAATGGACGTACATTGTGCCGATACTTGTTGAATAATTTTATCAAATTCAAGTGTTTTTAAGACACGCTTTTCCAATGTCTTACACTCCCTTTCATCTACGGATCACTTTCTCAATAAATGTTTCAAGGCTCCACGTGTTGACTACCTGTTCAGCAGCTAGCCAAGCTTTTTGTGCGTATTCTACGCCAATCGGCATAATATCAAGTTGTTCTGTCGCATGCGCATCTGTATTGATTGCAATATTGACACCAGCTTCTATTGCTTGAATTACGTGTTCTGTACGCAAATCCAAACGATATGGGCTTGCGTTCACTTCCAATATTTTACCGTACTCACTTGCCCATTTGATGAGCTGCTCGATATCCGGATTATACCCTTCACGTTGACCAATAATACGGCCTGTCGGGTGGGCAATCATGTGTACGTGCGGATTTTTACACGCGGCATGCAAACGCTCCATTATTTGTTCTTGTGGTTGATTGAAACTAGAGTGAATGGACGCAATGACAAAGTCCAATTGCTCTAGAATCTCATCTTCAAAGTCTAATTTCCCATCCGGCAAAATATCCATCTCAGTTCCGCAGAATACTTCAATGTCATCATACTTCATGTTCACTGCACGAATTTCTTCTATTTGCTCCAATAAACGCTCAGGTGTTAAACCATTTGCTACTTTTAAATAATGCGAATGATCAGTGATGACCAAATGTGAATAACCTTTTACACGACAGGCTTCTACCATCTCCTCTATGGAATGACCGCCATCTGACCAAGTGGTGTGCATATGCAAATCGGAACGAATCAATTCAGGTGTGACAAGTTTAGAAATTTCTTCTGCTCGATCAAGCTCTGTTCCGTCTTTACGAATACTTGGTGGAATGAACGGCAAATCAAAATGGGCAAAGAACTCCTTTTCACTAGAAAATGTCTGCACATGTCCTGTTTCATCTTCTACACCGTACTCACTAATTTTTTGTTTACGATTTTTAGCCAACTGACGCATCCGTATATTATGCGCAGCAGAGCCAGTAAAGTGATGAAGTGCTGTCGCGAATTGATCTTCCGTGACAAAACGAAAATCTGCATCGATTGGGTTTTCTGTATCAAGTGAAATCGACAGTTTAGCATCGCCCGCTGCAATCACTTTTTCGATCGGTAACGCAGCCAAGATTTTTTCACGAACGATTTGCGGTTCATCCGTTACGAGAATCCAGTCCACATCTGAACTTTCTTCTTCGCGCCTGCGATAACTCCCTGCAACTTGATACTTTTGAATCTCATGGATCAACTCTAATTCAGCCTCAACGATCTCAACGACTTTTGTCACTTGCCAAATCGGCGTCTTACCGGAACGATTTGCAAGAATTTCAATTTCACGCAATAAATTCTCTTCTGTCTTTTTCCCGAATCCCGGAACTTTGCTTACCTCTTGTCTTTCGCAAGCTGCTTGAAGCGATTCAATCGAATCTATACTTAACACTTCACGTAGTTTGGCTATTTTCTTTCCGCCGAGTCCAGGGATATTCAAAAGAGGGATCAATCCTTTCGGAACTTTCTCTTCAAGCTCCGTCAATACATCAGAAGTCCCTTTTTCTATTAAATCAATAATGACCGCACCGGTACCTTTACCGATTCCCTTCAATGACAGAATATCATCCATCTCAGCGAGACTTCTTGTGTCCAATTCTAGAGTCGAAGCGGCTTTCCTAAATGCAGCTACCTTAAAATGATTTTCTCCAAGTAGCTCCATATATAATGCAATTTTTTCAAACGTACGGATTATCGTCTTTTTATTCAAGTCAGTATCCTCCCCACTCTGTTAAAAAAGCTTCCACGAGATCGGGAAGCTTTTAGTTCATATGTACAGTACATTATTTACAAGCGTTAGCCTATATAAACGAACCACCAATTCTTTATTGCCGAGGAAATAAGTGGCGTATGTTCGAACATCGCTTTTGCCAGCAATGAATGACCTAATGAGTTTTGAATGACTTCAACAGGAAGCATCGCAAGTAAAGATAATACGAAAAAGATGATGACATAGAATTCAATAAAGCCTAGTCCAGCGCCAATCAGACGTGCGCCAAAACCAAGGATCGGAATGTGCTTGATAAAGTCTAGCATGGAACCAACTAATTGCAAAACTAGCTTCATTCCGACAAAAATCAAAATAAATGCGATCAACCGGTAAAATGTCATATCCATATCCAAGTTTTCGAACGTCCAGCTCAGTGAATCTACTGCAGTCGCCCCTGGATATGGTATCCATAATATTAATTTTTCTGCAAATGGCTTGTAGAACTTATACGCCACGATTACCGATACAATCAATCCTAACATATGGATGAGCTGTACGATGAATCCGCGTCTAAAGCCTGCAATCAGGCCGCCTACAAGCAGTAAAATAATGAGTAAATCTATCATGTTTTGCCCCTCAACCCTTCAAATTTTTCACTTCTTGTTCTAATTCTTTTACTCTGTCTTGTAGTTTCAGAAATTCATGGACACTATTTACCGCTGTTAGAACAGCAATTCTCTTGCTGTCGAGGTGTCGATTATGCTTATTGATTTCGCGCATTTTTTCATCAACGAGCGAGGCTACATAACGCACATGTGCAGATGGTTCCGTACCAACAACCGTATATGTTTGTCCGTAGATATCAACTGTCACTCTTGCTCTTTTTTTGTCCGCCATTATTACGCCCTCCCTCTTAAAACCCTTTTATAATCATACCATGAAAATCAATAACTTGTGAATCAAATATGCCTCATAAAGACACGAGATTCGAATTTCAGACATTATTTTTCATTAGAAATTCTAGTTTCAGGTATACTGAGTACTAGATCATTTCAAGGAGTGGGTAAATAAGTGAGTAATCAGGTCATTGTTCTATCTGAAAAAGAAATACTAGAAGTAGTTCGCTTCTATGAAACAAATAAAGTCATCCGTAATGCGCCAGGTGTCGTTTTCGCAGCCAAAATTGCTGATACATCTATCACCGTCTATCGGTCAGGTAAAGTATTGTTTCAAGGAGCAGGCGCTGACAGAGAAGCTGCACGCTGGGGGACTATAGGAACTGTAGCGAAAGTGACACCTTCTGGAGCAAAAGGAGATACGTTACCTGCAAACTTCGCATCGTCATCCGTACTTGGCTCAGATGAAACAGGTACTGGAGATTTCTTCGGTCCTATCACTGTAGCTGCTTGTTTTGTTAGTAGTGACCAGATTGAATTGGTGAAAGAACTAGGAGTAAAAGATTCCAAACAACTTACAGATGCGTATATGCAGCAAATTGCTGACGATTTGAAACAAGTTGTTACCTACTCGGTGTTGACGCTTGATAACGTCAAATACAATGAAATCCAAAGTAAAGGATGGTCGCAAGGTAAGATCAAGGCTCTTCTTCATAACCAAGCACTTCAGGAAGTACTCGACCAGATGTTCCCCGTTTTACCGGAACATATTCTCATTGACCAGTTTGCGGAGCGACGTGTCTACTATAATTATTTAAAGGATGAATCTAGTATCATTCAAGACAAAGTACTTTTTTCAACAAAAGCTGAAAACCTCCACGTTTCGGTAGCGACAGCCTCTATACTCGCACGGGTTGCATTCCTTGAAGCTATGGATCAATTAAGCAGTCAAGCTGGTGTAACATTGCCTAAAGGTGCTGGACCCAAAGTTGATCAAATAGCTTGTCAGATCATCCGTAAAAAGGGAGAGCCATTTTTACACACTATCACGAAAGTACATTTCGCCAATACACAAAAGGCTTTGAAACTCGCTTATAAAAAATAATATGACTACAGTAAAATGAAGCAGGCTACCCGTCAGAAAACTGATAGGTAGCCTGCTTATTTATTATGAGCGAAGTTGTGCGTTCGCTTGTACAGTTAATGCGTCTAATACTTTACTATGTGCCTTGACGACGTCTTCATCCGTTAACGTACGCTCGGGATCAAAGTATGTTAGAGAGAACGCAACGGATTTTGTTCCTTCCTCCACGTTCTTCCCTTCGTATAAATCAAACAACTGAACTTTCTTCAATAAATTACCGCCTGCTTGCTCGATAATTTTCTCCAAGTTCGCAGCAGACGTGTCTCGATCGACCACTAAAGCAATATCACGAGAGATGGAAGGATAGCGTGGAACGGCTTCATACAACAGCTCTTCCGTTGCAGTTTGCATAATAGACTGCAAGTTCATTTCCATGACATATGTTTCTTGCAAGTCACGTTGATTTTGCACAGTTGGATGCACTTGACCAATGATTCCTACTGACTGATCGTCCAACCATATTGTAGCTGTACGTCCTGGGTGCATTTGCTCCACAGTCGCTTTTGTGAATTGTAGTCGTTCAAGCAAACCTAACTGCTCAAATAATCCTTCTACAATTCCTTTCATAACGAAGAAATCAACTTTTTTCGTTTCGCCTTGCCATGCATGATGAACCCATTTGCCAGTCAATACGGCTGCAACATGTTCTACTTCTTTCGGCAAACCGTCTTCTTCGATACCTAGGAAAACGGATCCTGTTTCGTAAAGTGCAATCGAATCATTCCGGCGAGCCACGTTATACGTTGCCGCATCGAGAAGGTGTGGAATTATGCTTTGTCGAAGAATACTGCGTTCTTCACTCATCGGCATAAGCAATTTCGTTACAGGAGCTGTCTCCAGTGCGAAAGCTTGCGCATCTTTTGGTGAAGCCAATGAATACGTCAAAGCTTGCGATAGACCTGCCGCTTCTAGGAATCTGCGGACAATGCGACGCTTCGACTGATAAGGAGTCAAACCGCCTGGTGTGCTCTCTACTATTGGTAGTGTTTTTGGGATTTCGTCATAACCGTATAGACGTGCAATTTCTTCAATCATATCTTCTTTGATTTTCAAATCTTGACGTCGTGTCGGGATATCCATTACGAGTTGGCCGTTAATTAATTCTGTCGGGATTTGCAAACGGTCCATAATCGTTTTCATTTCATCCATAGCGATCTTCATACCTAAACGATTATTTACGTAGTCCGGTGAAAGAATAATTTTCTCAGGCGTTTTGTCGAGTTCGTCGAACATAACCGATCCTTCAAGAACTTCTCCCCCCGCCAGTTCAGCCATCAATTGTGCTGCTCGCTCTGCTGCTTCTGCTACACGATTCGGATCCACACCTTTTTCAAAGCGTGTGCTTGCATCACTGCGTAGTCCTACTTCTTTAGATGTTTGACGAACAGAACCTGGTGCGAAATAAGCTGACTCAATGACAACAGTAGTAGTACCTTCATACACTTCTGAATTAGCGCCGCCCATTACACCCGCAAGTGCAACCGGCTCGTTGCCGTTCGTTATTACTAGTTGATGATCATGTAAAGTACGTTCTACTTGATCAAGCGTCACCATTTTTTCACCTTCACGAGCATGACGCACGACAATCTCTTTCGTTTGAAGACGGTCATAGTCAAATGCATGAAGTGGCTGACCATATTCCATCAATACATAGTTCGTGATATCGACTACGTTATTATGCGGTCGAATACCAGCAGACATTAACGTGTTTTGCAACCACTGAGGTGATTCTGCAACTTTGACGTTCTTCACTACTTTTGCCACGTACATTGGGTTGTCTTCAGCCGCTTCTACAGAAAGCTTCAAAACGTCCTGAGCTTTTTCTGCGGACGCTGTATAGGATATTTCCGGCAATTTAATATCTTTAGACAAAATCGCCCCTACTTCATACGCAACACCAAGCATACTTAGTGCGTCAGAACGGTTTGGTGTTAAATCAAATTCCAAAATACGATCGTACAAGCCGAGATGCGTCAATGCGCTATCTCCAGCACGGACATCGTTTGGTAACACATAAATTCCTTCTGCGTACGCTTTTGGAACCAACTTTCCTTCGATACCGAGTTCTTGCAGTGAACAGATCATGCCGTTAGACTCTTCACCACGAAGTTTCGCTTTCTTAATTTTCATTCCACCAGGCAAGACTGCTCCTGGACGTGCGACAATAACATTTTGCCCTTCTGCGATATTTGGAGCTCCACAAATAATTTGTGAAATCTCTCCACCTACATCGACTTGACAGATATGTAATTTATCCGCTTCAGGGTGTTTTACACAGCTATTCACATGTCCAATAACGATATTGTCCATACCGAATGAACGATCAATAATGCCATCTACTTCGATACCAGCACGAGTGATTTTTTCTGCCAGTTCTTCTATGGAAAGTTCATTCCAGTCTACGTAATTACTTAACCAATTTGTTGATACTAACATCCATATTCCTCCTTATGCCTCTGACCGGTGGAATTGTGAAATAAACCGAATGTCATTTGTATAGAAATGACGAATATCTTCCACTCCGTATTTTAACATCGCAATTCTTTCCGGCCCCATGCCGAATGCAAATCCTGTAACTTCTTCGGGGTTGTAGCCAGCCATTTCCAAAACGTTTGGATGGACCATACCCGCTCCTAAAATTTCGATCCAGCCTGTTTTCTTACAAACGTTACAGCCTGATCCGCCACACTTAAAACAAGAAATATCCATTTCAACCGAAGGCTCAGTGAATGGGAAGAAGCTTGGACGCAAACGAATTTCACGCTCAGCACCGAATAATTTCTTCGCTAGTAAATCAAGTGTACCTTTCAAGTCGCTCATGCGGATATTTTCACCCACAACAAGTCCTTCGATCTGTGTGAATTGATGAGAGTGCGTCGCATCATCCGAGTCTCGGCGGTATACTTTACCAGGACAAATGATTTTGATTGCAGCGCCATCTTTTGCTTCCATCGTACGAGCTTGTACAGGAGACGTATGTGTGCGCAATAAAATGTCCTCTGTAATATAGAAGGAATCTTGCATATCACGGGCCGGGTGACCTTTTGGCAAGTTCAATGCCTCAAAGTTGTAATAATCTTTCTCTACTTCGGGTCCTTCAGCGATTTCATAGCCCATGCTGATGAAAAAGTCTTCAATTTCCTCTACTACGCGTGTTAATGGATGATGATTACCAAGTTCTACTGGACGGCCTGGTAACGTAACATCAATTGATTCATTTTCCAGCTGTTCTTGGATCGCTTGTTGTTCGAGGATCTCTTTACGTTCCTCAAGGATCGCCGTTACACTTTCTCGGATTTCATTGACGAGCGCCCCCATCTGCGGACGTTCTTCAGCGGGTAATTTACCCATCCCTTTTAATAGATCGGTAATCGGACCTTTTTTCCCAAGATACGCTACGCGTACATCGTTTAATTCTTTGACAGTATGGGATTCTTGGATTTTCAGCATTACTTGTTCTTTCAGTTCATGCAACTGTTCTTTCATGTTTACTTGCTCCTCTCTCTATTTGGCGGCTACATAGCTAAAACTTTCCCGAAAACAAAAAACTCGCCCCTATAAAAGGGACGAGGTCGATTTCGCGGTACCACCCTGATTAGTTTGCATCAAAAAACGACGATACAAAATCACTTAAATTGGAATAACGGTCCTATGCCGGCACGCCTTTACATGTCTGGTCCAAGCGTGCAGCTCGCGGGGTGAACTTCAATGGAGTATCGTTTTCCACACTTTCAGTCAAGGTGTGAAATCCCTGATAACGCGTCTGTCCATTTACTTTTCCCGGTCATTGCTATTTTCTTTCATTCGCCTTCTAGTATACCGTAAATCGTTTACGCCTTCAATAGCGATGTCATGACTGACGTAGTGTGTAAAGTAATATTCCAGTTGCAACTGCTACATTCAGCGATTCAGCTTGACCGTATAACGGAATTTTCACTACATGATCAGCTTGAGCCAATAGTTCACCTTCGACACCACTTCCTTCATTTCCTACAAGTAGCGCAAATGAAGGTTGTGCTTTCAATTCATTAAGAGAAATGGCTTGCTGTAAACCTGTGCCGATGATTGGAACATGATTCGCTTGCAAACGATCTATCCACACTTTCAACTCTTCACGTACAACAGGAATATGGAAATGAGAACCTTGCGCAGAGCGAACCGTTTTCGGGTTGAACGGATCTGCACATCCCTTACCTAAAATTACCGCATCAAGACCTGCCGCGTCTGCGGTGCGAATCATCGTACCAATATTTCCTGGATCCTGTACAGCATCAATTAGCAACACTTTCTTCCATTGATGCTGATCTGCTTCCTCGTATTGAGGCTGTCTACAATACGCAAAAACACCTTGTGTTTGTTCTGTTTCAGAAATTTCCTTAGCAACTGCAGCTGTCAGTTCAATAATCGGTGTAGTCCAATGTGCGGGAATTTCAATATCTTCACGCACAAGTAATTGAATTACTGAATCCGGTTGTTTAAGAGCTTCTTCAACAAGGTGGAATCCTTCCACAACGAACTCTTTCGTCTGATCTCGTTCCTTACGAGTCGTCACTAATTTCTTCCAATGCTTTACTAATGCGTTTTGAGTTGATTCAATTCGTTTATTCAAGAGGCTGAACATCCTTTTTTCTTTTCAGTGTATCAAACCAACGTATATTTAGCGACTTTTGTGGAAAAGATACTACTAAAGGAGGCTGGCACAAATGAATTTCCAAATTCGCGACGCAATCTCAGCAAACATGACAAACAACAGCTCTACTGACGTACGAAGTGTGATTGACGATGCCATACAACGTGGAGAAGAACACCTATTACCAGGATTAGGTGTATTTTTCGAGCAATTATGGAAACGTTCCGATGAAAAAGAAAAAGCAGAAATCAGCAACGAACTATCCCAAGCATTCGCACAAGCACAATAAAAGACCAGTAAAGAATAGATAAACCCTTCACATTGAATTAAAGTGTGAAGGGTTTATCTTTTGAACTATATTTTCTTATCATCGCACTTTTCAAAAAAATATGTTAGTGGAACGCAGAGAAACGGTGCACTCGCTTGTCTTTTACTTCTTCGTATAGTATTCTTTCAACTGATCACGCAAAGCTGCCTTCAAAAACTTCCCGACAGACGTCTTAGGAATCTCCTTGACAAACAAAATATCATCCGGAATCCACCAACTTGCAAACTGCACCTTTAGCGAATCCTTCAACTCCTGTACCTTCTCGTCATCCTCCGCCACATTCTCGTTCAACACTACACAAGCCAGCGGACGTTCCATCCATTTCTCATGCGGAACTGCAATCACCGCTGCCTCATACACATCATCATGTGACATCAACGCGTTCTCCAAATCAACTGAAGAAATCCATTCGCCACCACTCTTGATCAGATCCTTCGTACGATCCGTCAACTTCAGATAGCCATCCTCTGTCATCACCGCAATATCTCCTGTATATAGCCAACCATCTTTAAACGCTTCTTCGGTACGCTCATCTTTATAATATTCACTCGCAATCCATGGGCCTCTAACAGTCAACTCACCCATCGTTTCGCCATCCCACGGTACTTCTCCATTTTCATTGACTACACGAATATCAAGTCCCGGCATGACCAGACCTTGCAACGCACGCATATCGATCCTCTCATCTGTTGTCAAATTATCCATAGAAGAAGTTAGCACTGATAAACTGACAAGCGGTGAGGTTTCCGTCATGCCATATCCGACAATAAATGGCACTTTGTATTTCTCTTCAAATGTCCGTATTAAGCCTTTTGGCGAAGCCGATCCACCACAGACAATACCACGCAAAGAAGAAATGTCTCGTGGATTCTGCTCCAACTCTTTCAGTACAGCGAGCCAAATCGTCGGAACGCCTGCTGTAATTGTTACCTTTTCGCTTTCAATTAAATCGAGTAGAACGGCCGGATTAAACCCTGGTCCCGGCAAGACTTGTGTCGTACCGTAGAAAACGCCCGCGAAAGGAATTCCCCATGCGTTGACGTGAAACATCGGTACAACAGACATAGCGATATCCCGTTCACACACACCCATAGCATCCGATAATCCGAGTGCATAACTTTGTAGAACTAATCCCCGATGCGTATACATAACGCCTTTTGGCAATCCTGTCGTAGCTGATGTGTAGCACAGGCCAGCTGGAGTATTTTCATCCAAATCTTGTGGATAGTCGTACTCATCTGACGCACTTTCTAACAGCGCTTCATAGGAATGCACATTTTCTAATGTAGTCTCAGGGATATCTTTACTGTCCCCCATGATCACAAAATGTTTTACCGTCTTGAGCATCGGTGCCATTTTTTCAAGATGAGGGAAAAACTCCGCATCCACTAGCAAGATTTCGTCTTCTGCGTGATTAATAATATACATAATATGTTCAGGCGATAGTCGAATGTTGATCATATGAAGGATTGCACCCGTACAAGGCACCGCAAAATAAGCTTCTAAATGCCGATGATGATTCCAAGCAAACGTACCAACTTTCGTTCCATGTTCCATTCCTAACTGTGTCAGTGCATTCGATAGTTTACGTGTTCTTTTTGCCCATTCACGATACGTGAAACGCTGTATACGCTGTTCTCCTGTTCGCGAGATGACCATCTTGTTTGGAAAAAAACGTTCTGCCCGTGTGATAAATGTAGATAGAATCAATGGTGTTTGCATCATATCCATCCGCTCCTCTTTCGTTAGAAGTGAAATTATCAATCCGTCGTGCATGTTCCAAAGCATGTACTATTCATTTCAATGAAACCGATGCGCAGATGGAATGATTCTCAGGATGTACTCTATGCGCGAACAAATAACTCTATGAATACTTACTAACGTTACTTTCTGAATATAGTATACACATTGTCAAACTATTCTGTCTATACAATTCGGTAGTATATCGCTCATCCAATTTTTTGCCGTGTCCAAAAGAATGCATCTACACCAAAAACGGTTAGTGTGCCGAATACAATGGACCAAATAGCAAGGCTTAAAAGCAACCAGAAGGCGGTCTGCGATTTAGATGAGCCTAGAGCAAGTGCGAGGAATGCTGCCAGATGAGAGCCAATCAGAACGGGTCCAAGCAAAGCTAGACCCGGGATCCCAAAGCGTTTCCAAATTTTCTCCGCACGAGCTGTACGCTTTGACGGAGTTTTCCCGTCGGTTTTCTTTTTGCTTTCCCACCATGTTTTTAATTTCTGAAAAACCATAATTTCAAGTATTATAGTTAACGCGTTTCCCGCAAAACCAACCACAACGGCAGTCGCTATGGACATACCACGTAGAATCCCCAAAGGAACCGCCACCAATACTTCAAACCCCGGTGCTGCACCTGCAAGAAATACAAACAAATATGTAATCAACTATTTTCCTCCCCTATTTCGATTCCATTCAGTATATCAAACGATAGATAGTAGAACATAAAAAAACTGCTTTCCAAATAAAAAGGAAAGCAGTTCATCGATTGATTATAGTAAAGATGCAAGAATCGCTTTTTGTGCATGCAGACGGTTTCCTGCTTGTTGGAATACATACGAGTTATTACCGTCGATTACGGAAGTCGAAACTTCTTCTTCACGGTGTGCTGGCAGACAATGTAAGAACACATAATCTTTTTTCGCATGACTGACCAATTGATCATTAATCTGGAAATCTTTGAAGTCGACTAGACGCTTCGCTGCTTCTTCTTCCTGCCCCATACTTGTCCAAACATCCGTATAAATTGCATCTGCATCTGTGGCAGACTCAATTGGATCGTACGTCGACGTCACGCTTCCACCAGTTGACTCAGCAATTTTCTTCGCTTTTTCAAACAAGCCTGAGTGGTATTCATAGCCTTTAGGTGTCGCCACAGAAACGTGCATGCCCATATGCGCACCGGCAATCACTAATGAATGTGCTACGTTGTTCCCGTCTCCAATGTAAGAGAGTTTTAAGCCTTTCAAATCGCCTTTAACTTCTTTAATTGTAAGTAAATCCGCCATCGCTTGGCACGGGTGAAATAGATCAGTCAATCCGTTAATGACTGGAACTGAAGTGTGTTCTGCCAACTCTTCCACCATTTTATGAGATTTCGCACGGATCATCACACCGTCCAAAAACTCGGATAATACTTTCCCTGTATCTGAAACAGATTCTCCGCGTCCAATCTGCAAATCACGTGCATTCATGAACAGACCATGTCCGCCCAATTGGATCATGCCCACTTCGAATGAAATACGTGTACGAGTGGAGTTCTTCTCAAAAATCATGCCGAGTGTCTTACCCGCTAAGATGTCTGGTTTCTTACCAGCCAATGAATCTTGCTTCATGTCATATGCTAGTTGTATAAGATTCGCAATCTCGTCACTAGAATAATCGAGTAATGTTAAAAAGTCGCGTCCTTTTAAGCTATCTTTGTCTATGCCTGTAGTTGTTTGATTTGTCTTTACCATTTGTTGATCCCCTACCATCCATTTGAAGTATGTATAAACTAGTATACATTTGTATATTTATGAAGTCAAATGAATTTTTATAACTTTTCATATTATTACATTAAAAAACAGCGATGCTTTTTAGGCATCGCTGAGTAATCGTATAGTTTATTCAAATGTAATATTTTTCACTGTATCTGCGTCCAGACGCTTAACAATTTCAACTAATAATTTAACTGTATTCTCAAAGTCTTGACGGTGAAGCATTGCCGCATGACTATGGATGTAACGAGTTGGGATACAAATAGCCAATGTAGGGATTCCTGTTCCGCTTACGTGGATGGACCCACCATCCGTTCCGCCACCGGACATCGTCGCAAATTGATACGGAATATTTAGCTCTTCTGCAGTATCGACTACGAAATTACGTAATCCTCTATGAGATACCATCGAAGCGTCATACAACAAGATCTGTGGACCGTCACCCATTGTACCAACAGATTCCTTTGCTGTAACACCCGGTGTGTCCCCTGCAATTCCTACGTCAACTGCAAAACCGATATCCGGCTGAATTTTATTCGTCGCTGTTTTCGCTCCACGCAAACCAACTTCTTCTTGAATAGCCCCTACACTAAACAAACGGTTCGGGTGCTTTTCATCCTTCAACTGCTTCATCACTTCAATAGCGATGGCACAGCCAATACGATTATCCCATGCTTTTGCAAGCAAATAATTTTCATTTTTCATAACCGTGAATTCGAAATACGGTACGATCATATCTCCTGGGAGAACGCCCCATGAAAGAACTTCTTCTTTTGACTCTGCGCCTACATCAATGAACATGTCTTTAATATCGACAGGTTTCTTACGAGCTTCAAGTGGCAAAATATGAGGCGGCTTTGAACCAATCACTCCAGTAATCGTCTCGCCCGAACGTGTCACGATAGAAACGCGTTGTGCCAGCATAACTTGTGACCACCAGCCACCTACAGTCTGAAAGTAAATGAAGCCTTTATCATCAATTCGCGTCAACATGAAGCCTACTTCATCCAAGTGTCCCGCAATCATAATCTTCGGCCCGTTTGCATCGCCTTCTTTTCTAGCGATCAGTGAACCGAGTCCGTCATAATCGATTTCGTCTGCATATGGTTTGATGTGCTTCGTCATGACATCACGTGCTTCGCGCTCATTGCCCGGAATTCCTCGTGCATCTGTTAATTCTTTTAGCATCTCTAACGTCTCATCTAGTTTCATAAAAGGTTTTGCCTCCTCATTCTACATTCCAAAGTACTTTTCAGGTATTACAATAATTCTTTACGAATAGCTGCAGGTGATTTAGGCGATAACAAACCCGGTGCGATATCATAAACTGTCTTCGCCCCAGTATCGCCTTTTTGCTGCAATTTATAAGCCGCTCTTGCATATGCGACTAGGACACTTGATGTAAATTCGGGATTGCTATCTAATTTAAGTGAGAACTCTATGACTTGATCTGTGTGCTTACCTGTGTTGCCACTTCGAATAACGAAACCGCCATGTGGCATCTTCGCATGGTCAACACGAAGTTCTTCTTCCGTAATAAAATGAACGATCGTATTGTAATCTGCGAAGTAGTCAGGCATTGTGACAATCGTTTCACGAACTTGATCTTCACTTGCTCCTTCTTCAAGAACGACATAACATTCACGTGTATGTTTATCTTTAGTTGAAAGCTCAGGATGCTCACCGTTACGCACACGATTAATCGCGTCCTCAGCCGGCAATGTGTACTGAACGCCTGCTTTCACACCTTCAACACGACGGACTGCATCGGAGTGACCTTGGCTTAAGCCTTTACCCCAGAATGTATAAGTTTCACCTTCAGGCAAAATGGATTCACCCATTAAGCGATTGATCGAAAATAACCCCGGATCCCATCCGACAGAAATAATCGCTGTAGTTCCAGCCTCTTTAGCTACTTCATCAACTGCCGCGAAATACTCAGGAATCTTCGCATGCGTGTCAAAGCTATCTACTGTTGTAAAGTGTTTCGCAAGTGCTGGCCCTTGTTCTGGTAAGTCATTTTTAGATCCACCACATAAAATCAATACATCAATATCTTCTGTAAATGATTCAATTTCGTCCAGCTTATGAACAGGTACTTGCTCTGATAGTAATTGTACGTCTTTTGGCTCTCTGCGCGTGAATACGCCAACTAACGTCATATCTTTATTTTGACTGATAGCTGACTCTACTCCACGCCCTAAATTACCGTAACCAGCGATTCCTACTCGAATTTCTTTCGTCAAGATCACTCATCCCCTTTTGTTTTCTTGTTTACGTTTCTCATTTTACCGTTAAGGATGATAGATTGCGAATATTTCTCTTTGAGCAGTTCGGTTCAATTCGAAAAGTTTCATGGTAAAATAGATAGTAGTTGAATTATTTGTAAAGTAGGGATCTTTTATGCGCTTTTTTGTCTATCTAATTGTTTTCTTCTCGTTCTTTGATTTATTTTCACAGTTGCCGATTATTAGTCCGTTTGCTACAGGTCTCGGTGCTTCCGCTTTCATCGTCGGATTAGCTGTCGGTATTTACTCGTTTGCGAATATTTTCGGTAATATCATTTCAGGTATTTTGACAGATCGCAAAGGTCCATTCTATATTCTATTATTTGGTTTGTTCACGTCGGCTTTGTCGTTGTTCTCATATGGATTGATTTCTGGTTCTGTTTCATTAATCGGCATTCGATTTGTACACGGTTTGACGGAAGGTTTGATCATTCCAGCTGCCTTCACGTTTCTGGCTAACGGTTCCGAACGTTCCAAGCGTGGTAGAAATGCTGCGATCTCAGGTGCGTTTGTTGGGCTTGCTGCTATTTTCGGACCTGCGTATAGTGGAATCGTTTCCGTTAAGACAAGCGTCGTAACCATTATGGCCATCAACGGCGTCTTCATGATTCTGCTGACAATTGGCGCTGTAATATTTTTACGTTCCTTTACATACGTAAGAAAGGTGAAGACAGCGAAACAAAAAGCGGTAAAGCCGTTAGCGTTTTTCCGTCATCCTGGTATCATCCGGGCATTCCTTGGCGCGTTCTTCCTGATGTTCTCACAAGGCGTGTTGGCATTAGTACTTCCACTAAAAGTAGAGTATCTTCAGTTTGATGCGAAAACGACTGGCATGCTCTTGAGTGTTTTCGGCCTAGTCGCTGTGTTGATTTTCGTTTTGCCAATCAACCGTATTTTTGATATTGCCCGTCCGATGGTCACGTTGTCAATTGGCTTGTTTTTGATGAGTGGCAGTATGTTGTTCTTATCACAAGTTGACGATCTATCATGGATGATGTTGGCGATGGTGGTCTATGGAACTGGATTCGCCTTCTTGTTTCCTTCTATCAACTCGTTGCTTATTGATTCCACGGAACCTGAAACTAGAGGGAAAGCGTACGGATTCTTCTACGCGTTCTTCTCCTTTGGCGTTGTAATAGGATCCAGCGCTATCGGCATATTGGACTTGGAATTCCATCATGCCTTTATGCTGGCAAGTGCCATTCTGTTGATCGCGGCCATTTTCACATTAATTGGACTGCGAAAAGATACCCGGCCCACTGAGTATAATCGACCTGCTTAATACATTTTATGCGAATAGGTATGTCCATCGAGGTCAAACGACTTCAACGGGCATACCTTTTTGTGTGGTGTAAGGTCTTGAATGTAGTGTTTATGACCAAGCCAGTTAGGCAGTGAGTATGAGAGGATCGAAGCTCTAGCTAGGGATGCTTTCCACCAAAGGAATCCAGAAACAAAAAAGAAGATGTCACAGGAAGTCGTTGCTTTACGACTTTCTGGACATCTCCTATTTTACGCTTGCTGTGTAGAAAACGAATCGATAATATCGAGGAATACTTCCCCATACCGTTCAAGCTTCGTTTCGCCTACCCCTTGCACAGTCAATAACTCTTCATTAGTGGCAGGCATTTTGGCTACCATATCCCGCAATGTCTTGTCCGAGAAAATAACGAATGGCGGGACACCCGCTTCTTGTGCCAGTTTCAAGCGCATTGCTCGTAGTTCGTTGAATAACGGATCGTCTTTAGCGACGACGGTTGTTACCATCTCGCCTTTACGCCAGACTTTTACTTTTCCTAACAAGACATCTTTCCCGTCTTCACTAACAAAAATAGTCGGGTACGGTCCACTTTCAACTTGTAGGTAATTCTTTGAAATCAAAAATTCGATGAAATCTGCCACGTCTTTGGCATTGCGTCCTTTCATCAATCCATATGTCGATAGCTCATCAAAGTTCAATTCTTTGAGCTTTTTGTTTCTCGATCCTGTCAGCACTTGCGCAACCATCGTCTTACCGAAGCGTTGCCCCATACGAATCACACAGGAAAGCACTTTTTGTGTATCAACTGTTACATCAAACTGTTCGCGCGTGTCGGTGCAGTTACCGCAACGACCACAATCTTCAACATCATCTTCGCCAAAATACTTGATGATATGTTTTTGCAGACAGCCTTCCGTATGGCAGTAATCTACCATCACTTGCATCTTTTTGATTTCATTCGATACACGGGAAGGATCGGGAGACTGTTCGATGAGGAAGCGTTGTGTTAAGACGTCTTGCGAAGAGAATAGCAAATAGCAGTCACTGTCGAGCCCATCACGACCTGCTCTTCCAGCTTCCTGATAGTAACTTTCCATATTCTTCGGCATTTGATAATGAATGACGTAGCGTATATTGGATTTATCGATCCCCATACCAAACGCGTTAGTTGCGACCATCACGCGTGCGTCCTCCATGATGAACCGGTCTTGTTGCTGTTGACGTTCATAGTCCGGTAATCCTGCATGATATTTCGCAACTGGAATACCGTTCTTCTCAAGTAATACATATACTTGCTCGACTGCTTTTCTAGTCGCAGCATAGATAATTCCTGCCTCATTTTTGTTTTTCTGCGTGTACTCTTTAACGAATTGATCCCGATTTTGAGCTTTGACCACTGAGAATATTAGATTACTCCGTTCAAAGCCGGTGACAACACGGCTAACCGGTGGTATGTGTAATTGCTGGCATATATCATCCTGTACCTCAGGCGTAGCCGTGGCGGTCAGTGCAAGAATGATAGGACGGTTATTCAAGTAATCAAAAATACGGTGGATATTTCGGTAACTTGGACGGAAATCATGTCCCCATTGTGAAATACAATGTGCTTCATCGATCGCAATGAGCGGAATCGTCATTTTTTGCAATTGGTTGAGAAAGGATTCGGAATCCAGTCGCTCAGGAGCAACGTACAACAGCTTATACTTTCCTTCAAGTGCATTATCCATTGTGCCAAAGTATTCTTCTGACGATAACGTACTGTTAATATACGCTGCCGGAATACCCAACTGATGCAATGCATCGACTTGGTCCTTCATCAAGGAAATCAGCGGCGAAATGACAAGAACAGTCCCTTCCATCGCCAATGCCGGTACTTGATAACAGACCGACTTACCGCCACCTGTCGGCATTACGCAAAGTGAGTCATCACCTTGTAAAACTTGATCAATCACTCGTTGCTGCCCTTCTCGAAATGCTGAATAACCAAAATACTTATCCAATATATCTAATGGATTTTGAATGATCGCCACCCCCTTCCCTACGTCATTAGTTTTTATGATTGAAATAATAAGCGCTCTTCTTCTCGGCTATGTAATTCATTCACTACAATCAAGCCGTTAAATTTCTGCATAATTTCAGTTGTCACGGTTGAATTTTCCTCACGTAACGCCTCAATGTCTGTAATGAGTATTCGCATCAAATCATGGTCGCGTGTTAGCTGGATAATATCTCGCTCCAGCTCTGGCTTGTCTTCCATTACTTGTTTATAAAAACCTTCTTCTTCGGCATCCGCATGACTAATAACACGCGTCTTCCAATAATCTAGTAAATGATCGCAAGTTTGCTGAGCCATTTCTGTTTCACCTTGTTCTACATATTCTATTAGCTCATCTGTTTTCATTATGGCTCCAGAAAGTCCACCTTCATGAATCGCTCTATGTGAATGAAGCTGTCTTAATGCGGGACCTGACATACGGACCACTCCTTCTAGTTTTCCTTAAGCATAACAGAATTCTTGAGTCAGTGACAGCTTCATATAATGAAAAGAGCCTCACAGAATCATTCTCTGTAAGACACTTTTCACACTTTCGCTATACGAATACGACTAACCATAAGCCATGCGAGTATGCACATATAAATCACAAAGTAAGGTGCAATCAAATACGGAACTGCAAAATAACTCAAGGTAAGTAAAACACCAGCTACCGTTATAGGCATGCCATAATAGGAACCATCGAACTCTTCTACGTTATAGCGGGCTAAACGGACTGCGCCTGCTAAAATATAAAAAATCACAGCGGACAAACCAATCCACATCGTATCAGTCAACGCGGTGTCATAGAGTAGAATAGCAGGCGCTACACCGAATGAAACTAAATCGCTGAGTGAATCAAGTTCTTTACCAAATGCCGACTCTGCATGATAATGCCTAGCTACCATTCCGTCGAACCGATCAAATAATGCAGCGAAGAATATGAACATCAAACTCATATGTGCATGACCTTGAAGCACAAGTAAAATCGCTATAATCCCTAAACACAAATTAAAAAGTGTTATGATATTCGCCAATTGGGATTTGAGTTTAGTATAATCAAAATATCTAAATGAAAACAAGATTCGGCCTCCTCGTGCACTTCTTTAGTATATGCTTTTAATGAAAGGAAGAAAAGATGAAAACACGTATTTTTAAATCATTTGTTGAATTAACCGGATCACCGGTCATTTCGGCTTTGCTTAAACAAGTAACTACCTCACGCATTAGCAAACCGCTAATTAAGCCTTTTGCGTCGTTCTATCATATTCAAGTAGACGAAGCGGAATACCCAATTGAACAATATACTAGTCTCAATGCCTATTTTACTCGTTCATTACAGACTGGCAAAAGATTGATTGATAGCAATCGAAAGACTTTAATCTCTCCAGTTGACGGTGTGTTGAGCGACTCAGGCATTCTCGATACACAACAACAATTTAGTGTGAAAGATAAAACATACAGTCTAGCTTCACTGCTTGGTGACACAGATAAAGCCTCTCGCTATACGAATGGCTATTATTATCTATTCTATCTTTCTCCCAGACATTATCATCATTTCCATTATCCTATTTCCGGAACGCTAGTAAATCGCTATGCATTAGGTTCTACCTCGTATCCGGTAAATGATTTAGGAATTCGTATGCGTAACGACGTATTTTCTTCCAACCATCGAGTCATTTCGGAACTCTCAACTGACTTTGGACATGTAGCAATCGTCAAGGTTGGTGCCTTAAATGTAAACAGTGTCCGCATTGCGAATTCTGAATCTACTTGTGTAAAAGGTCAAGATTTTGGTCATTTTGCATTTGGATCCACTGTTATTTTATTCATTGAACAGAATGACGCATTCAAGCCAGAAGAAGTGTCTTTTACAGAAGTTCAAGTTGGTGATAGGATCGGAGAGTGGCAATCTTAAGTAGATGAGGTTTTCAGATGGAACATCTTCAAGAATATATAGTGCAGTATGGCGATCTTTCTATATTTTTTTGGCTCTTGGTATTTTCGGGCTTCATACGCCCGATGAAGTCCTTGTAGCATTCGCCGGTTATTTAACTTCAGCAGGTACATTCCTGTTTGTATTCACAATTGTTTTCACACTATATGCAGTTATCGTCGGCACTTTATTTACTTATATGATTGGCAGAAAACTTGGTAAACCATTGATTCATTATGTTGGAAATTACTTATTCCTTACGCCACATCATATGCATAAGATTGAGCGATGGTTTATAAACTATGGCTCCTGGACGGTGACATTCGGATACTTTGTTCCGGGTATGAGCGAGATGGGTATTAAACGATAGGTCTCGTTTGCTATACCCGGCGTAATCGTCTCAACTACAATTTGCTTGTTACTCGGCTATTTCATTCATCTACCTTTTTTCTAAGCAATAGTTAGATGAAGGCAGAGGGCATAGTTGATTAACAATGCTTTTTCCTCACTTCTAACACGCATCCTTTATCTCAAATAACCTTACCTTCAAGTGTAATGAAACCTATCGCTGAAAAGTAGTGCATCACATCAAACTGTCGTTTTAGATAAGTTTGACCTCTTTTATCATTTACTATTTATGGCATGTAATCTTCCATTACTTTGTCACGTGCACGGTGAAATTTCCCGAATAAAAAGACAAACCTAGTAAACGGCTTGCCTTTGAGTTTTTTCTTAATAAATTATCTATATTTTCTTACTATCTCTCCAATTACATACGGTTAAATAAGCTAGTTGGAAGTAACACAATATTTAATTCTGATTAAATGTATGTCTCTGATGAAAAAGTAAGTGATTCATCTCAACTAAAGACGAGTTTAATCCAAAAGTATAATAAAAATAAAGTTACGATTGTGGTGATTGGGATCACTTTGAAAGAGATGTTAGTATAGTCTCTCCACTTTACTGCAATGCCGTGCTTACGCAAAATACTGAACCAAATGAGTGAAGCTAGCGTTCCAATTGGCAACAGTAATGCACCTATATCACTTCCAACAATATTAGCCAAGTAGATGGTTTTTAACGTAATGGGATCAATACCCATTTCGGTCAACGTTATTGTACCTATCATTAACGCGGGATGGTTATTGAATATATTAGACAGTACGGATACGATTCCACCCATTAGAATACTTGCCGATAGTAACCCTTGATTGACAATTGGTTCACCCCAGCTAACTAGTAATTCAGTTAAACCGACGTTATGCAATCCATAGATGATGATGTACATGGAAAACGCAAAGACGAGTATGTGCCAAGGAGTTTTTTTGATAATATCCCAAGGAGAGATTCCTAATTGTATCCAACGCCAAACGAGTAATACTATGGATCCCAGGACTGCAACAAGTTCTATCGGCACATTAATATACGATGCAACAAACAACATACATCGCATACAGAAAACAAAAAACAAAATTTTCAACATAAAGAATGTGCGACCTTTATCACTAGTAAACAAATTGTGCCGATGCAACTTTTTAAAATACTCCTCCTCGAATATCTTTTCTATATAGATTGTATCCGGTAGAGTTCGCGGTAATTTTTTCCGAATAACAACGAACATTAACATTGACATAAAAAGCAATCCGATTGTAGCGGGTACAAACATCATGGCTGTATGCATCCAAAGCGACAAATCTACTATCTTTAACGCAATTAAATTTACAATATTGCTAACACCAATCGGAGCACTGGAAGCTGTTGCGATTAATGCACCACTTAACAAATAAAGGATTTGCTGTTCCGTTTTTAATTGCAAATGTTTTAAAAGTAAAAGTAGTATTGGTGTTGTAATTAATATACTACCATCATTGTTAAACAGTAATGTCATGAGAAAACATAACAATTGTATGTTCCAATATAATCGGTAGCCTGACTGCTTGGAAAATGAGGCGAGTCTAATGGCTGCCCAGTGAAAAAAACCGAAGCTCTCCAATATAACAGCCATTACAATAGTTGAAATTATCGTTACAGAAGCCCCTCCAACTTTATCGATAATATCAAGCAAATCGGTACTTGATACAATTCCCATGACAAGAATAAGTACCGCCCCAATAGTAGCAGGCCATGCTTCATTTATTCCTCTGGGTCGCCAAAAGATGACAAGCATCGTCGATAAGAATACTATAGAAGTGAATATGATTTGCATAGTCACTGTGTCTCAACTCCTTTCCACCTAAAATCTCTTACATATTTCCTTCTGTCTTGTATGTATATTCGGACAACAAGTCGATCGTAGAGTCGTTAGTCCATACTTCAATTATCTTTAGATAAATACAAAAAAACGCTAAGCAATCCCTTATTTGGACTGCTCAACGTTATCTTATTTGGATATAATAGTGCGGTGCATATCAGCCGCATGCTTTAATAGTGCGGTATACTGTCCCTCCGTAACGACTGTTTCTATCGATTCATTTTCATAATGAAAATTAGACGAACATGAATTCTTTGCTGCGTGCTTCATCAATGCATAGTATTGCTTTTCTAACATAGCCTTCTGTTCTTCAGAACTCTTTTGCGTATCAGTGTGACTAATAATTTCCAAACTCTCGATTTCTTGTTGAGGAAGAAAGTCCAGAGATCCATCTACTGATTTTTTCTCATGTGAATCTTGCAAACAGTCAATACATGGCAGAAACGTTTCGTTTCCTATTCTATTCGCTGGAGGATTTTTCATATTAACATGTTCAATGTCCTCTTCACTTTCAACAGTGGAAATAGTTTGCTTCAAATCACTATTTGCCTCCGCCATGAGAGCTCTAAACGAGCCGTTATTTAATACTCGAATCTCTTTAATTGGAAGTACCTTATGTTCTTCGATCAAGATTTCATTTTGATTGTAAGTCTCATCCTGCACGTTTATATCTACTACTTTTACATCAAGAGACTTATCATAAGTACTAACTGGTTTATAAGTATTTTCAATACTTGCGCTGGATTGTATGATAGCTTCTTTAATTATTTTTTCAGCTTTATTATCTTTATCATTACTTACTACTTCTGCAGCAATCGGTTGCTCTTCCTCCACCTTTTTGCGAATAGATTCAATCGTTCGCTCTAGACTGCTACTTCCCTTGCGTATAGTTTCAATGGAGGATAGTGGAATCAATTGTAACTGTTCCTCATTTATTAATAGAATATATGACTCTTCGATTTCACTTAATACTCCATACATAGGCTGTTTACTAAATTCATTTACCGAAACCCACTGCTCACGTAGCTCGAACATACGAGGAACTTCATAATCCCCTTCATATGTTGTACTACGAAGGTCTTTTGTGTTCTTAGTGATTGATATAATAGATGGAATTAAAATATACATAATAGATCTATCAACTACCATCAGTATATATTCTTGGTGTGAGCCAATAAGTAACCCTTCTATAGGTTTACCATATGAAAGCGATACGTAAATCCTATAGCCAGTAAAATTTCGGAAAATTTCTCCGGAATTATTAGTCTTCAATTAACGCACCTCCTCTATAAAGTGATCATCTCTCCTTTATAGAAGAGATGATCAGTCACTTTATTCTTTATTTTCGTTACTTTCTTTCTTCTCAACTTTTTCTTTTTTTCCACCACTTTCTTCTTTATCTTTATCTTTATCTTTATCTTTATCTTTATCTTTATCTTCTTTTTGACGTTCTACTTTTACTCCATGACTAACGTTTCGAATATGAAACATGGAAAGTCGAATGACTTCTTCATTAAAAACAATGACAATGAAATCATTCGTTACTTCCTTTACAACACCCTCTAAAGTTTCGGGTCCACCACGATTAATTTTCACCCATTGATATTCAAGCTTTTTCAATACACCTGGAAAATCTACTTCATCAATCAGGGTGAAACCCTCTGGCAACTCTACATTAATGGACATTTCATTTTTTGAGTTATTTGTAATACTTTTGATATGATGTGTTTTATAGTAGACAATTCCGTCATTCTCCGTTAAAAGTGTTAAGTACTCTTCATTACCCGCTAATAACTTTCCGATTCGTGACTCTGGTCCTCCTCGATCTACTCTTATTACCTTACCTACTAATGCATTTAACGTCTCTTTATTCATTCTATTGTAGCCTCCTTTGTGGTGTCCTATTATCTATATGTCACTTAGGTATAGTCAGGTTAGGTCATTCGCCCATTTTAAATTTTAGTTTCATTTTAACTTCTTCACCATTCGTCTATATTAATTTTTTACTTCTACTTAAAATATTGATACATACACATTTCCTTACATAGTGAATAGGATAGTGTATATCTGATAAAGGAAGGATTTAAATTTTATTAAAGTAAAAGAAGGTATTCATCATCTAGCGAGGGAACAAGTGTAGAAAATCAATGTAATGGCAGTTCTTGTTATACTAGTTCATGTTCTTCTAGTAAATCTGGAAAGTTAGGAATAGGTTAGAGCAAAGGAACATGAAAAAGGCTACCAGATCTTTAAACTGGTAGCCTTTTCTAATTTTTAAGTGATATCGTATCTAACTCATACAAATTACGATACCTTTCACTTTCATTCAATAATTGTTCATGGGTTCCTTGCATAATAATTTCACCATGATCCATGAAAATAATACGATCCATTTTCTCCATGCCCATTAAGTGATGTGTAATCCATACGACCGATTTATCTTCTAGAGAGTGATGAAGTGTTTCTACAAGAGAGTGCTCTGTTACTGGATCCAATCCAACAGTCGGCTCATCCAAAATGACAACTGGCGTTTGTTTCAATAAAATTCGTGCCAGTGCAATCCGTTGACGCTCTCCACCCGAGAAGCGTTGTCCTGTTTCTTCCATTTGAGTTTTCAAACCTTCAGGAAGTGATTCCAAATACTCATACAAACCGACTTGTTCAGCTACCAGTTGTACGTCTTTTAAAGTAGCGGATGCGTCGCCAAGTTTTATGTTATTCAGAACTGTTGTGGCAAATAGATAAGGCTTTTGATTCAAGACGCTCATGATTTCATAAATAGAGTCACCGTAGAGAGATGCAGATTGTTCATTGACATGTACTTGTCCGCTTGTCGGCTGCACAGTGCCTAATAATAACTGTATAAGAGTGGATTTTCCTGCGCCGCTCTTACCAAGTACTGCAACTTTTTCGCCTGGTTGAATTGCAAGCGAAATATTCTGTACTGCATGTTCTTTCTGGCCTTCATAACGATAACTGACATTGTCGAGAACTATAAAAGCTTCATCTACACTACCTAGCTCCATTGCGATTTGTTCCTCTGCAATGTTTTGCTGATGAATAGTGTCAATCCTCTGCAAAGAAGCTTCATAAGCAGGTAAACGTTCGATCGCGAATGAAACAGGTATCAAGCCTTCTAAAATCGGCAGCGTAACCAATGTAAATGCTGCGATATACGTGGGTGCCAACGAACCGGCTGCTGCTTGCTGTCCTGCCCAAATACCGACGACTAAGACAAGTAGTCCAGAGAAAATTTGCAATTGCATCGTACGCGATTGTTGCCAATACGCTAGTTTTTTATCAACGGCATGACTCGCATGGCTTTCTTCTTTAAATGAAGCAAGAAATTGCTCTTTTCTGCCGCTAATGATCCAATCTCGCAAACCAAAAATACCTTCTGTCATCGTATTATACAATTGACTGTGAAGTTTTTTTGATTGCAGCTGATTTTTCTTCATCATATAAAGTGAAAGCATTGGATAAACAAACGTCACGATAGCTAGTAACAAGGCCATGATGAGCGCGAATTTCCAATCATAGACAGCCAATACAATTACAGAGAAACTGAATAAGAATAAACCGATGACCGTAGGAAACAGCGTACGAATATACACATCCTGTAAATGTTCAATATCATCCGCTAGTGCACCAAGTAAATCACCCGTTTGAAAACGGGAACGAATAAATAATGCTTGCGGCTCCAGTACGTGATAAAGCTGTACCCGCATATCGGCAATAATTTTCAATACGGCATTATGGCCAAGCAAACGCTCTACATATCGTAAAGCTGCACGTGAAATACCGAATGTCCGAACTGCGACGATTGGAATATAAACAAGTAATATCGTTTCAGGCCTTTCTGATGTACGGGATATTAAATAGCCTGACGTAAAGGTCAACATCGCCGCCGAAAGAATGGTCAGCGTTCCAAGCAGTATAGTCGATAGTATCGTTTTATTATATTTACGGGCATAGGGAAGTATATGTTGTTGATACAAGTTCATACAGCATGCCCCCTTCCACGCGCTTCAAGCAAACGACAGTAGGCTCCGTCGTTCTGTAATAATTGTTCGTGAGAGCCCGTTTCCACTACTTTACCATTTTCTAGTACTACGATGGTATCCATTTCCCGCATCCAATGAATCCGATGCGTAGCAAACACCACGAGTTTATCTTCCAGAAGCGGTAACATCATTTGCTTTAATTCATGCTCTGTTTCAATATCCAAATGAGCAGTTGGCTCATCGAATAATAAAATTTGACGACGTTGCAGTAACGAACGAGCGAGCGCAATCCGCTGTTCTTCACCGCCACTCAGAACTCTTCCACCCGCTCCGATCCGTTCTTCATAACCTGCCGGGAAAGTTGCGATCAACTGATCAAGACCCACACGCTCCGCTGCCTTTTGTACTTCCTGCAATGTAGCATCTGGTTCATAAAAGCGAATATTTCCCATGACAGTATCTGGGAAAATCGTAGGATGTTGTGGAATATAGGCAATTTGTTTTTGCCAATCAGCGGTCGCTAGGTGCGGTAATACTTGTCCGTCCAGTATGCAACTTCCATCAGTTGGTAGTGTGAAACCTGATAAGACATCAATAAGTGTCGATTTCCCCGCTCCTGAATGACCAATGACGCCTACTTTTGTGAATCCTTGTAACTCTAAATCCAAACCTTCAAAAATTGTTTGTTCATTAATTTTGACTTCGACATTGCGTAATTCCATCTTCGACACGTCGTTCCAAGCAGCAATCGGTGAAACCATCACTGGCTGAACAACTGTTTCCTCTTCTAAGATATTGTGGATTTGTAAGCTTGCATCCTTGCCGTCAGCTGTCGCATGGAAGTCATTCCCTAACTCTCTAACAGGCGAGAAAAATTCTGGCGCCAAAATCAAAATAGCAAGAGACGGTTCAAGAAGAATCTGTCCATTGATCAATCGCAGACCAAGTTCAACCGCCACTACCGCTACAGAAAGACTTGCAAAGAAATCCAATGAAAATGAAGACAGAAACGCATAGCGCAATGATCGATTCGTCGCAATACGATATTTATTACTGACTATAGCAATAGACTGCTCATGCGCTCGGCTACGCCCCAAGTATTTCAGTGTCACAATTCCCCGTAATGAATCGACAAAGTGCCTTGAAAGTAAGCGGTACGTATCCATCTGTTCATCAATTTTCTTCTTAGAAACGAGTCCGATCAGAATTAGGAAAATGATCAGAATCGGCAAAACTATAATGAGTGTCACAGCCGACATAATATCTAGAGTAAAGACATATACCACAATGACAAACGGAACAATAGCCATCGCTAACGTCCGCGGTATAAGCAATTCCACATACTTTCTGAACTTCGGGACACCTTCTAAACCAAGTGTCACCAAATGTCCAGAACCATATTTCCCAACTACTTGAGGACCAAGATCAAAAATCTTCTTCAATAATTGTTGCTCATAATCCTTTGCTGTTAGATCGGCAAAGCGATAGGAAATACGTTCCTTCGCCCATTGGATCACATGACGTAGACTGTTTGCTACGACAAAAATCACAAATGACCGAAGTGCTTCACTCCAGTCTGCACCTTGGAACAATTGTGTAATCGCTTTTGCTAAATAGATCGCTTGAAAAACAATGGCGATTGACTGAACTACAGTAAGTAGTCCAATCAATACCATCACTTGTTTACTTCCTTTGTATTGAAGCAAGTATTTATCCATTAGTATTCTAGATGCTCCTTATCACCTGTCAACCGTTTACGGAACACGTAATAACTCCATATTGTATACGCCAAAACGATTGGCACCATAGTAAACGCTACGATCGTCATGATTTTCAATGAATAGTCTCCTGAAGCTGCATCTGCAATCGACATATTAAATGCAGGATCCATTGAACTGATCATCACATTCGGGAATAGCGCGATGAAAAAGCTTGCCATGACAATGATTAACACTAGACCAGTCATCGTAAAGCTCAGTCCTTCTCGTTTTGTTTTCAAGAAGAAGAACAGTAATCCGTATAATACAACCGCCAAACTATACATCGGAATTAAAATAGCTCCATGATCTGTAAAGGCATCTGTATCCAAATACGTAAAGATGATAAATAATACGAGGAATACACCAGTCAATGCGTACACTTTACGTGCTGCTGCATTTGCACGCTCTCGTAACTCGTCTACAGTTTTCAAGCCGATAAACAGCAAACCATGCAGATACGATAACAGAACAAATGTCACACCACCAATAACTGTGTAGACATTTATGAAATCCGTAAAGCTTGCATACATGTTCATATCTCCATCAATCGGTAATCCACGAATTAAGCTCGTGAAGAATACGCCAAATAGGAATGGAGGTAAGATACTACCGATGAACACCGCCCAGTCCCATGTCTTGACCCAAGCTTTCGAATCGACCTTATTACGAAACTCGAATGCTACACCTCGTATGATGAAGGCTAGTAACAAGACAACAAATGGTAAATAGAAACCACTAAAAGCGGTCGCATACCAGTGTGGGAATGCAGCGAACATCGCACCACCCGCAGTAATCAGCCATACTTCATTCGCATCCCAAACGGGTCCAATTGTATTCATGACAACCCGTTTTTCCAAATCATTACGTGCTAAGAACTTCGTACTCATTCCGACACCGAAGTCAAATCCTTCTAAGAAGATAAATCCTATGAATAGGACAGCGATCAATATGAACCAAATATCACTTAATGGCATGTCCTGCACCTCCTGTTTCAAACGGATCTGTTGCCGATACATCCTCTTCTGGCTGTTCTTCCGGACCACGCTGGATGAATTTCACGAACAATACGACCATGATGATACCTAGAATCGTATAGATGGTAGAAAACGAAATAAGTGAAAATAGAATCTGCCCTGCTGAGACGTTCGGTGAAATTCCATCAGCTGTTTTCATTAAGCCATTTACTACCCATGGCTGCCGTCCCATTTCAGACATAATCCAACCAAATGAGTTCCCTATAAACGGTAGGAAAATCCCCACTATTAGAAGTCGTAAGAACCAAACGGACTCCATAATTTTCTTTCGGAACAGTAGGAACAAACCAAGTGCGCCTAATCCAAGTAGCGTACCGCCTGTGACAACCATTATACGGAAGCTCCAGAATGTCGTTTTAACAGGTGGAAGATATTCCCCTTCCCCATGCTTTTCAATCATTTGTTGTTCCAATGCGTTCATACCTTGTACTTTCCCTTTAAACTCACTGTATGTTAAATAGCTCAACATATAAGGTATATCAAGTCGTTTAGTTGTTTCTCGATTTTCCACGTCAATCTTTGCGAACAATGTCCATGCTGCCGGATCTCCACTATCTTCCCATAGCGCTTCTGCCGCAGCCATCTTCATTGGTTGTGCATGCATTAAGTATTGAGCTTGTGCGTGACCTGTAAACGCAATACCGAGACCTGACAACATACCGACGACTAATGAAATCGTCAAAGACTTTTTAAAGAAGTCTACTTTTCGTTTCTTGATCAAATACCACGCGCTGACACCGACCACGAAGAATGCACCTGTAGCAAAACTTCCGAAAATCGTATGCGGGAACGCGACCCATAATTTTTCATTCATCAGCAAGGCTACTACATCATTCATTTCCGCACGGCCATTTTGTAATACATAGCCTGTTGGATTTTGCATGAAAGAGTTAGCTGCCAAAATCCAGAATGCGGACATGACCGTTCCAATAGATACTAACCAAATACAAGCTAAATGTAATTTCTTCGGTAGCTTATTCCAACCGAAGATCCAAATTCCGATAAACGTAGATTCCAAGAAAAATGCTAGTAAAGCTTCAACAGCTAGTGGAGCACCAAAGATGTCTCCAACAAATCTAGAGTAAGCCGACCAGTTCATCCCAAATTGAAACTCTTGAATGATTCCGGTCACTACACCGATCGCGAAGTTGATCAGGAAAAACACACTCCAGAATTTCGTCATTTTCAAGTAGATTTCATCTTTCTTCACTACATACATCGTTTGCATGATCGCTATAATCAGTGCTAGGCCGATGGACAAAGGGACGAAAATGAAATGGAACAATGTAGTAGAGGCGAATTGGATTCTCGCTAATAAGACTTCTTCCAACATTTTTGTTGATCTCCTTTCGAACTGTCTTTCTACTACCTAGAATAACGCAGAACGAAAATTAGTTCGTGAACTATGTACGATATTCCTGTTACAAATCTGCAAACTTATGACGAAATTGTCTATAAGTTATGGCGGCTTTGTAACAGCATGTGAAAGATGGCGGTTTGACTGAATTTTAGTAGTTTTGCTCTTATGCTCCGCAGGTTCTAGGCTAGGATTTCTGTTGTATGGTCGGATCCTTTATGTTCATTGTCAGGTGAATGACTACATTGAGCGGTTAACTAATATGATAGAGCGGGTGCTTCGTAAGTATGAGCGGGTAGAACATGCTATAGAGCGGGTATGCAAGAACTATGAGCGCTTTACGAAAGTTATGAGCGGTTAAGCTGTTGTTATGATCATTTGCTAATTCACTAAGCCCCTCATACAATATGTCAATCTTCGAATATACAAAAAACGACCTGCTTCCCTTAATGGAAGCAAGTCGTTTTAATCATATCGTATCTATTATTTTCATAACCTCATCGTAATCAGGATGTCCTTTATGAAGATATATAATGAAGTGATCTATTCTTTTCACGGCCAACTGCTCTGTCTTACTGCCGATAAATACCGGAAGATTGCCTGTCTCTTCTACTATTTCAAGGCGCTTGTCAGATGGATCCAGTTTATAAAGATGTAATGGAAGTAAAGCATCCCCATTGATCGTTACTACCATGCCACTTTCTGCCTTAAACATATCAATCGCAGCTTCAGCTGGTTCGCCTACTGTTAAACCCGCCTGTTCTAGCTGATTCACTACTTTTTGATATAACTCTTCGTCTGCTACAGCTGCTACAACGACTTCCTCTTCTTCTGGAATTTCAGGAGTTAGTTCAGGTGTTGTTTCTGGTGGTGCTACTTTTTCTTTATCACTGCATGCGACTAATACTAACGATAAACTGCATAGTACAATGGAATAAAGAAACCATTTTTTCATAGTGCTCATATATTGATATCCTTTCTATGCGAAACATTTTCTCCTGTTATTATACATCATTCTACAATGATACTTAATCTAAATCGTATTTCTAGACAAATAGTTGGCAACAAATTATGATAAATATGCAGTACATAATAATCTATACTTATTAAGTATTATTATCAGATGATAATTATTATTAATAAGCCTTTCTTTTTTGATTTAGCTTTGGTATAATAGTATTCATAGGTTATAAACAAACAACTGAGGAGGAATATATTTTGAATAACAATGAGAACAATTCTCAAAAAAGAAAATTAACGACTGCTGCGGGTGCACCTGTAGTTGATAACCAAAACTCTATGTCCGCCGGTCCAAGAGGTCCACTTCTATTACAAGATGTATGGTTACTTGAAAAATTAGCGCACTTTGATCGCGAAGTCATTCCTGAGCGTCGTATGCACGCGAAAGGATCTGGAGCATACGGTACTTTCACTGTCACGCATGATATTACAAAGTATACGAAAGCAAAGCTATTTTCTGAGATTGGTAAACAGACGGAAATGTTCGCACGCTTCTCCACTGTTGCAGGTGAACGTGGTGCAGCAGATGCCGAGCGCGATATCCGGGGTTTTTCTTTGAAGTTCTATACTGAAGAAGGAAACTGGGACATGGTCGGAAACAATACACCTGTATTCTTCTTCCGTGATCCATTGCAGTTCCCAGACTTGAACCACGCAGTTAAACGTGATCCACGCACAAATATGCGCAGCCCGAAAAACAACTGGGATTTCTGGACTGGACTACCTGAAGCGCTCCATCAGATTACTATTTTAATGAGCGATCGTGGTACTCCTCGTTCATACCGTGAAATGCATGGTTTCGGTAGCCATACATTCAGCATGATCAATGCAAACAATGAACGTCACTGGGTTAAGTTTCATTTCCGTTCCCAGCAAGGTATTGAAAATTTGACAGATGAAGAAGCTGCAGCAACGATTGCAACGGACCGTGAAAGTTCACAACGCGATTTGCTAACTAACATCGATAATGGCAACTTCCCTAAATGGAAAATGTACATTCAAGTGATGACAGAAGAACAAGCAATGGAAATGCCGTATAATCCATTCGATTTAACAAAAGTTTGGTATAAAAAAGACTTCCCTCTAATTGAAGTCGGTGAATTCGAATTAAACCGCAACCCTGAAAACTACTTTGCTGAAGTAGAACAAGCTGCGTTTACACCGGCAGCAGTCGTTCCGGGTATTGGATTCTCACCTGATAAAATGTTGCAAGCTCGTCTATTCTCTTATGGCGATGCGCAACGTTATCGTCTAGGTGTCAATCATCACCAGATTCCTGTTAACGCACCAAAATGTCCGTTCCACAGCTTCCACCGTGATGGGGCAATGCGTGTTGATGGCAATATGGGCTCTACTACTCACTACGAGCCAAACAGCTATGGTGAGTGGCAAGAACAACCAGACTTCAAAGAGCCGCCACTAAAAATTCATGGCGACGCAGATCACTGGGACTTCCGTGAAGATGACGATGACTATTTCACACAGCCTGGTAAGTTGTTCAATATTTTGAACATGGAAGAGCAGCAGCGTTTATTTGAGAATACTGCACGTAATATGGGCGACGCTCCGAAAGAGATCAAAATTAAGCATATCCGTCACTGCTACTTAGCGGATCCTAAATACGGAGAAGGCGTAGCAAAAGCATTGGATATTCCGATGGCAGATGTAGATATTGAAAATACAACAACAATAGTAGAACAATAAAATGATACGAAAAACCGCTTGGAGATTTTCTCCAAGCGGTTTTTTACATTCTACGCTTTATCGCCTACACCATTTAATATATTGGCAATCAAAAGCCCAAGAACGATAGCTATAACACTCATGACAAACGGCGTACCACTTTCAGGCATTCCCGGGAAAATCACAAAAATGGATCCGATGATTAATCCCATGATTACGGCAAACATTCCGGTATGGAAGTTGGAAAGAAGGTAGCGTATTAATTTACTGCTAATTACAAACCCAAAGACAATACCACAACCTGTTGCGATGATAATCGGTATGTTAAAGTCTGAAATAGCCGTAATGACTGTCGCGTAAACGCCTAACAATAGCAAAATAAATGATCCACTGACACCTGGCAACAGCATCGCCATACTACCTGCCCATCCTGATAGGAATAGGATTATGGTATTTTTAACTGTCAGATGGGTGATTGTGATTGGATCAATAGGATTCATAAAAGCTGTAGAAGCTAATGCTGAGGCCACTACTATCATCAATAAAATATGCTGAAATTTAAAGTTCTTTCTCAGTCCTGCTTGCTTTGAAACAAACGGAATGACACCCACAATTAACCCTAAAAAGAAGTATTGAGTTGGTTCATGATAATACTTCAGTAAATACGAGATCACTTTACTAAATATAATGATCGTTGCGCCCATCCCGATACCTAGGGGGATGAGGAATCCAATATGTTTCTTCCAGTCCTTGCTAAAAAATCCGCTTATTGAAATGAGTAACCGATCATAAATCCCTAATATAAATGCAATCGTTCCGCCACTTACACCAGGAACTAGGTCACTGATGCCCATCAAAAAACCACGGTATAAATTTCTCCATTCCATTCTCGTTGTTCCTCCAATGATTTCATTCCGTTTAGTATATCATGCTGTGTTTCACTAATTACAGTTCATTACTATTTATTTTCACTATATGTTACAGCTATTTGAACAGTATACGTAAATAGGACTGTACAAAACAAAAGTTGTTCCATTGTTAGACAAAACAATGGAACAACTTCATATTAATAATCATCCATTTCAGATACAGTCACGAATTTATAGCCTTGAGACTGCAAATTTCCGAGTACCGCGTCCAGTCCATCTGCTGTGGATTTATGAATATCATGCATCAAAATTATACTACCTGCACGAGCATCTTCAATAATATGTTTAAATAACAACTCTGGATCATGATGTTCCCAATCCAATGTATCTACATTCCATAAAACTACAGGTAATTTTGTGCTTTCTCTTACCCGATCATCTACAGCGCCATAGGGTGGCCTGAAAACAGTTGCAGGTTGCCCAATTACAGCTTCAATGATATCCGATGTGCCTTTTACCTCACTTTGAAGAGCGTCATCAGGTATACCTGTTAATGAAGGGTGATTCCATGAGTGATTACCTATCTCATGTCCAGCTTCGGCTACTTTCTTTGCAATATCAGGATAGGAATTTACTCGATTACCTAGCATAAAGAATGTAGCTTTTGCATCGTATTTCTCAAGTGTTTTTAAAATCCTAACCGTATAATTTGGATCCGGACCATCATCAAACGTTAAAGCAATAGTCTTTTCTTTTTTAGTATCATCTGTTGCTACTTGGAATTCCTTTGCTAGGAATGGATTCAATTTACGTAGTGGAATTTCTACTGTTGCCGGCCCAGCTTGCCTCTTTGTAAATTCACCAGTACCAAAATAAAGAATTAATGAATCATCTGTTAAAGCGAAGTTACGATAGTTGACCCACATCGGTTCAGTAGGACGCCATACACTTTCCTTTATCACATCATCTTGTAACGAAGGACTATGATGTATTTCGTCACGCACGACACTCACCATACGCTTTAGCTTCTCCAGATTATGATCCACAATATCTTCAATTATTAGTTCGTCTCCTGTTTCAGGATTGATATGAAATGTTTGAATTTCCGTTTGACTATCTTGATCAGCATAGTACGTAACAGCTTGCATGACAAAAGAATAATTTCCCGAAAGATGCTGGAGTGTTTCAAAAGATACATCTAACTTGGACACTCTTTTTTTCTTTTGTTGCTTATTGACATACGTCGTTTTCAATTCATCTACATAGTCTAACACTTGCCGATTAAAGCTATCGTACTCTGTTTGCGGATAACGAATGACAAAAGGATACTGTGAGTCTTTAGGTTTCTCCGTCAACATTTTAATACCTGGGTAAGGAGAAGTGGTCGATTCTATCGACACTTTCTGTTTCGGCGCAGGTATGACTTCATGTGTTACCTGTTTAGCAGGGCTAGCTTCTTTATTTTTTATAACATTTACTATTAATAGTAGTGTAATAGATACCAATGTTATGATCGTGATAATTAATGCACGATCAATCCATAGTGATCGACGTTTTTTATTTGTATCTTTCATGAAAGGACTCCTTTACTCCACACTGCTCAGCGTTGAATGCACATCACAGTTTACTAGTGTCAGAATCACTATACCCATTGCGTTCAAAAGCATTCTGAATTCCACTTATATATTTTACAATCAACTATCTTAACTTACAATTGACAGGTTTGAAAGTATTTCCATCTCCTAGTATACAACAAATCAGACATGATACAAAGCCGTGTGTAGTCACGTTTTACTTTTAAAAGGTATTTAAGTAAAATAACTTTTTGAATCCTTTTCTCAAAAATGAAATTATGCTATACTATTCTGGGCCCGATTCTTGCAAATTGGGGTTCAAGGGACGTACTATCCCTTTGTACACACCGATCTCGGCTGTTGTCTATTGCAAAGATCAAACAGAAGGCGGTAATTTACATGGAAAAGAAAGACTATCGAGTATTATTGTTTTATAAGTATGTAACGATTGAGGAGCCTGAAGAGTTTGCGGCTTCACACTTGGAGTTCTGTAAAGAAACTGGATTAAAAGGGCGTATTCTTGTAGGGGCTGAAGGCATCAATGGTACTTGTTCCGGAACGATCGAACAAACCGATGCGTATATGGAGCATATGAAAGCTGATCCACGTTTTGCTGATGTATGGTTTAAAATTGATGAAACAGATGGCCATGCATTCAAAAAAATGCACGTTCGCTTCCGTCCAGAGATTGTCAATCTTAGCTTACCTGAAGATGTCAATCCGTTGGAAATCACAGGTGAATATTTAGAACCTGAAGAGTTCTTACAGCAAATGCAAGACGAGAACACAATTGTATTAGATGCTCGTAATGATTACGAGTATGACCTAGGTCATTTCCGTGGTGCAATCCGCCCGGATATTGAGAATTTCCGTGATCTTCCTGAATGGGTAATGGAAAACAAAGAACAACTTGAAGGTAAGAAGATTCTTGCGTACTGTACGGGTGGCATTCGTTGTGAGAAGTTCACTGGTTGGTTGAAACGTGAAGGATTCGAAGATGTAGCGCATTTACACGGCGGTATCGTTTCTTACGGTAAAGACCCTAAAGCAAAAGGACAGTTGTGGGATGGTCAATGCTACGTATTCGATGAGCGTATTGCAGTTCCAATCAACCAAGTTGAGCACGTCATCGTAGGCCGCGATCATTTTGACGGCACACCTTGTGAACGCTATGTAAACTGTGCAAATCCCGAGTGTAACGCGAAGATCCTATGCTCAGAAGAGAACGAACACTTCTATATGCGCAGTTGTTCAGACGATTGCCGTACACATCCTCGTAACCGTTATTTTGTTGAACACGATATGACAGTGGATGAATACGACGCACGAATGGCAAAAATTGAAGCATCACGTGCGAGCGAAATTAATTCTTAATACACGTTCAGCCAGCATCCTTATCTAGGAAGCTGGCTGTTTACTTTATTATGTAACAAATTTGATACTATTTTCATATTCCGCTTTAATATTCAACCAAACTTTCCTGCTATATACTCTTTCGTCTCAGAAAATAACGGGTAGCTAAATAGGGTAGCTGTCTGTCCATACTCTTTTACTTCTCCATTTAGGAAGAAAGCTGTGAAATCAGATATGCGCGCAGCCTGTTGCATGTTATGCGTGACGATGATGATCGTATAGTGCTCTTTTAACGTTTGAATCAGTTCCTCGACTTTGGCAGTAGAGATGGGATCGAGGGCTGAAGTGGGTTCATCCATCAATAATATCTCCGGCTTAGTCGCCAATGTCCGTGCAATGGTTAAACGTTGCTGTTGCCCACCTGAAAGCCCTGTAGCAGATTGTGCCAATTGGTCTTTTACTTCGTCCCATAGAGCGGCAGCGCGTAGATTCTCTTCTACGATTTGATCCAGTACTTTTTTATTTCTTTCTCCATGAATACGTGGTCCATACGCAATGTTTTCATAAATCGAAAACGGAAATACGGATGCATGTTGAAAGACCATTCCTACTTTCTTTCGCAATTCCACTGGATCAATAGATGAATCCGTTATATTTTCTTTACCGATCCAAATTGCTCCTTCCGTCTTCACTCCGGGTATTAGATCATTCATTCGGTTCATTGTCCGTAAAAAAGTTGATTTCCCACACCCTGACGGTCCTATAAGTGCAGTGATTCTCTTCTCTTCAAACTTCAGATTGATATTTTTTAGTGCGTGACGAGTACCATAATAGAACTGCAGATTTTCTGTTTGAATGACTGATTGTTCTATAGTTTCCACTACATTCATTTCAATCTCTCCTATCCAATACGTCCATTTATATAATGTGCTGTTTGGTCATGACGTGGATTAGTAAAAATCTGTTCTGTCGGTCCATGTTCTATCACACGCCCCATATAAAAATATGCTACTTTATCCGAAATACGTGCGGCTTGTTGCATATTATGTGTGACGATCACAATTGTATAATCTTCTTTTAATTGTGATATCAATTCTTCGATTTTTGCAGTAGAGACTGGATCAAGTGCAGATGCAGGTTCATCGAGTAATAAAACGCTCGGTTGCATCGCTAGTGCTCTCGCGATACAAAGACGTTGTTGCTGTCCACCTGAAAGACTCAATGCAGATGTATGTAATTGATCTTTTACTTCTTCCCACAGTGCCGCTTTTTTTAGGCTATCTTCTACAATTCTTTGTAATTCCTTCTTATCTTTCACTCCGTCTCGCATGGGTCCAGCTGCAACATTTTTAAAGATAGATTTGGCAAATGGTACAGGTCTTTGAAATACCATTCCAATCTGTTTGCGTATTTCATGTAAATTCACATAGGGTGAATGCAGGTCTACCCCTTGATAAAAGACTCCTCCTTCCGTACGACATTGGTCGATGTCATCATTCATTCGATTAATAGAACGCAGGAAAGTGGATTTTCCACATCCCGAAGGACCTATTAGTGCCGTAACAGATTGTTTGGGAAACGTTAGACTGACTTGATCAACAGCACAATGCCCGCCATAATACACCGACAAATTAGTAGTTTGCAACACGGAATTGCGTTGAAAGTCAGGACTGTCTACTAGTTTAGTTCTATCCGTTTTCATTGTGACAGGTTGTAAAGCAACTGATTGCATAAAGATTCTCCTTTTAATTGGCGCTCATTTTTTTAAACATCAAATTGCCGATAATGCGTGATGCGAAATTAAAGAATAAAATCGAAATAATCAATAATGCTGCTGCTCCGTCAGAGATTGCCGTTGCGTCTGGCATGATACCTTCTCCATTAATTTTCCAAATATGAACCGCCATAGTTTCTGCCGGTCTAAAGGGATTTAAAGGAGATGTCGGTGACAATGGATTCCAATTAGTGAAATCTATAATGGGTGTACTCATTCCTGCTGTGTAAATCAAGGCTGCCGCCTCTCCGAACACTCTGCCTGATGCCAGTATGACACCCGTTACAATTCCAGGCAATGCCGCTGGAAGTATGACTGTTATAATGGTTTCCCATTTTGAAAATCCAAGCGCCCATCCTGCTTCGCGCTGTGATTTTGGCACATTACTAATAGATTGTTCTACGACTCGCACAAGTAACGGCAAATTGAATACCGAAAGCGCGAAGGCACCTGACAAGATCGAAAAACCCCACCCCATATACAACACGAAAAACAGGAATCCGAATAATCCTACTACTATGGAAGGGAGCGAAGAAAGCACTTCAATGAGTACACGAATACAACGAATGACCCAGTGATCTTTTGCATACTCTGCTAAATAAATCCCCGCACCAATAGCAATTGGCACTGAAATAATTAGTGTCAAAACTAGTAAATAAAAGGAATTGAATAGTTGCGGTCCTACTCCTCCGCCTTCTTTGAAAATCTGCGGTGGTGAGGTGATGAATTGCCAGCTAATCTGAGGTATCCCTTTGACAAAGACAAATCCAAGTAATCCTGCCAAGATCGTAATAATGACGCCTACAATGACGTACAATCCAGCCGTAGCGAGTTGATCTTTACTTTTAGCAGACATTAGCTACTTTTCCCCTTTCCAATCATTCGTACTGTGATCGTGAAGAATAGCGACATCAGTAAAAGTACAAGTGCAAGTGACCAAAGCGCATTATTTTCAACTTGCCCCATTACGGTATACCCCATGCCCATTGTTAAAATACTAGTAAGTGTAGAGGCTGGTTCAAATAACGAATGCGGAATGACCGAAGCATTTCCAATGACCATCTGTACAGCTAGAGCTTCGCCAAAAGCTCGTGCCATTCCGAAAATAACAGCCATCATTAAGCCGGGTTTCGCAGTTTTTAATACAACTTCACAAATCATTTGCCATCTTGTTGAACCTAGCGCCAGCGATGCTTCACGTAATGAACGTGGCACCGCCTGAATAGCATCCAGTGCTAAACTCGTGACTGTCGGTAAAATCATGACAGATAACACAATGGTTCCCGCTGCAATACCAAATCCGCTACCAGGAAATAGATCGCGTAAAAATGGTACGACGACAGTTAACCCGATAAATCCGTAGACAACGGAAGGAATGCCTACTAATAGCTCGATCACCGGCTGCATGATTCTCTTTCCTGTTTTCGGTGCAATTTCGCTCATGAAAATCGCAGCGCCAATTGCTAGTGGTGCGGATAGTAGCGCGGATACTCCTGTGACAGCTAATGAACCCACTAGAAAAGGTAATGCACCAATAATTGGATTACCCAGGGAATTTACTTCCGCTGGGTTCCAAGTCGTACCTGTAAAGAAGTCTTTGACACTACCATCATTCATTATGAACGTGGATAAACCTTTTGAAAAGACTAGAAATAATATGGCTGCGGTGATGGCTGCGGTCAGGGCTACTGAGAGAAAAGTAAGCCATTTACCAAATCGCTCCATACGCATTTTATTGCTTTTTCTGTACAATGGATGTTCCGTCTCTTTGATCATCTTCGCCATCATGTACTCTCCTTTCGAGATTGGAGAAACTTGCAAGTTTTAATCACTTTTTTGTGACAGTTCCTTGTGCATCTCGTTCCACCTGCATACCTGTTACCGGTAAGTAGTCCATTTCCGGGAGTAGAGTTTCCTGTACATCTTCCGACAACATATAATCAATCAATTCTTTCGCTAGACCTTTCGCTTCGCCGTTTGTATACATATGTTGATACGCCCAGATTTCCCAATCATTGGACTCGACACTTTTACGGTCGGGTGTTACACCGTTGACTTTTAAAGCGGTAGTCGTTTGATCAAAGTATGAGAATGCCAAGTAGCTAATTGCTCCTGGTGTTTCACCGACAATTTTTCGGACCGTACCTGATGAATCCTGCTCTTGCGCATCCATTGGTTCTTTTCCTTGCAATGCAAATGCTTCAAATGTTGCACGCGTTCCGGAGCCTTTTGCACGGTTGATGACAATGATTTCTTGATCCACTCCGCCCAGTTCTTTCCAGTTTTTGATTTCTCCTGTAAAAATGCCGATCAATTCTTCAGTCGTAACATCTTCTACACCTGTCTCTGGATGACTTACTGGTCCCATTCCAACAACCGCCACTTTATGATCGACTAAGTTACTCGCGTCCACGCCTTCTTTTTCTTCTGCGAATACATCCGAGTTCCCAATATCTACTGCACCTTCGCTAATTTTACTTAACCCAGTACCGCTACCTCCGCCTTGAATATTAATGACTGCCCCTGGATTTTGTATCGTATATTGCTGTGCAGCCGCCTCTACTAATGGTTGCAACGCACTCGAGCCTACTGCCATGATAGGTTCAGCTGCTTGCTCTGTTTCTTGTTTCGCTTCTCCCTTATCACTATCATTCGCTTTCGTACTACTACAAGCTGCGACCACCCACGTACAAAGTAAAACAAATGCCAATACGGTAATTCGATTACGCTTCTTCATCACTGTGCCCCCTAGGATTTTTCGTTTTAATATGAATTTCCTACTGCTTCTTTACTATAGACAATGCATATTAAAGAGTGATGGATGTAACGTAAAGGTTGTGTAAAGGTTCTGTATAGATAGATCACTCCCTATATCGTTGTAAAGAAATGAGATGCTCACGCAGGTATAGTAAAAAGCTGAAGACACAATCCTCTATGGATTCGTCTTCAGCTTTCGTATGTATCTAAAGTATTCAGTTTGTCACTTCTTCAAATTTATAACCAAATCCTCTAACAGTCTTAATATACACTGGACTTTTTGTATCCGGTTCAATTTTTTCCCTCAGGTGACTGATATGAACATCTACGATACGAGAATCTCCAGTGTAGTCATAATTCCATATCGCATTCAGCAACTGCTCGCGGTGTAGTACCTTACCAGAATGACGCATTAAGTACAAAAGCAGTTCAAATTCTTTTGGAGTTAATTCTAAAGGGCTTCCATCCAAAAAAGCTTCAATTCGATCTGGATGAACTAGTAAACTTCCATGACTAAGTTCCGTTTCCAGTTCTTTTACGTGTACAGAATCCTGTAACTCTATTCTGCGAAAGATGGCTTTCACACGTGCAAGTACCTCTCGTGGACTGAACGGCTTTGTTAGGTAGTCATCTGCTCCCAGTTCGAGTCCAAGGACTTTGTCGAATTCATCGCCTTTCGCTGTCAACATTAAAATAGGTGTATGGATCTTCTCCTGGCGAAGTTTTTTGCATACATCCATGCCATCCATTCCGGGCAGCATAATATCGAGCAATAGTAAATCCGGTTCTTCAGAAAGGGTCATCGCAATTGCTGTATTCCCATCTCGGGCTATGTAAACGGTGTATCCTGCCTGCTCTAAGTTGTATTGCAAAAGAGTAGCTATTGACTGTTCATCTTCCACAACCAAAACCTTTTTCATCTGGTTAGCTCCTTTACGGCTAGATCATTAATTTTTCTGAAAGTCTACGTCTCTACTCTACTTTGACATCAAGAAAATGTCCACTCAAATCATTATTTGTTGAACATATATTAATTGATTCATTCGAATGAATACAGTTGAACTCTTCAATTCAGTGCAATTAATTGACATCAGTACCGCATGCTAGTAACCTTGTAATTAAGCTTACCTTTAGTAAGTTCATAAATTGAAATATAGATAAAAATAGGAGGAATTTATATGACACGAGAGATGCAAAGAGAAATTCATTTAGCAAACCGTCCGAAAGGCTTGCCTACTTTGGAAACGTTCAATTTTGTAGAAAAGCCTATGCCTAAGCTGAAAGACCATGAGGTTCTTGTTCGTACGCTCTATGTATCCGTTGATCCGTACATGCGAGGAAGAATGATAGATGCGAAGTCTTATATTCCTCCATTTAAACTGGATGAAGTGATTACCGGTGGAGTCGTTGGCGAGATTACACAATCTACTTCCGATTCATTTAAACCCGGAGATTTTGTTGTAGGGAACTTGAATTGGGCAGAATATACGGCAGCTTCCGAGAAAGAAGTACGTAAAATCGATCCAACTATCGCCCCGATTACTACACACTTAGGTATCCTTGGCATGACAGGCCTAACCGCATACTCCGGGTTACTCGATATCGGTAAACCTCAAGAAGGTGAAACAGTCGTTGTTTCTGGTGCTGCTGGGGCAGTTGGTTCAGTAGTGGGCCAAATCGCTAAAATGAAAGGTGCCAAAGTGATCGGAATTGCAGGTTCTCAAGAGAAGATCGAGTACTTAAAAAATGAACTGGGCTTTGATGAGGCAGTCAATTATAAACTGGATAGCTTTAAAGAAGACTTAGCTAAAGCTGCAACTAACGGTGTAGATGTCTATTTTGACAATGTCGGCGGTGAAGTGACGGATGCAGTCTTTACTTTACTTAATAAGCATGCGCGAATTGCACTATGCGGCGCTATTTCCTCTTACAATAAAGAAGGACAAGACTACGGTCCTCGCCTTCAATCTACAATGATTAAAACAAGCGCGTTGATGAAAGGCTTTACCGTAGGAGATTATGCGGCAGACTTCGCTACTGCATCAACTGATTTAGGTAAATGGCTTTCTGTAGGCAAATTGAAGTATGAAGAAACAATTGTCGAAGGCTTCGAAAATATTCCAGATGCATTTCTTGGTTTATTCGATGGAACAAATTTAGGTAAACAACTAGTCAAAGTTGCTGATTATGAAACTACAAAGCGATAATCGGTTCGTAATGAAAAAGGCTATCTCGAGATCTCTCTTGAGATAGCCTTTTATAGCACTACATAAAAACACCTTGTACGGTGAACAACTCTCCATACAAGGTGCATACTATTCTATTAACCAAATATGCTCGTACTGTGTAACGGCTGCACTTTCGCTTTCGGATCTAGGAACGCTTTCGCGTGGCTGATTGCAACCGGCGCTTCGCCCATACCTACCGCAATTAATTTCACTTTGCCGTCGTATGTTGTTACATCACCAGCTGCATAAATGCCTTCAATATTCGTTTCCATGCGAGAGTTAACTATAATAGAGTTACGATCCATATCTAAGCCCCAGTCTTTCAATGGGCCGAGTGAGGAAATATTGCCGTAATTGACTACTACATGATCGAATGTGAGTTCTTTCACGCTGCCGTCTTTTTCCTTTAGAACAACTTTATCCAATGTATCTCCATCGCCATGTAACTCACTTACAGCATGTGAAGTTAACACATTGACACTAGATTCGCGCAGTTGATTAACACTTGTTTCATGCGCAGTGAAACGTTCTCTACGGTGAACCAGTGTGACCTGACTTGCGATATCTTCAAGCATCAATGCCCAGTCTAGTGCAGAGTCTCCCCCACCACAAACACAGATATTCTGATCTTTAAACATAGACAAGTCTTTAATACCATAGTGTAATGTTTTGCCTTCAAAAGTAGGTTCTTCTTTCAATCCAATTTTACGTGGTTGAAAAGCCCCAATTCCTGCAGTCAATAAAATGGTACGTGTCAAATGCTGACCTTTATCCGTTGTTAAAACAAAGTGATCGTCCTTCTTTTCGATGGACATTGCTGCTTCCCCTAAACAAACTTCAGGTTTTGCATAGTACGCTTGTGTCACTAAGTTTGCCACTAAATCTTTCGCCAAAATTTTAGGGAATCCGCCTACATCATAAATGTATTTATCAGGATATAACTCGATCAATTGGCCACCAAGCTGTGGCAAACTATCGATAATTTTAACTGACATCTCACGCATGCCTGCGTAGAACGAAGAAAATAATCCAGTTGGACCTCCGCCGATAATCGTAATATCCACTATTTCATGATTCATTTAAAACACTCCTATAATTAATTCTTTGATGAGATGCTTTGGGGTGTACTACTTATGTTTCTCTAGTCTATTATCCCCTATTATAAAGAGAATAACATCTATTTTGTATTTAGATTTCAGGAAAATGTTCCATGCAGTATTGCTCTGCTGACGTTTGTTCTTCTTCGTCCCATTCAACGTCAAAAGGACTTTCCGTTGCCAATTCATAAAATTGGTACGTTAGCATCTTTCGCTGGCCATCCTTCGCAGAATATAGCATACGTAAGCCAGTACCCTCTTCATTGAACAGTTCATCTTCTTCATCGAACTTAACTGTCAATAGGAATTCAAAGCGCTGACCATCGATAATACCTGTCGGATCTACCAGTTCTTGTGCTTTATGATTTATTATTTGCATTCAATTTCTCCTTCTTCCCGCTCACTTAGAGTTTACTCTCTCTATCCTACATCATTTCATAAGATTGTGGCAATTTATGAACGTCATTACCGCTAAATTGTTTGCTTTTTTTTACTCGTTGCTAGAAAATGAAGGGATAGGCACATTACATACGAACTAGGAGGAGTACGATGCTTACTTTTGAAGATTATGAGTATACTCGCCCGGACATCGAAAAACTAAAAATAGAGTTTCAGAATGCACTGGACCAGTTTAAGCAGGCAAACTCATTCGAAGAGCAGGCTAAAATTATTGAGCATATAAACATGTTGACGAGTGATTACAGTACAGCGGAAAACATCATGTATATCCGTTCTTCCATTGATACGAATGATACCTTCTATCAAGATGAACGAGATTATTTTGATGAGATCGGACCTCAATTCCAAGCTTTGCAAAGCAATTATTACCAAGCTGTCATCACTACGCCTTTCCGAGCACAATTGGAAGACAGATGGGGATCTCAGCTATTTAAGCTTGCGGAGAATGCCGTCCAATCGTATTCAGATGAAGTCTTGCCACTTTTACAGCAAGAAAATAAACTTATTTCGGAGTACGCACATCTCGTCGCTTCAGCACAAATCGAGTTCCAAGGCGAAATGCTGACTTTGGCACAACTTGGACCATTTAAAGAGTCACTCAATCGTTCCGTTAGAAAAGATGCTATGAATGCCACTGCCGATTTTTTCGCCTCACATGAAGATGATTTCGATAGGATTTTTGATCGTCTCGTGGCAGTACGTCATGAAATCGCTACTACACTCGGGTTTAAAAGCTTTATAGAACTGGGATACATACGTATGGACCGGATCGGCTATGATGCACTTATGATGGGAAATTTCCGTAATCAGATTCGGACGCATGTGGTCCCTTTAGCAGAGAAGATTCGAGGTATGCAAAGTCGAAGAATAGGCATCTCGCAAATGAAGTTTTATGATGAACCATTGCATTACGCAGAAGGAAACCCTCAACCAAAAGGTTCCCCTGAATGGATTTTGGAAAATGGACAAAAAATGTATCAGGAGTTATCGCGTGAAACCGGACGCTTTTTTGATTATATGAAACGTAAAAACTTATTGGATTTGGTAGCGAAAAAAGGCAAGGAAGCTGGCGGCTATTGTACATTTATAGATAATTATGATTCACCTTTTATTTTCTCGAATTTCAATGGAACCTCAAGTGATATTGATGTTTTGACGCATGAAGCAGGCCATGCGTTCCAAGTATATTCTAGTCGTTCAATTGGAATCCCCGAATATATTTGGCCAACGACCGAAGCAGCAGAAATCCATTCTATGAGTATGGAGTTCTTCACTTGGTTCTGGATGGATCATTTTTTTGGTAGCGATGCAGAACGTTATCGCTATGCACACTTACTTGAAAGTGTGTTGTTTTTACCTTATGGAGTGGCAGTGGACGAGTTTCAGCAACGCATCTATGACCAGCCTGAAATGTCTCCAAGTGAACGTAAAGCAGTATGGAAAGAACTTGAGAACATCTATTTACCTAATCGGGATTATGATGGACATCCCTATTTGGAACAAGGCGGTTTTTGGCAGAGACAAGGTCATATCTATGAAGTGCCGTTTTATTATATTGATTATGCCTTGGCGCAAATCTGTGCTCTCCAATTTTGGCAACGCTCATTAAATGACTTTGACGATGCATGGACAGATTATTTGGCCCTGTGTCAATTGGGCGGAAGTAAATCATTCCTGGAGCTCGTCGCAACGGTCCACTTGAGATCGCCATTCGAAGATGGGACTGTAGAGTCGATCATGGATTTCATCAGTGAATGGCTGGTTGATCACAAGATCTTTTGATTATATAGAATACAAAAAGGATGTTGCAGAATGTCATGTTGACGACTTTCTGCACATCCTTTTTATGATTCAACCAGAGATATATAGAGTATTGGTCTTTGGTCTTTTTCCATATAGCTGAACGATTCTCTCATCGTTTCATGCGTACTGTTTCGCACGTTTAATGTCTCAAAGGGTCATTTACGGATTCAAAGCTCGTTTTTTACTTTTCTTTACTTCCTTTTTGATTTTAAAAAAGCAAAAAGCCTTAATGGCCCTTTGCTTAATATCTCTCTACTATAAAGAGCAATCACATTAACCCTTTAGCATTGCCAGCCGAATCGACATCCATATTGAGTGCTGCCGGCTTTTTTGGTAAACCAGGCATAGTCATGATGTCACCTGTTAAACAAACTAAGAAACCTGCCCCAAGTTTTGGTAAAATATTGCGGATTGTGATCGAAAAGTCTGTTGGACGTCCTAACCTTTTTGGATCATCGGAAAACGAGTACTGAGTCTTTGCCATACAGACCGGCAAGAGATCCCAGCCATTCTTTTTAATTTCAGCTAAATCTTTCTTAGCCTGATCGGTAAATAAAACGCCTGTGCCACCATATACTTTTTGAACAATCGCTGTGAGTTTTTCTTCTACTGATTGCTCTATTTCATAAATTGGAGCGAAATTATTTGGCTCTTCTAGCACTTGTAAGACTTCTTTCGCCAATGCTTCTCCACCTGCTCCACCGTCTTGCCATACATCAGTTAAAGCGACTTTTACATTATAATCCTGACACCACTTCTGGACTTTCTGCAATTCACTATCAGAGTCCCCCACAAAACGATTGAGCGCGACGACAGGTTGCACTCCGAACGATAGAATCGTTTCAATATGCTTTTCCAAATTAACTAAACCTTTTTCTACAGCTTGAGTATTCTCGACTTTTAACTCCTGCTTTGCTACTCCACCATGCATTTTGAGCGCGCGAATTGTTGTCACAAGAACGACTGCATCCGGCTGGAATTTACCGATGCGCGCTTTAATGTCCATAAACTTTTCTGCGCCTAAATCTGATCCAAATCCCGCTTCTGTCACGACATAGTCAGCCAGATTACGCGCTGTATTCGTTGCGATCAACGAGTTACAACCATGGGCAATATTTGCAAACGGTCCACCGTGAATGAAAGCTGGTGTGCCTTCAATCGTTTGGACAAGGTTTGGTTTGAATGCATCTTTAAGCAGAAGCGTCAACGCACCCTCTACGCCTAAATCACGCACGGTTACAGCTTCTTTTTCATACGTATAGCCAATCACAATATCGGACAAGCGTTCTTTCAAGTCTTGCAAACTAGTCGCCAGACAGAATACGGCCATGATTTCGGATGCTACTGTAATATCAAAACCATCTTCGCGTGGCACGCCTTGTGATGGACCACCCAAACCAATCGTCACATGACGAAGCGCACGGTCATTCATATCCATGACGCGTTTCCATGTAATACGGCGTGGATCGATGTTCAACACATTACCTTGATGCAAATGGTTATCGATCATAGCGCTCAACGCATTATTCACCGTTGTAATGGCATGAAGGTCTCCAGTGAAGTGCAGATTGATGTCTTCCATAGGCAGTACTTGGGAGAAGCCGCCGCCCGTTGCTCCACCTTTGACACCCATTACCGGTCCTAATGAAGGTTCACGTAATGCAACCATTGTTTTCTTACCTAAACGAGACAGTGCATCACCGAGACCAACAGTCACTGTCGATTTCCCTTCTCCTGCCGGTGTTGGACTGGTAGCAGTTACGAGTACGACTTTCGCTTGTGAAGTTTGTTTTGGAATGAGATCTACATTGATTTTCGCTTTGTATTTACCATATAGCTCTAACGCATCCAATGGAATTCCTGCTTTGTCTGCGATGTTTTCAATTGGTTGCATAGTTGCTTTTGAAGCGATTTCCAAATCTGTCAGTGTCTTTATTTCTTTCGTCACTACTTCCACTGCCTTTCTATACCGGTTATATTGTTATTTCGAAATGGCTAAAACGATTTTACCGAATTGTACACTGTCATCTAGCTTAGTAAATGCCTCAGTTGCTTTTTCAAGAGGAATCACTGAATCAATAACGGGATGGATTTGATGTTCTTCAACTAACGCTAACATATCCCGTAGTTCTTCACGACTTCCCATCGTAGTACCTAGCAACGAATACTGACCATAAAAGAATTCACGTAAGTTCAGTTCGACGGTATCTTCTGTCGTTGCACCAAACACTACGATCCGTCCACCTTTTTTGAGAATTTCAAGAGAACGATTGAATGTTGCTCTTCCCACACTCTCAATTACAAGATCTACACGTTCATCTTTTAGTTCTGTTGGCCAATGGCTATTCGTATCAATCGCTATATCCGCACCGATTTTCAATGCGTGATTTCTTTTTTCTTCACTTCTTGAGGACACGATGACACGCGCTCCCATTTTCTTCGCAAATTGAATCATATAGGTCGCGACTCCACTTCCAGCTCCAGGAATAAAGACGGTTTGGCCTTCTTCTATACGGCCCCTAGTCACTAGTGCTCGATAACCTGTAAGCCCGGATAGAGCGATAACTGCGGATTCATTCCATGTAAGATGTGATGGCTTTTTCTCTAGCTGATCTGAGGATATGCAAATCTTCTCTGCAAACGTGCCATGATCCGGCATACCAAGAATATCAAATTCAGCTGGTGGCGCATCGCTTTCTTCAAACCATCGAAGTGATGGATTGATAATTACTTCGTCTCCAACATTCCAACCGGTTACACCTTCTCCAATTGATTCGATCGTGCCGGCGCCGTCTGAGCCTAATGCCAAAGGTTCTTTAGCGTCCCCACGTCGTTTGGGTATAGCGGTGTCACGCCGATTGAGTCCTGCTGTTTTCAATGCGACAATAACTTCACCGTTTCCAGCTGAGGGATCGGCGATATCTGTATAGTGCAACTCACCATTTTCATGAACGAATGCTTTCAATCAACTCATCCTCCTTGGGTTTATCTACGATTCCATCATAACGCATTTCATTCTACTTTCCTACATTTCATTCTATTTGATTATTTGTTATTTTGAAAACTGTGGAGTAGCTGACATGGCGTTGGGTAGGGATTTCCGTTCTGAGCGGGCGCTTTCCTGCACAGTATGTGGTTGTTACTATTTGTTAAGCATTAAAGTTAGGATAGTAAATAGTTAAGTTTAAAGACTACAACAATACCCACTCAAATACAGTAAGTGATCTACATCTACTTACGTAGGATTGAATCGGAAGCTGGGGCGGCTCAGGATGAATCAAGCCCGCCAGGTGAGGCAATCAGAAGGAGATTTCGACTTGGTTAGCTCACCGCACGGCCGATAGGACACGCGTCCCGAGATGGAGCTTCAATCCTTTCGTACTCTCTACTAACCCATTCGGCTAATCCTATTTAACTTTCACATTCTACTAATAAAAAACGATGCCCCTCGAAGTGTAATAACTTTAAGGGGCATCGTTTTATAGGGTGCGTCTTTTATATTTAGCGAGTTCGAGTAGTTCTAGTACATCTTTTTTAGGTAGACGGATGGCTAATTCCATCAGCTCTTTTTCAGCCGATCGACGTCCTTTTCCGCTGCGGTACTTCTCTTTATTCACTGCGTCGATTTCTGCATATAGCTCATCAATTTCTGTTGGCCATTTACCAGAGGATTCGACATTCATCGTTTCACGAAGACGATCATAGAGTGATTCTACTGTATTACCTGTCGCTTTGAAATACGGAGTAAATGTTACCTCACCCATAATCAACTCATCGGTAGAAACAGAAAAACGCTCTGAAATTTTAGCGATCCAAGCAGCGGACGGTGCGTTCTTACCACGCTCCCAATCTTTAATTCGGCTAGCTGATGTGCCGATTGCCGCGCCAAATGCCATCATCGATAGTCCTCGACGTTCTCTCAGTGCCTTTAAACGCAATCCAAAATCATCCTTACTCCATTCGTTCAACGAAATACCCCCTGTATGACCTGTATTGTATTAATATTATTATCAAAACAGTCTTTTTGTCAATTTATTTATTTATGAAATTTCTATTATGGTAAAAATTACGATGAAGTCAATGATACCGCTTAGTATCCACTTTTTTGACGTGCATAGTTCTCTTCATTTTTATCAATATATGCTTGAATAATCTGTTCTTCCGTAAATCCAAGTGTATTCGCCAGTGCTCCGTAATTCATCCAAATATTTTTATAATCTTCAAATGTTAATGAGTCCAAAAATGCATAAATAGATTGACCTGTTTGAATAAACTGTTGTGTCAGATTTTGATCTTTAGCATCACTCGCTGGCCAGTCTTCCAATCCGTCAAAGCCTTTTTCGATTCCTAGAGATAATAAGAAATGTATAGAATCTACATACTCTTCTAAAATGACCTCATCTGCTGAAGGTCCTTTTGTGCTCCAGAATTTAAAACAACGTGTTTCGTTCGCCAACTCGGAAAGTTCGACAACTAATGCCAAACCTCTTTCGGCAAATGTCTCATTCGTTTGATGATTTTTTTGTATATATGTATCGAGTGCTCTTTGCATTTCAAATAGTTGATGTAATTTCATTTGTATTCCCTCCACCATTTTGCTATTAAATGAAACCTTTTACCAGACTCAGCCGTATAGTACTGTACTATATCGTTTGCAGGAGCTGATTTCATGGTTGTATTGATCCGCATCTTCATTATAGCACTTGTTATATATTTATTTTATGCCGGGATTCGCTATTTGACAGATGCTAAGCGAAAGCTGGATGAAGCGTATGAAAAGGAACAGTATTATTTTTATGATGACGTTAAGAATATCCGTAAAAACTTTTTTATTACGTATAAAGGTGCGATGTTTGAAGGTGAGAAATATCTAGGCACCACGACTGATTCCTTTGATGTTGTCTCTATTTTCATTTGGGTGAAAAATGAAGCGAATCTGCAAGGTATGACGAAAGAGGATTTTCATTTCCTTGAATCCGAAGTACGAACGAATTATCCTCATGCCGAGATCAATTGGAAGAATCCAATTGAACAATTAATGAAATCTTGATTAGACGGAAATAGCTCAGAAAAGCTATTTCCGTTTTTTATATTAAAATGTAACGGTAGTTGGAAATTTCACACCATATATTGCAAGTAGCAACACGATATCAATCATCATTAGAAGTAGAAATCCAATACGGAAATTGGTCTTTCTTGTTTTGTGATGAAAGAATTGCATGCCAACGTACGCCCCCACTCCGCCGCCAAGCAAAGCCAGTAACCATAGATTTCGTTCGGGCACACGTTGCTTTTTCCTTTTAGCTTGTCTTTTATCATATCCCATTGCCCCAAAGGCCCAAAGTGACAGGATGACCATATAAATTAATAGAGTTTGTGCCATTTCAGCCATTCCTCCATACGAAAAAATCCACCTTCATTTCCATATAAGAATGAAAACGAAAGTGGATTTTGGTTCATCTTATTTTGCTACAGATTTTTTTGCTGTTTCTGCAAGTTGTGCAAATGCTGGTGCATCTGTCACTGCAAGTTCTGCAAGCATCTTACGGTTAACATCGATGCCAGCTACTTTCAAGCCGTGCATTAATGTGCTGTATGAAATACCATTCACACGAGCAGCCGCGTTGATACGTGTAATCCATAGTCTACGGAAATCACGTTTTTTGTTACGACGGTCACGGTAAGCATAGTTATAAGATTTCATCACCTGTTGGTTTGCTACCTTATAAAGTCTATGTTTTGAACCAAAATAACCTTTTGCTAATTTCAATACTTTTTTATGACGCTTGCGCGTTACTGTTCCACCTTTTACGCGTGGCATAGTGCATTACCTCCTGCTTATCCTTTAAGTGTGTGTTCGGTCTTACTTCATGTTTGTTAGCATTTCACGAATACGCTTGTAATCGCCTGAAGAAACTAGTGAAGACTTACGTAAGTGACGCTTAGCCTTCGTAGATTTGTTAGCAAATAGGTGACTTGTGTAAGCACGGCCACGTTTTAATTTACCAGTTCCAGTTCTTTTGAAACGTTTCGCGGAACCGCGGTGAGTTTTCATTTTTGGCATGTTCTGTTCCTCCTAAATTGTTCGTGTTACTTTTTCTCGGCAAGTGGGGCAAGTATTAAGAACATGCTCCGACCTTCCATTTTTGGTTTAACTTCAACAGTTGCTACTTCTTTGCAAGATTCTGCAAAGCGATCAAGTACTCGTTGGCCAATTTCTTTGTGCGTAATCGCACGGCCGCGGAAACGAATCGAAGCTTTGACCTTATCCCCATTTTCAAGGAACTTGATTCCGTTACGAAGTTTCGTTTGGAAATCATGCTCATCAATTGTAGGGCTAAGTCGAACTTCTTTTACGTTGATGACCTTTTGATTCTTACGTACTTCACGCTCTTTCTTTTGCTGTTCGAACTTGAACTTTCCATGGTCCATAACACGAGCTACTGGGGGCTTCGCTTGTGGAGCAACAAGAACTAAGTCCAGGTTTGCTTGAGCAGCAATATCTAAAGCTTCATTACGTGTTTTGATACCGAGTTGTTCGCCGTTATGATCAATTAATCGCAGCTCACGTGCTCGGATACCATCATTTACGTACATGTCTTTGCTAATAGTAATCCACCTCCGAATATTGTCTCGTGAATACACATTTTGGTATATCGGAAATCCCGACTTCAAAGTCCCATAGGTCTATCCATTTTACAAAATAAAAAAAGTAGACAAATATGATTTGTCTACCCGCGTAAGTATACTATGCCAGTATGCATAGATATAAACTTATTGTGCTAACCTGGCAACAACTTCATTGCGTCGATCAGGTGAGAAGCGGGTAGCCTCTTCTTATACCACAAACTGTATTCAGTTAACCTTATTAATAATAACATCATTAGTATCAAATGTCAATAACTCTGCAGATCACATTGTCGGACACACAGGTTTTTTTGAATTAATTCAACTTTTCAAGTATAGCGTACTATAGATAGGATTGCAACTACTATTTTCAACAATTTCGAAAAGTAGAATGAAAAACGGCTTTACACCCACTTTGGCGCTTGCGGATGGCTATTGCAATGAACCAGACAGGAAGAACTCCCTGGCTGACTCATCGCTACACTACCGCTTGTAAGACGCCTTCGTTTAGTAAGTCGGAAGTGTCCACCTGAAAAACAGATCCACGGTACCTACCTCTTTGGATCAGTCCTTCTTCACGTCTTCTTTGATCAATTCAAGGAACGCGTCAAATGACATACTCTCAGATTTTTGTTCACCGTATTTACGAACATTGACTTCGCCAGCTTCCACTTCACGATCTCCTAGTACAAGCATATACGGAACCTTTTGTACTTGTGCTTCACGGATCTTGTAACCGATCTTCTCGTCACGGCTGTCCACATCTACTCGGAACCCTGCCAATGTCAGTTTTTCTTTAACGTCTTGAGCATAGTCAAGGTGAACGTCAGGTGATACCGGGATGAGCTCTACTTGAATTGGCGCTAACCACGTAGGGAAAGCTCCTTTGTATTCTTCAATTAAGAAGGCAACAAAGCGTTCCATTGTAGAGACGACACCTCTGTGAATTACGACTGGACGATGTTGTTTGCCGTCTTCGCCGATATACGTAAGGTCGAAGCGCTCAGGTAAAAGGAAGTCCAATTGTGCTGTGGAAAGTGTTTCTTCCATACCAATTGCAGTTTTTACTTGTACATCGAGCTTCGGACCGTAGAATGCTGCTTCGCCTTCTTCTTCAGTATACGGAAGCTCCATCTCATCCATTGCTTCTTTCAACATAGCTTGTGCACGTTCCCACATTTCATCGTCATCAAAATATTTTGTTGTATCTTCAGGATCGCGATACGATAGACGGAATGAATAATCTTTGATATTGAAGTCTTTATACACTTCAATGATTAACATGACTACGCGTTTAAACTCTTCTTTAATCTGGTCAGGACGCACGAAGATATGCGCATCGTTCAATGTCATTCCGCGAACACGCTGAAGACCTGAAAGTGCTCCGGACATTTCATAACGGTGCATTGTGCCGAGTTCTGCCAAACGAAGTGGCAAGTTACGATACGAATGAATACCATTTTTATAAATCATCATGTGATGAGGACAGTTCATTGGACGTAAAACGAGATCTTCGTTATCCATGCTCATAATCGGGAACATGCTATCTTGGTAGTGATCCAAGTGACCTGAAGTTTTGTAGAGATCCAAACTTCCAAGTACGGGAGTATACACGTGCTGATAGCCTAGTCTTTCTTCTTTATCTACAATATAACGTTCTACTACGCGGCGAATTGTAGCACCTTTTGGCAACCAAAGTGGAAGACCTTGTCCGACTTTTTGTGAATTCGTGAAGAGATTCAATTCTTTACCGATTTTACGGTGATCACGCTCTTTTGCTTCTTCGAGCATACGCAAGTGGTCTTTCAGCTCGTCTTTTTTGAAGAAAGCTGTTCCGTAGATCCGCTGAAGCATTTTGTTATCAGAGCTCCCTCTCCAATAAGCTCCTGCAATACTTAATAATTTAAATTCTTTTAGTTTACCTGTAGACGGGACGTGAATGCCACGGCATAGATCAAAGAATTCGCCTTGTTCATAAATGGATACTTGTTGATCTTCAGGAATTGCTTCAAGAAGTTCCAACTTGTATTCATCATCAATTTCTTTGAAACGCTTTTCTGCTTCCGCACGAGATACATCGTGACGAATGATCGGCAAGTTTTCACCGATGATGCGTTTCATTTCTTTTTCTAATTCAGGTAAGTCTTCAGCTGTGATCGGTGTAGGTGAATCGATATCATAATAGAAACCATTTTCGATAGTAGGACCTATACCTAGTTTCGCATCCGGGAATTTGCGTTTAACGGCTTGTGCCAAAAGGTGGGCCGTACTATGGCGCAGAATTTCCAATGCTTCATCTGATGTTGGAGTAATAATACTAATATCTCCATCTGTATGGATTGGTGATTTCAAATCAATTAGCTGATCTCCAATTTTCCCTGCCAATGCGCTTTTACGCAATCCAGGACTGATGGAGCCTGCAATTTCTTCTGTTGTGACGCCGTCCTCAAATTCTTTTACTGCACCATCTGGAAATGTTAAGTGAATATTTTCTGGCATGTGTATGACTCCCTTTCTTTTTTTGAACGCAAAAAAGCCCCATCCCTAAAGGGACGAGGCTTGAGCTCGTGGTTCCACCCTTCTTCCTTCTATTCGCAAATATGCGAAAAGACCGAAGCTTTCGATCGGCTAACGGGCCGCTACCGTCATCAGCTACTTACTTTCACTGATGCTGCTTGGAGGTGGTAAATTTATCTTCTGCCTACAAGGGTTTCAGCCATGCCCTTGTTCTCTGGAAAGGTGAATAACAAATTATTGTCCTCTTCGATGCATTTTAACATTTTATGAATGTTGAACTGTGTAATAGTATAGAAAAGTCTGAGCGTAATTGCAAGTGTAATTTATTAATTCTTTCATCAAAGCCATTTTATAAAGAAAGATTAATCCCGCCAGTTCTCCCCACCAAGTTTAAATGGTTGGCTGACCATGCGGATTCTCTCCATAATTCGTGCCGCTTTAATAGGCTCTTTTTCCCCACGCTGACTCGTTGTAAGGTGATGTTCTAATTCATTATAATTAAAATTGGAGGTAAAGAATACAGGTAGCTTTTCCGCCATACGGTACTGCAAAATCGTGCCAAGCACTTCATCCCGAGTCCAAGTCGACATCGTTTCTGCTCCTATATCATCTAGCATCAAGACAGGAGCCCGCTTCACAAACTCCACTTTTTCGTCCAATGTTTGGTTTTGAATCGATTGCTTCATCTCACGTAGAAATTCCGGCACATACACTACTACAGTTTGGATACGTCTAGTTGCCAATTCATTCGCTAGCGCACCTAAAATGAATGATTTTCCAATGCCGAAGTTACCAAATAAATAGAAGCCTCTTTCCGGAACCTTACCAGTAGACTCGATTTGATTTATGAAATCTTTAGCTGCTCGCATCACGATCACGCGACTATCCTCTGACAAGAAGTTCACGTCAGATAGACGCGCTTCCATTACTTCTTTAGGCATGTACATGCTGTTGACCATTTTCGAAATGTTTCTACGTTCATCTTCCAACTGCTTAGTAGGACAGACTATATAATCCACATCAATAAGGCGCTGTGCTATGACTAATTTCGGCTCAAAGCCTTTCATGACGTTAATACACCCATCGAGATTCGGACAGCGCTCACAAGCGTGGGAAGCCGTTGTGAATTCATATAATTTACCTAGACTGCGGTTGACCACATCTGTATTGACTTCATCGGAATGCTCGCTAATAAATTGTTGAACAGCCGGATCTTCCATAACTTCTGTTCGAAGCTCGTCATATTTCTGGGCTAATGAAGGAGCATTCACTACGCGTTTCATCGCATCCCCAATTCGTTCCATATTATTTCACCTCTGATTCTTGAATCCCCAATTCTTTCAATAACTTCTGGCGTTCTTCCTCTACATTGAAATTATTAGGTTTACCGGATTTCTCATTCTTTTTATCGCGCTTAGAAAACCATTCTGGAACTTTTTCTTCCCTTGTTGGCTTTCGATTTCTAGGCGTCGACTGCTTCCCTTCTTTGAGCCATTTCATGTATTGATCATGTTCTTCTCTTGATAACTTCAAAGCCGTTTTAGCATCATTCACTTGTTTATTCGCCCAATGTGAAGCAATGCGTTCCACAAAACTGCTCGTGATCTTGCCATCATTACGTAGCATTACATATTGAAGCAAGACATTGACGACACCTACAGGGAACTTATGCAAATTGATTAATCGTTCAGCAAGCTGAATGTCTACAAGGAATGGTTCTTTCTTGCTCACTTTACGCAACATTTCTTTTGGCGGAGTATGTTCTAGATAAAACAATAGTTCTTCGTCACGACTCATATTTTCTTTTGGCACTTCTTCGACGACCGGTTGTGTAAACACCGACTGTAATTTAGGCGGTTGCTTGGACGTATTCATCTTATAAAATTCCGCAGCTGCCTTGCGAACTTTTTCTTCCGTCAACTGATGATTTTCATCCATTGCAATCATCACGACTTTTTGCATATCGAGCGGACTGAGTGAATACAAGAAAGCCAGCATCGCAATCATTTCCTGAGAAATAGTGCGCAAAGAAGCTTTAGGGATCATTTGTTCTGAAAGACCGTTATAAAATAAATCGAAATTGAAATTTGCTACATAAAACGGTATGCCGGGAGGTTCACTCTTTCCTTGGAAATGCATTCCTGCAGTCAATTCCATCGCTTGATCGCCTCTCGCTGGTTTATAAACATCTAAAAATGTTCGGGATATATCTTGATACTCATCTTTCGCAATAGGCTCCTCTAAAAATCGGCCGCGTAACTGACGATACGGCTGCTCTCCAATTTTACTGAATAAAAAGGTAGATAGGAGCGGATCATTGAAAAAAGATGGTGCATCGAGTGGTGGTAATAGTTCGTAAAGAAAAGATCGTTTATCTATTTCTTGCTTTTTCTTATACGTACGCAACAATCCAATAGCTTCCAATGAAATCCTCGCTTCAAAAATGGCTTGAAGTGGAAACGAAGACATATTCATTAAATAGTAGTGGGTATGTTCTTGCGGTTCTCTGCTTTCCGCATCCGTCCAAAGGGTCATAAACAAACTGACCGCTTCAGGACCGATAAGTGGCTGATAAAATAACGTCAGCATTTGTCGGTCATACGCAGAGAAAGGATGTGCTAATTTCACTTCGAAGGAATCGACAGGCTGCAACTCTGTATAAAGCATTTTAACAATCGCCTCCCCTTCTAGATCAACATCTTACTCTTGTTCATCTTTCCTGTTTTGCAATTGTTGCAACTCGTCAATAAAGATCGTGATGTCTTTGTAATGGCGGTAAACAGACGCAAATCGTACATACGCCACCTCGTCCACGTCCACTAATCGTTCCATCACCATTTCTCCTACTTGTTCTGAATCTATTTCGACATTTCCTGAGCTTCTTAGTTCTTTTTCGATAGAACTGACGATTTCTTTTAATTGCTCGATCGGAACCGCGCGTTTTTCACAAGCGCGAATTAATCCCCTCAGCAACTTTTCACTGCTGAACTCTTCCCGGGTCTTATCTTTCTTTACGACAACTAACGGAGAGTGCTCCACTTTTTCAAATGTCGTGAAACGATAACTACATTTTTCGCATTCACGTCTTCGTCGAATGGAACGGTTTTCTTCCGCAGGTCGTGAATCAATTACGCGTGTTCCGTGGTAGTGACAAGCTGGACATAACATAGTTAGTTCCTCCGCATATTCATTAGTACTTTTCATTATAACAGAAACTGTCCATACAACAACAAACGGACACAGAAAAGCACTCCATCCCGTGAGATGAAGTGCCGATTCATTCATTTATGAAGTGACTTTATCAGTTAGTGCAGTAGCGACTTTTTTCGCCAATTGCACAACACGTGCTGAATAACCCCACTCATTATCATACCATGCAAGCACTTTGATTTTACGATCGCCCATGACCATAGTAGAAAGTCCATCTAGTGTTGCGGATTCTGTAGTCGTATTGAAGTCAATCGATACAAGAGGTTCTGTAGTATAGCGAAGAATCCCTTTCATCGAGCCTTCTGCTGCTTTACGGAACGCGTTGTTCACTTCTTCAACCGTCACATCTTTTTCTACGTCCACTACCAAGTCCACAAGGGAAACATTTGGTGTTGGGATACGCAGTGCCAAGCCGTGAATTTTCCCTTCAAGCTCAGGAAGTACAAGAGACAAAGCTTTTGCAGCACCTGTTGAAGTTGGGATGATGGATTCTCCGCAAGAACGCGCGCGGCGTAAATCTTTATGTGGGTTGTCCAAGTTCTTCTGATCATTCGTATATGCATGTACAGTTGTCATTAAGCCGTTTACAATACCGAATTCATCATTCAATACTTTTGCAACTGGTGCTAAACAGTTTGTTGTACAACTCGCATTAGAAATTACACTATGTTTGTTGACATCTAATTCCTCATCATTCACTCCGATTACAACGGTTACGTCTTCATTTTTACCTGGAGCAGTTAAAATTACTTTCTTTGCGCCCGATTCCAAATGAAGTGCTGCTTTATCACGTGAGTTGAATACACCTGTTGATTCTATAACGATATCTACGCCAAGCTCTTGCCAAGGCAATTTCGATGGGTCACGTTCTGAAATTAGTTGTACACGTTTGCCGTCGACGATGATCGCATTTTCATCCGCAATGATTTCACCATCGAAAACTCCGTGTGTCGAGTCATATTTCAAGAGATGTGCAATCGTTTCAGCTGGATATGTCGCATTGACAGCAACTAGATTAACATCGTCTTCCTTGATAATCTGGCGGAATACCATCCGTCCAATACGGCCGAGTCCGTTAATTGCAATTTTTGTAGTCATTAAAGGGATCCTCCTGCATGTATGTTATACTTTATATCTTTAATCGTTCATTAGTATAACACATTTTATCATTATGCCAACACTATAACACATTAAATTTATAAATTAATTCCCCACACTCATGATCTCGGTACAGCTTGCCAGTTTTCAAGGATTGCATTCAACTGCTTTTCGGTATCTTCCACTGTATCGTTATTATGAATAACCGCGTCAGCGCCTTGTTCTTTGATGCTCATATCCAACTGGGATGTGATTCTGGCATCTGCTTCTGCTTCCGTCAATTCATTGCGAGCCATCAGTCTCTGTTTTTGAATTTGCTTCGTGACAGAAACGACGACAATCTTCTCCACATAGTCCTGAAGTTTACTTTCAAACAGTAAGGGGATGTCCATAATGACGGTTTGATAGCCTTGAGTTAAATAGTCTTCTTTCTGACTGACCATTCGCCCTCTGATGGCAGGATGCATCAATTCATTTAACTGTTGTCGTTTCACTTCATCACCAAAAATAATTGCGCCAAGTTGTTCGCGATTCAGTGTACCATCTTCCCGTAACACCTCTTCACCGAATGTCTGTTGGATTTTTTTTAGCAATGGGCTTCCTGACTCAACCACTTCCCTCGCAATTACATCCGCATCAACAATAGGGTAACCTTTTTCACGCAACATATTCGCTACCGTACTTTTCCCGCTAGCAATACTTCCTGTCAATCCGATAATCACGCTCATCACTCCTTATTTTTGGCAAGCTGGACAATAGACAGACGTTCTGCCCGCAATCTGCTTACTTTTAGTCGGCGTGTCGCACGCTAAGCATGTTTTTTTCCCGTACATATGCAGTCGATCTTGCATCGTTCCCGCGTTGCCGTTAACTGAACGATAATCGGATATTGTACTGCCTCCTGCATCGATACTTTCTTGCAAAACGCGTACTACCTCTTCAAACAATAGAATTTTGCGTTTTTTGCTGATTCGTTCCGCTGTTCGACTCGGATGGATCTTCATATGAAACAGCGCTTCTGTAGCGTAAATATTGCCGCATCCCGAAATAACTTTCCCATCCATGATCACTTCTTTGATAGGTTTTCTTTTATACTTCGGAGTTTCTGCCATCGATAAAAAATGGTCCAGCGCTTCATCAGAAAAAGGTTCGGGTGCCATCTCTAACAAAGGAGGAAAATCTTCTTCCGTCTGTAGTAGCCGCATTTCACCGAATCTTCGTATATCCGAGTAGACCAGTAATCCGCCATCTTCCATTTCCAAAAAGACATGTGCATGTTTCCGGAACTTTTCTTCTGTAATTTCATCAGGAGAATTCACGACAAACCAAGCGCCCGTCATACCAAGGTGGCTGACGAGCAAATGTGGTTGGCTTTCTTTCACTAAATGAAAATAAATATATTTACTGCGACGCACAATTTTCTCGATTTGCATATTTTCCATGCCGTCAAGAAAGTCGTCCACAGATTTTCCTTTAATAATCGTTTCTTTTCCAGCTGTTTTAGAGATGACGACGGTATCCGATACAGAAAGTTGCTTCACCGTCCGCCCTTCCACGAGCGGTGCAAGGTCTCGCACCACTCCTTCTACTTCCGGTAGTTCTGGCATGTATACTCACTCACTTCGTTTCGTACCAAGACTTGCCATAATTCCAATCGACTTTCAACGGAACATCGAGTTGAATCGTTTGTTCCATGACTTCCGGTACGATTTCTTTTAGTTTCTCCAACTCTTCCATAGGCGCTTCAAAGATCAGTTCGTCATGTACTTGAAGCAGCATACGTGCTTGCATATTTTCTTTTTCAAGTCTGGCATCCATATCAATCATCGCTTGTTTAATGATGTCCGCCGCAGTTCCTTGGATCGGTGTATTCATCGCTGTACGCTCGGCGAAACCTCGCAAGTTGAAATTTGAACTCGTAATGTCCGGCAAATATCGTCTACGTTTTAATAGTGTTGTCACATAGCCTTTTTGCTTGGCGTCAATAATACTATTATCCATGTACTGTTTGACGCCCGGGAAGCTCGCTAAATACGTATCGATGAATTCCCCTGCTTCTTTACGAGTAATATTTAAACTTTGGGATAATCCATAATCACTGATGCCATAGACAATACCAAAGTTGACAGCTTTTGCTGCGCGACGCATATTGCTATCCACTTCTTCTTCCTTCACACCAAAAACATCCATCGCAGTTTTCGTATGAATATCCGCACCTTGACGGAATGCTTCAATTAATTTTTCATCTTGCGAAATATGTGCAAGTACACGCAATTCAATTTGTGAATAGTCAGCCGCAAACATAATCCATTCGGTTTCAGATGGAATAAATGCTGCACGTATTTTGCGCCCTTCTTCCAAACGGATAGGGATATTTTGCAAGTTCGGATTGATCGAGCTCAATCTGCCTGTCTGCGTTAGCGCCTGCTGGAAACGTGTATGGATCTTTCCGTCTTCATGAATTTCTTTAGAAAGACCTTCGATATATGTGGAATTCAACTTGCCGAGCTGTCGGTATAATAAAATATGTTGAATGATTTCATGTTCACTTTCGAGCTTCTCTAGCACATCTGCAGCTGTCGAGTAACCCGTCTTTGTTTTCTTAATAGGTGTCAAGCCGATTTTCTCGAACAAGATGACGCCGAGTTGTTTAGGCGAATTAATATTGAATGTCTCGCCAGCCATTTCATAGATCGTCTTCTCAATGACTGCCAGACGTTCCGACAACTGCTCTCCAATCGTCTTCAGCACATCTACGTCCGTTTTCACACCGGTTACTTCCATTTTCCCGAGTATCTTTGCTAACGGTAATTCTAGGTCATGGAATAAGTCACGCTGTTCATTGTCCTCCAACTGTTTTGTAACCACAGGATACAGCTCCCACACTGCATGTGCTTTTCTTGCAGTATGGTTGGCAAGTTGTTCAGATGCCGGTACAGTTCGCTTAGCCCCTTTACCATAGACAGCTTCGTCACTTTCTACACCATGATAGCCAAATGAACGTGCGATTTCGGAGACTTCATTTGTCGAGAATGAAGGATTGACGATGTACGCCGCCAGCATGAGATCGAATTCTGCACCATTTAGTTCCATGCCAAGTCGCGCAATCGCTGCATAGGCTGATTTAGAATCCGAAACATATTTACGCGTGGCATGATCCGCAATCCAGCTCTTAAAGAGATCAGATGATGTAGCCAATTCAGTAGTGATGAAGTACGTATCTGTGTCATTTGACAGACCAATACCTAAAATATCTTCAGACAAATAATTATCGCCATCGATCTCGACATGCACAGACATCGTATCCGTCAGCATTTCTGAAGTAATTTCTTCCACAGTATGAACAGCGATTTCTTCTAGTGGTTGAACCTCGACAGATACATCCATCTTTTCAAGCAATGATTTAAATTGCAATTCTTTATATAGTTGAATCACTTCTTCTTCGTTGCGTCCGACAAAGTCCAAATCATTCAATGACACCGTAATCGGAGCGTGAACTTCAATGGTTGCGAGTTCTTTACTCATGAAAGCTTGCTCTTTATTGTTCACAAGGTTTTCCTTCATTTTCTTTGCAGTGATTTGATCGATCGACTCATAAACTGCTTCTACAGAACCATATTCCTTCAATAATTTCAGTGCCGTTTTCTCACCAATTCCAGGTACGCCTGGAATATTGTCGGATGCATCGCCCATTAAACCTTTCATGTCGATGATCTGCAATGGTGCAATGCCATATTTCTCTTCGATATGTGCAGGTGTGTATTTTTCAAGATCGGTAATGCCTTTTCTTGTGATGCATACGGTTGTCTGATCATTCGCAAGTTGCGTTAAATCTTTATCTCCTGAGATGATGACGACTTCTGCTTCCGCATCATTACACTCTCTACTTAATGTCCCGATAATATCATCCGCCTCATATAAATCGAGTTCATACTGCGTGATACCGAATGCTTCAATTAATTTACGAATATACGGGAACTGTTCCGATAGCTCTGGTGGTGTCTTTTGACGTCCGCCTTTGTATTCTGTATACGTACTGTGGCGGAATGTAGTTTTTCCTGCATCCCATGCTACAATCACATGCGTCGGTTTTTCATTTGCTAAGATGGTCTCTAACATCATGGTAAAGCCATATACCGCGTTTGTATGAACACCTTTTTCATTCGTCAATAAAGGTAAAGCAAAAAATGCACGGTATGCCAAGCTGTTTCCGTCCAATAAGACGATTTTCTTTTTCGTCAAAATTCATCCCACTCCTTTATGTTCGTCACTATAAAAAACGTCATTTTCATCTAGTTTACCACGTTTGGCAACTCTAATGAAAATGACGCACTTATGATTACTCGATATTGCCGGTTAATAGCTTGGCATATGGTGAATCCGCTGGAAGGATGATCATCGTTTCATCATCCACGACTTTCGTATACGACTGAAGTGTTCTATACAGTTTATAGAATTCAGGGTCTTTTGCATAAGCGTTATTATAGATTTTGGCGGCTTCCGCCTCACCTTGCGCAGTGACAATCGCTGCTTCTTTCTTCGCTTTTGCTAACATTTCCTGCACTTCACGATCTGTTTCTGCTTCAATCTTCTGCTTTTCTGCGTCACCTTCTGAAAGGTATGATTGCGCAGTCGAATCACGTTCTGAAATCATCCGTGTGTAAATCGATTGTTCGTTTTCTTCAGGTAAATCAATACGTTTCATACGGACATCCACTACTTTGATTCCATAATTACCATCATCTAAAAACTTATTTACTTTGGCCGTCACATCATCATTCAAGCTTCCACGAGACGAATCTTCATCATTGACGACATTGACGTAATCAAGACGTCCCATTTCATTACGGACAACAGAATAAATAAATTCTTCCATTCTCGCTTCCGCATTGACAATATTACGTGCGTTGGAAATCATTTTAGCAGGATCGGTAATATGCCATATTGCATAGTTATCAATGATGATCCGTTTCTTATCTTTTGTGTTGATTTCCGCTTCCGACACGTTAGAAGTCATTCGGTTTTTCGGCAACGTACTAACACTTTGAATGAATGGTATTTTCATATTCATACCCGGGTTTTCGATAATCCTAGTAATTTCACCGAATTGACGGACAACACGGTACTCATTCTCTTTTACGATAAATAAGTTGGATAATAGAATAACGAGAATCGCAAACACTACTGTGAGCGAGATAATTAATTTCGTATACTTTTTCATATCAAACTCTTTTTTTGGTCGTATTTGCGTAACTTTAGGATCTGGTTCCGATCCTGGATTCTGTGTACTTCTTTTTTGATCGGTTTCTCCCATCTTCTTGAGAGCTTCTTCTATCTTCTTGAAAGGATTTTGTTCGTTACTCATGAAGCTTTCCCTCCTTTGTCAGCTGACTTATCCTTTTCTTCCGTTACAGGCGGCTGATCTTTTTGCAACTGTTGGAGTGGTAAATACTTCATCGTTTCTCCGCTGTCGTTCATGATGTAAAGATTTGCTTTAGGTAATACTTGCTCCAGTGTCTCAATAATCAAACGCTCACGTGTGATTTCTTTACTTTTTGCGTATTCATTATATAAATCACTGAATACCGCCACGTCACCACGTGCTTGTTCGATACGCGCAGTCTTTTTCCCTTGTGCCTGAGATTTAATCGCGTCACGTTCTCCAATCGCTTCTTTCGTTCTTTGATTCTCATACTTTTTCGCTTCGTTAATCTTCGTGTTTTTCGTTTCACGTGCGTCCGTTACAGCGGTAAATGCTGCACGAACTTCTGCGTTCGGTAATTCAACGTCTTGCAATTTCACACCTTGTACTGCGACACCGATGTCATATTTTTCTACTAAACTAGTCAATAAATCACGGGTCTTCGCTTCGATTTCCGCTTTTCCATCAGTCAATGCCGCGTCGATTGTGGAACTACCAATAACGGAACGAATAGAAGCAGACGCTGCATCCCTTAAGATTTCAATCGGGTCTTCAGCATTGAATAAGTACTTCTTCGGATCGACAATACGCCACTGCACTGTCAGATCCGTCAGAACGATGTACTCGTCTCCGGTAATCATCTTCGTTTCCTTATCTACGATCTCACCCGACTTATCTTGCTTGTAACCGAAATGAATACTGTACGTTTCCTTAGATAAGATCTCTGTCTTCTGAATCGGCCAAGGCAACTTAAAATGAAGACCTGAGTCGGTTACAGGTGCGCCAGCTTGTCCGAATGAAATGACGACAGCTTGTTCAGATTCGTCTACTGTGTACCACGTGGTAAAGACGATCAATAAAAGTAATAATCCGGTGATAAACAAACCGAGTGTCACCAGGATTCTTTTTGTGCTCATATCTGTTCCCCCTTTTCTATGTATGACTACTGTACGGAACAGTAGTCTAGTAAGTTTCATTTTCTTTACTATAGTTGCTCATGTGTAGGTAGCTGAATACGGAAAACAGTGCCGACACCCACTTCACTGTCCACTGTGACGGTGCCATGATGCGCTTCAGCAATATGTTTTACAATGGCAAGGCCTAATCCTGTACCGCCTGACTCTCTGCTTCTCGCACGATCTACGCGGTAAAAACGTTCAAATAAACGTGGGAGCTCTGAAGGCATAATACCAATACCTTGATCGCGAACCGAAATTTCCACATACTCATCAATTTCTTCTACGGAAACCGTCACGATTGTTTTTTCTTGCGAATAGGCAATGGCATTATTTAATAAATTCACCATCACTTGCACTAACCGATCGTGATCCGCAAGAATGATTAATTGTTCCGGCATATGCAAATCGATTCGCATCTCTTTTTCTTGAACTTTCTTTTGAACGATTTTGATGGATTGCTCGACTACTTCCATCACATCAACAGGCTTTCGTGTAATTTCAAAACTTCCACGTTCCATGCTGGATAAGCGCAATAAATCTTCAATCAATAATTGTAGACGGTTACTTTCTTTATACATAATCTCTAGAAAATCACGCCTAATCACAGGATCTTCCACCGCTCCGTCAAGCAACATCTCTGAAAAACCTTTAATCGAAGTTACAGGTGTCTTTAATTCATGGGACACATTCGCCACAAAATCTTTACGTATTTGCTCAAGATGAACCAACTCTGTAATGTCGTGCATAATGATAACGATTCCAAGCCAGTTGCCGTTTTCACCAATGACAGGCGCACCGTATACGTCTAAATGGCAAACGCCTTCTGTAAGCACTACTTGAGATTGGAACGTGCGCACTTCTTCTGTTAAAAATATCGTTTCAATTTCTTTCTCAATATCTGAAGGTAAACCGATATCTTTAAACGTTTTCCCCATCAACTCTTCTCCATTACGCTGGAATGTTTCTTCAAACACACGGTTGACCAAATTGACAGCACCTTGTCGTCCAAACATCAACAGACTACTTCCAATGCTACTGACCAATGTGTTTAAACGCTCTTGTTCCATGGCGCGAAGTGCAGAGTTACCTTGTAATTTTTGTGCTACTTGATTGATAGAATTTGTTAGTTGGTGATTTATTTTACTATCTTCATTATGCGCTCGCACCAAATAGTTCCCTCGCGCCAATTGATGCACAACACCTGTAAAGTGATCAAACGGCTGAACATACTGCTGAAGGATTTTCGTCATAACAAACATCATGACAACAAATACTAGAACGAGCGTAAATAGCAAGTAAACCCAATAGGTTTGTTGTATTGTCGCATCTACATTTTTACCAAATAAATGAAAAAATTGTCCTAAGATAATTCCTAGCACAATTAATAGAATAGATAAGATGACTGCAGACACGGTTAAAATTTTTGTGTAATAGTACTTCATCTAGTTTACTCTCCAAACTTGTAACCGACGCCTCTCATTGTTTTAATATAGCGCGGCTTTCTCGTATTTTCTTCGATTTTATCGCGCAGATGACTCACATGCACATCCACAATTCTCGAATCTCCCGCAAATTCATAATTCCATACCGCTTGCAGCAACTGGTCACGAGAGAACACGCGATTCGGATGCCTCATGAAATAAACAAGCAACTCAAATTCCTTCGGCGTAAACTCGAGTGGTTTTTCATCTAAATAGACTTCCAAGCGCTCAGGATACACTGTCAGTTGACCCGCAACCAATTTCTTCTCTTTCATATGGCTACGCTCTCCTGTTCGCCTAAGAACGGCACGCACCCTTGCTGCAACTTCACGCGGACTAAAAGGCTTGGTCATATAATCATCAGCACCCATTTCTAGGCCGACGATTTTATCCATCTCTTCACCTTTAGCAGTCAACATGATGATTGGTGTTTCAATATTCTCTTTTCTCAGCATACGGCAAACTTCTATTCCGTCTATTTTGGGTAACATTAGATCCAAAATAATTAAATCGGGTTTTTCATCCAATACTTTTTCCACAGCTTCTTCTCCATCATTCGCGAGTACTGTTTTATAGTTCGCTTGTTGCAATGTGAATTCAAGCAATTTCTGTATAGATTGTTCATCTTCCACAATCAAAATCTTTTGCTGTTTAATTCCCATTCGCGGATTCCTTTGTTTGCACTGCTTTGACAGGAAGTTTTTGTGGAGCGATCACTACTACTTCCCCACTCATAATTCGTTCTTCTTCTTCATCCGTTGCATCTACTTGGATGGTTACTTGATTTAACTGAATATCAAGTTTCGTAATTTCCAGAAAGAATTCAACAATCGAGTAATGATAGACCGGCTTAGGGAAATGCAGTTGCTGATTAATAATATGAGCACCTGGTCCTGGCATGTGTTTAGATATGGCGGCTGTCACGATACCCGTCAACATGATAGGTGGAACAATTGGTTGTCCATATATCGTCTCCGCTGCGTAATCATGTTGCAAATAAAGAGGATTTGCATCATTAGTCAATCCTAGATACAACATCAAATCTTTATCTTCAATCTTTTCGGTCAAGTGTAACCTTTCACCAATCTCTAACTCTGTGATATCTTTTCCTATCGATTTACGTTTATTTTTCAACAAATAAACCCCTCCTGTATTTCTAAAGTCATCAATGAAAAAGCTGAAAATTATTTCAATAAGTAAATTATAGCAATTCACTCATGAAAAATCGAGCTAACAAGAAAAAAGATCGGACGGCTAGATAGCTGTCCGATCTTCAACCTATAGTTTTACGCTAGAACGCTCATTACAGTACGTACAGAATCAGCGGACTTTTGAAGTGCCATTTTCTCATCTTCGGTTAATTCAAGTTCTATGATTTTTTCGATACCGCCTGCACCTAATACCGTCGGGACACCTAAATAAATACCATTCATACCGTATTCACCTTCTAGGAACGCAATCGATGGTAATACCCTTTTTTGATCTTTTAATATAGCTTCTGTCATTTCAACCAATGCAGCAGCTGGCGCATAATATGCAGAGCCATTGCCTAATAGATTGACGATTTCAGCTCCGCCTTTACGTGTACGTTCTACAATTTCTTCTAGACGACCAGCAGAGATCAAGTTTTCTAAAGGCACACCACCAGCCGTCGAATAACGAACTAGAGGCACCATATCGTCTCCATGACCACCCAAAACGAATCCTGTTACATCTTTTACTGATAGATTCAATTCTTGTGCGACAAACGTACGGAAACGAGCTGTATCCAGAACGCCTGACTGGCCAATCACGCGTTCTTTAGGGAACCCAGATGCTTTGTAGACAGTATACGTCATTGCATCTACTGGATTCGTTAGAACAATAATTTTCGTATCAGGAGAATACTTGACGATTTCAGCTGTTACTGATTTCATTACTTTTTGATTTGTCTGTACTAAGTCGTCACGGCTCATTCCAGGTTTTCGTGCAATACCGGCAGTAATAACAACTACATCAGAGTCTTTTGTATCTTCATAATTGGATGTGCCGATAATGTTAGCATCAAACCCTTGAACCGGACCAGCTTCCAACATGTCTAATGCTTTGCCTTTCGTTGGATTTTCCATAGGTGGAATATCCACGATCACGACGTCACATAATTCTTTTTGAGCTAAAAGGAATGCAGTTGTTGCTCCAGTAAAACCAGATCCGATAACCGATACTTTTTTACGCTTCAATGACATGTAAAACTCTCCTTTTTCAGAACAAGATAGTAGAAAGAGGGGGATTCTCATCCCCCTCTTCTGTAATGCTTATAGGTTTTCGATTAATGCATCAGCAAATCCAGAAGTGCTTACTTCTGTCGCATTGTCCATGAGACGCGCGAAGTCGTATGTCACTACTTTAGATGCAATAGATTTTTCGATAGAAGCAGTGATTAGATCAGCAGCTTCTGTCCAGCCAAGGTGTTGAAGCATCATAACGCCTGATAGCAATACGGATGAAGGGTTAACTTTATCCAATCCTGCATATTTCGGTGCTGTACCGTGAGTTGCTTCAAAGATCGCATGCCCAGACTCGTAGTTAATGTTCGCTCCCGGTGCGATTCCGATTCCGCCTACTTGTGCAGCAAGCGCATCAGAAACGTAGTCACCGTTCAAGTTCATTGTAGCTACTACGTCGAACTCTTTTGGACGTGTCAGAATTTGTTGTAGGAAGATGTCAGCAATTGCATCTTTTACGATGATTTTGCCAGCTGCTTCTGCATCAGATTGTGCTTTATTAGCAGCATCTGTTCCGTCAGCATCTTTAATGCGGTCATATTCTCTCCATGTGAATACTTTGTCGCCGAATTCTTCTTCAGCTAACTCGTATGCCCAGTTCGCGAATGCGCCTTCTGTGAACTTCATGATGTTTCCTTTGTGTACAATCGTCAAAGACTTGCGACCTTCTTCGATTGTATAGTTCAACGCTGAGCGCACGAGACGCTTTGTGCCTTCTTCAGAAATTGGTTTGATACCTAGACCTGAAGTTTCAGGGAAACGAATATTTTTAACACCTAACTCAGTTTGAAGGAAGTTAACTAATTTTTTTACTTCGTCAGAACCTTCTTGGTACTCGATACCCGCATAGATATCCTCTGTGTTTTCACGGAAAATAACCATGTCACAATCCTCAGGACGTTTCACGGGTGATGGTACTCCTTCGAAATAACGAACCGGACGCAAGCAAGTGTATAAATCCAGTTCCTGACGCAATGCTACGTTCAATGAACGGAATCCTCCACCGATTGGCGTAGTAAGTGGTCCTTTAATAGCAATCAGATATTCTTTAATTGTGTCAAGAGTTTCTTTTGGAAGCCAGTCACCAGTTTCGTTGAATGCTTTCTCTCCAGCAAGAACTTCTTTCCAATTAATTTTCTTTTTCCCGTCATAAGCTTTTTCAACAGCTGCTTCGATTACGCGTGAAGCTGCATGCCAAATATCCGGACCTGTGCCGTCACCTATAATGAAAGGAATCGTTGCGTGATCTGGGACGTTTAAAACACCGTTAGTTACTGTAATCTTTCCATCGTTAGCCATTATTGATATCCTCCTGATTTCAATATCAGTGGGCCGGTATACGAGATACCGCCCCACGAATTTACTATTTTTTATCGTTCATTGATTGGAACATACTTTTGCATGCCTGGTCCTACGTACTCTGCACGTGGGCGGATCAAGCGGTTGTTTTCGTATTGTTCTAGAATATGTGCAATCCATCCTGAAAAACGAGAAACTGCAAAAATAGGTGTGAAAATATCATGATCGATGTCTAATGAATGATATACCGAAGCGGAGTAGAAATCAACATTTGGAGGCAATTTCTTTTCTCCAGTGACAATTCCCTCGATTTTTTCGGACATATTGTACCACTTTTCTTCACCGCGAAGACTAGTCAATCGTTTAGACATTTCACGTAAGTGCTTCGCACGTGGATCACCTTGACGGTATACACGGTGTCCGAAGCCCATGATTTTTTCTTTGTTCGCTAGTTTTTCACGAATATATGGCTCGACTTTATCTTCATCGCCGATTTCCATTAGCATATTCATAACTGCTTCGTTTGCACCGCCGTGTAATGGGCCTTTAAGAGCGCCGATTGCCGCAGTGACACCAGAATACATATCAGATAGAGTAGCGACACATACGCGTGCTGTGAACGTAGATGCGTTCAATTCATGGTCTGCATGTAGTACAAGTGCTTTATTGAATGCTTCTTCAGCGATATCAGCAGGCTCTTCCCCAGAAAGCATGTAAAGGAAGTTTGCCGCATAGCTTAAACCTTTTTTAGGTGCTACTGGCTCTTGTCCTTTTCTGATACGTGCGAATGCAGTAACTACAGTTGCAACTTTAGCTTGAAGCTTAACTGCTTTATTGTAGTTTTCTTCTGGTGACATATCTTCCGCTTTTTCATCGTATAATCCTAGAAGCGAGATTGCTGTACGAAGTGCTGACATTGGATGCACTTTGTCGATTGGGTACGTTTTGAAGTGATCAAGAACCCCTTGTGGAATTTCTGCGTTATCTTCTAACTGCTGTTTCAATTCAGCTAGTTCCACTTCGTTTGGCAAACGTTTGTGCCAAAGTAGATAAACTACTTCTTCGAAACTAGCATTTTCTGCTAAATCATCGATGCTGTACCCTACATATGTAAGAGTGTCATCGATAATGGAACTGATTTGAGTTTGTGCTGCCACGATACCTTCCAAACCTTTTGTTGCTGTCATGATATTCGCTCCTTCTTCCCAGTTTAGTCATCTCCCTGAAGCGGAGTGCAGAACGATGACCATCTGCTAATTATATTTTTATCTAAAACGCTTACAATGTCCATTATAAGCAACTTAAACGGTTTTGTGAATGGTAAAGATGTTTTTTATCTATTATTACCCGAAAGGAATGGACAAATCCGCATGATATCCATCGAATCCAAGCGCTTCCAAACCTATGTCCGTCAATGGTTACCGGCTATACTAATCGTGATTTTCCTCATCGTGATCCCACCTATAGGATTTGCGATAGTTTTCGCTTTCTTCACTGCTCCGCTCATGAATTCTGTAATTGCACTTACAAAACTGCCGGCCTTTTTAGCTGCTTTGCTCATAATGGGCGTGCTTGCCTCTTTAGTATACACCTTCCTATTCCTATCAATCAATGGATTGATTTCTGTCATTTGGACTATGGAAGATCAATTAGGGGTAATTATCGAAATGATGGATAGTAAAGGATGGAATTTACATGCTGCAGCAGAACAATTTATACAAATGAGTCATGAGGCGATGGAAGGAATTATCAGTTTACTGCAAAAGACTTTCCAACACATTTTTAGTACATTTTTATTTATTATCGCTTATTTTTTCGCTTTACGAGAAAGTGCAGCCAATCGATTTTGGTTTTTAGTTTACTTCCCTAAAAACTTCAGACAAGTAGCGGGCAGGATTTTTGATAGGTCAAGCCGTTTGATGGGACATTTCTTTTCTGTTCAGATCCGATTATTTGTTATGACGTTTATTCTAATGGCTGCCGGTTTTTGGTTGCTTGATTTTGAGTCTTTCTTAACCAAAGCATTTTTGATTTCATTAGTCGATAGTATTCCATTCCTAGGAATTGGTCTGGCATTTTTGCCGATGATTGCCTTTTCGTTCTATATTGACGACATGCAATCGGCTATCGGCTTATTAGTTCTATACATTATTTTACTAGTGTGCAGACAGATAATCGAATCACTTTTATGGGCACATGCTTTTAAATTGCGGACCGTACACTCATTTATCATTACCGCTTGCGCTGTGTATTTATTCGGATTATACGGCATCATGTTTTTACCATTCTTCTTATTTATTGCGTTAAAAGTAAAGGAGCATCCTACGTTTACATAACTCGGATTTGCCCATTGCGTATTTTATTGTAAATCCACTTGACGATAAATGGATATAAAATTTTACGCGGACCGCTAAACAACAATAATAATCCTATACTATCTGTAATAAAACCAGGCATGAGTAATAATAAACCACCTAGTAAAATACACACGCTATCAACTAACGCTTTACCGGGGGTTTCTCTATTGGCCATACGGAACTGTAAGTCACGCCATGCCCGAAGCCCTTGTTTCTTCGCAAGATAAGCGCCACCTATTCCTGTTGCAATAATAATCAAGATCGTAGGCATAATACCGAGTGTTTTGCCTGAAACCATTAATAAAGCCAGTTCAGCTGTCGGTACAATGATGAATAATGCTGCTAACCATTTCATATAGTAACCTCCAAAAAAGACCGCTATCTCTATATGAGAAGCGGTCTATATATTTTTACAATACTTTTGCGTGACCGTTATAGATTACGCCACTTGCTGCATCCATTGTAATGTCACTGCCGTTTTTAATAACGGATGTGATGTTTTCAGCACCAACTATTACAGGTATACCTAGACTCAATCCAACCACTGCTGCGTGGCTAGTCAATCCACCTATTTCGGTAATGATACCTGCACACCGCTCAAGCGCTGCAAACATATCACGGTCTGTAGAATGCGTCACAATAATGTCGCCTTCTTTGACTTGTGTCAATGCTTCCTGTGAGTTCTTGATGATCTTTGCTTTACCAAAGGCAACGTTTTTACCGATGCCTTGGCCGCGACCGATTAAATCGCCAATCACATGTAATTTCATCAAGTTCGTTGTACCTGCTTGACCAACCGGTACACCCGCCGTAATGATCACTACATCGCCATGCGTTACATATTGATTTTTGACACTTTCTTCGACAGACTCTTGAAGAATGCCATCAATATCCAACGCTTTCTTTCCGATGATTGGATAAACGCCCCAAACAAGCGTTAGCTTATTAGAGATGACTTCCGAACGTGTAACCGCAATAATCGGAACACCAGGACGATACTTGGCGATCATGGTAGCTGTATGACCACTTTCAGTGGGTGCTAAAATTGCCTTCACATTCAAGTTTAGCGCTGTGTAAGCCGCTGCTTGTCCAATCGCTTCTGTAAGATTCCCTTCTTTTTCTCTCGTTCTTGTGGAAACAACAGAATGAAAGTCCATGGACTCTTCAGTAGATAAAGCAATTTTACACATCACTTTTACGGATTCAACAGGATATAATCCAGCAGCCGTTTCACCTGAAAGCATGACAGCATCTGAACCGTCCAAAATTGCATTGGCCACATCACTTGCCTCTGCACGTGTGGGACGTGGGTTTCTCTGCATAGAATCCAACATTTGAGTTGCAGTGATAACCGGCTTACCATATTGGTTACATTTATGAATCATCATTTTTTGTACCAGAGGAACTTCTTCAGCCGGAATTTCTACTCCTAGATCTCCACGAGCAACCATAAGACCGTCAGATAATTGAAGGATTTCATCGAGATTGTCTACACCTTCCTGATTTTCAATCTTCGGTACGATATGGATACGTCCACCATTATTATTTTCAAGGAGTTCACGTATTTGAATGACGTCAGATGCACGACGCACAAATGAAGCTGCAATAAAATCGACGCCCTGTTCAATACCGAACAAGATATCTTCTTTGTCTTTATCCGTAATTCCTGGCAATTGAACAGAAACATTCGGAACGTTGACCCCTTTATTATCTTTTAAAGGACCTGCATTGATCACTTTTGTGTGGATTAAACCTTTATCTGTATCTTTACCTGTTACTTCAAGTTCGATCAAACCGTCGTCTAAAAGGACAAACGAACCGCGGTCTACGTCATGAATTAACTTCTCGTACGTAACAGAGAACAATTCAGCAGTACCAAGCACTTCTTGCATCGAGATATCTACTGCTTGTCCTCGTACTAATTCGATTTGACCATCTTGCATTTTATGAGTTCGAATTTCAGGACCTTTTGTGTCGAGTAAAATTCCTACCACTTTTCCTTTTTCAGCTGCAGCTTTACGGATTCTTTCAATACGTACTTTATGCTCTTCTTGAGTGCCGTGGGAGAAGTTTAGACGTGCTACGTTCATCCCTGCGTCAATCAGCTTTAGAAGTCCATCATATGACTCACTTGCCGGGCCGATTGTACAAACAATTTTTGTCTTTCTCACTACTTATCGCTCCTCTGCATCATGTCGACTCTGACTAATTAGATAGATAATGTTTCTGCCAAATCTACTAATGACAAGTCCAACTTTTCTCGTTTTGTAAAGACTTCTTCTAAGTTATAGTCTACCACTTTATGATTTCTCATACCAACAGCAGAACTTTTCTTTCCAGACAATAGTGTTTCAACAGCTCTTGCACCGTATTGACTGGCAATTACCCGATCACGTGCAGATGGCGAGCCACCTCGTTGCATATGCCCTAAAATGGATACACGAGTTTCGATACCCGCTTCATTTTTCAATATTTCTGCCAGTTGCGTAGCAGACATCATGCCTTCAGCCAGTACGATAATACTGTGTTTTTTACCACGACTCGTACTGCTCTTGAGGCGATCCACAATAGCGTTTACGTTAAATGGCTTCTCAGGCAGTATAATCGATTCAGCACCGCCACCAAGACCTGCCCAAAGCGCTAGATCACCTGCGTCACGCCCCATTACTTCAACAATAAAAGAACGTTCATGTGATGTTGCGGTATCTCGTATTTTATCGATTACATCGACGACAGTATTCAATGCGGTATCAAAGCCAATCGTAAATTCCGTTCCAGTAATATCGTTATCAATTGTAGCTGGTACACAAGCGCAAGGAACGCCTAATTTAACTAGTTCATTAGCTCCCTTAAATGACCCATCTCCACCAATGATGACTAATCCTTCAATAGCATGAAGCTTGATTTGCTCCATCGCTTTGGCGCGACCTTCTTCTGTTATGAATTCCGGACATCTCGCAGATCGTAATATCGTTCCGCCACGTTGAATGATATCCCCAACAGAACCAAGCTGGAATTGTTCAATTTTACCCTCAATCAACCCTTGATAACCATTAAACACACCCGAAACTTCCAAGCCTTCAAATAGCGCTTTTCTGACTACAGAACGAATGGCTGCATTCATTCCCGGCGCGTCACCACCACTTGTTAAGACCGCAATTTTTTTCATGTCGATCCCACCCTTTAATCATTACTTGTATGTACGAGCAAAAGACGCGGTTGCCCGCATCTTTTATTCCGAAAAGACACCAATACTTCGGAATTTAGTATATCGATTATCAATTAATTCATCTGATGTCAATTCGCATAATGTTCTTAATGATCTTCGTAAAGTATTACGCATCTCTAAAGATTGTTTGTTTGCATCGCGATGTGCTCCGCCAAGTACTTCGGGAATGATTTCATCAATAATATTCATTTCTTTCAAATCGGGCGCAGTAATTTTCATCGCTTCCGCCGCTTGTTTAGCAAGGGATGGATCCTTCCACAAAATAGACGCTGCACCTTCAGGAGATATAACAGAGTATGTGGAGTTTTCAAGCATATGGATATGGTTTGCTACACCTAGAGCCAATGCACCTCCACTACCTCCTTCTCCAATCACGATGGAGATGACAGGAACTTTCAAACCAGCCATTTCCACTAAGTTACGAGCAATTGCCTCGCTCTGTCCACGTTGCTCTGCCGCTTTACCAGGATACGCACCTTTTGTATCGATGAAACAAATAATAGGGCGATTGAATTTTTCTGCTTGCTTCATTAGACGAAGCGCTTTGCGGTATCCTTCAGGATGTGGCATACCAAAGTTTCTTTTGACATTTTCTTTGGTGTCTTTTCCACGCTGATGTCCAATGATCGTAATGGGCGTTTCTTCAAATGAAGCGATTCCACCGATTATGGCTTCATCGTCTCCAAAGTTGCGATCTCCATGAAATTCGATAAAGTCCTCAAACAGTTGAGTAATATAATCCATTGTCGTCGGTCTTTCAGGATGTCGTGCAACTTGCACACGATCCCAAGGCTCCATACTCTCATAGATTTCCGTTTCCAATTTAGCTAAGCGATTTTTCAAATTGACAATTTCGGACGAAAGATCTACGTCATTGACTGCCGTATATTCTTCGAGTTCATTAATTTTTTCACGCAATTTTACGATAGGTTCTTCAAATGCTAATGTTTTACTCATACAAGTACGGCCCCCTTTCGTGCGTGAAGCTTCAAGATTTTATTCATCACTTCTGGCATATCATTGCGATGAACTACCGCGTCTAATTGCCCATGATTTAATAAGAACTCCGCCGTTTGGAAATCTTCAGGTAGTTTTTCACGTACTGTTTGTTCGATTACACGACGCCCAGCAAACCCGATCAGAGCTTTTGGTTCTGCTAGGTTAATATCCCCAACTGAGGCGAAACTAGCAGATACACCACCTGTTGTCGGGTAGGTCATGATGGAAATATACAATAAACCTTTGTTCGCGTGTCTTTCAAGAGCTACACTTACTTTAGCCATCTGCATCAAACTAATAACGCCTTCTTGCATACGGGCACCACCACTTGCAGAGAAGATCATTACAGGAATACCTAATTCAGTAGCTTTTTCTACAGCTCTTGTAATTTTTTCGCCAACAACCGAACCCATTGATCCCATACGGAAATGTGCATCCATGACCGCAACAGCTACTTCTGTACCTTGAATCTTACCGACACCGGTCAGAACCGCTTCATTCAAGCCGGTTGCTTTTGCATCCGCTTCTACTTTTTCTGTATAAGAAGGGAAATTAAGCGGGTTCTCTGTTTTCAAATGATCATCCATTGATTTAAAGCTATTGTCGTCAAATAAGTGATCAATTCGTTCTTGTGCCGTCATTTTATAGTGATGCTGACAAGATGGACAAACTTTACCATTCTTTAATAAGTCCTTCGTCAAAATCACGTGCTTACACTCTGGACATTTCGTCATAATTCCTTCAGGCACATCTGCTTTACTCTTGGCAGAAGGCATTGTATGTTGGTCAACTTTTGGTTTCTTTTTAAATAATTCTTTGATACTCATTCCGTTTCCCTTCTTTCTCCCTCAACTTGATTCATCCATTTTTCATAACAAATTAAGGCTTTTTCCGTATTACCTGCCATCATTTCATCCAGTAATTCATCCACTATAGCTATTTCCTCATCAGCCTCAATAGGTACATCAAAAGAAACACCGCTATACTGTTTTAGTAAAAACCAAATTTTCAAGGAGAGTCGATTTTCAGTAGCGACAATGGTTTCACGCACCATATCTACACGCCAAAACACTGACTCTCTTTCTCTCAATTTACTTTGCATGCCTATCCAAACAGGTAGCATGCGTAGTTCTTCATTTTCTGTGATCGTTGTAATAGCCGCTCGCTCATGGATCATCCTTGTTTCAACTACATCTTGGATGGACCGTGCTTGCTGCATAATAAACGTCGAGAGAACTTCCACTAACTGATGTTTTTTGAAATCGGATAGGAACGTTCCTTCGCCTCGCCTCGTTTCAATGAGACCTAGCAATTCCATACTTCGCAACGCCTCGCGTACTGCTGTTCTACTTACTTGTAGCTTTTCCGCCAGGTGACGTTCAGATGGTAACCTATCGCCATATTCGATTTTTTGTTCGCTAATCAGTGATTGTAGTTCTCCGATAATATCCAAAAAACGCTTGGATGATGATTGTGAATTTTGCATGAGGAGAACTCCTTTTTCATACCTTCAACAGAGTGGTCTGACCACCCTGCATACAAGCATACAAAAAAGTCGGCACTACGTAAAGTAATATCGTGAAATTACAAGTGTTTTTATTTCGTCATTTTTCTCGCTGACTGAACGCTCGCTTGCTGAAAAGTCGAAGTATGGTCCATCATGACGTAGATTGCGCCATGATGGACCATAGAAGACTGCACTTGTAATTTTTAGGCCATTTTTTATTCTCCTGAGAGTCTAAGCGGCAATAACTGGTCTACTATAAGTTGAACGGATTGATTTCGGAAATCAATGCTTCCTGAAATTTGAACAAATGCTTGCTCTTTTAATTGGACGCTGATCTGTGTATATTGTTTCGGAAATACGGTACAGGATATTTCTTCAGTCTCATCTTGTAACGTAAGAAATGCCATGGCTTCACCTTTTTTTGTACGAATCCGTCTGATCGAGAGGATGATTCCCATACAGTGCACTTTGGTGCCTTGACGTAAAGAAAATAGAGATGAAATAGAAGGTATTTGACTGGATGCATTTCGCTTTAGTTGTTCTACAGGATGCTCAGACAAATAAAAGCCTAATGTTTCATGTTCAAAACCAAGCATAGTCATCTGATCCATTGTGCCACCTGGTGTATATTTAGGTTGTGAATTAAATAGAAACTGCTCACTTAATGCATCATCCCCTATGAAAAGTGCATGGGAATGAGCAGCATCTATCGAAGCGAGGAGAACTGAACGCTTCTGATTAAAATCGTCAAGCGCGCCTGCTTTAATTAACGGAATGATCGTTTTTTCAGTGAAATGATCAGCTCCAAGCGAGAGGGCCATGTCAAACATGGAAGACCAACTTCCCTTTTCACGCGCGGTAGCCAATTGCTGGTAGAAGGCGAAAGTAACTCCTTTTATAGCGCCTAGGCCAAGACGAACCGCATTCCCTTCCACTGTATGTGAATAACGGCTTTTTGCGACAGATGGAGGCAGTATCGGAATACCTTTTGCCTTCATTTCACGGATTACTTCCGTCATCTTATCTTTACTTCCTGTTAAAGAAGATAAAAATGCTGCGTAAAAATATGTTGGTTCATTCGCTTTAAAAAATGCCAGTCGATAGGAAATCAGTGAATAGGCCACAGCATGACTTTTTGGAAATCCGTAATCCGCAAATTTAACAATCAGATTATAGACGTTATTTGCCTTCTCCTGATCAAATCCTTTTTTACGTGCTCCGGCAATAAAATGCTGTCTTTCTTCTTCCAGCACTTGCTGATTCTTCTTACTAATGGCTCGTCTTAGAAGATCCGCTTCCGCCATGGTGAAGCCTGCAATATTCACCGCGATTTTCATAATCTGTTCTTGATAGATAATAATGCCATATGTTTCAGCTAGGATAGGTTCGAGCTCCGGTATGTCATAAACAGTCGGCTCTTGTCCGTTTTTTCGACGACTGTAAAGTGGGATGAATTCCATTGGGCCCGGACGATACAAGGCGTTGACTGAGTAAATATCTTTAAAATTATCTGGCTGTATTGTTCTAAGAGCGCGACGCATGCCTAGTGATTCGAACTGGAAGATTCCCGTTGTATCTCCTGCTTTAAATATTTTATACGTTTCTTGATCATTGAGCGGTATCTGTTCGAAGTCAATGACTTGCGTTTTATTGTATTGAATCATGGCACGTATTCTATCGAGCAGTGTTAAGTTTCGCAACCCAAGGAAGTCCATTTTCAGTAAACCGACTTCTTCTACATCCTTCATCGCCCACTGAGTCAGGAATACATCATCCGATCCAATTTGCAATGGGACATAATGAACAAGTGGTTTCGCAGCAAGCACAACACCCGCAGCATGGGTGGATGCATTCCTCGGCAAATCTTCTAAACGTATGGCAGCTTGTTGCCACACCTCTCTTCGCGGCTCCACTTGAATCCAGTCCCGCAATTTCTTGGACTGCCTGACGGTTTCCTTAAACGACTGTCCACTATTTAATTCATTGGACATAAAACGAACTTCTTCAGGTGTGAAATCCAACACTCTAGCCACATTTCGAGCGACCGCTTTTGTTGAAAGTGTACCGAATGTGATGATTTGTGCGACATATTGTTTACCGTATGTATTTGCCACATAATTTACAACTTCTGTTCTGCGATGATCTGCGAAATCGATATCGATATCCGGCATGGTCACTCGTTCTGGATTCAAGAAACGCTCAAATAACAATCCGTATTTAATCGGATCTACTTCTGTGATGCCAAGTGCAAACGCGACTAAAGAGCCTGCTGAAGACCCCCGCCCTGGACCAACTAGAATTCCTTCCGTTTTTGCGTAACGTACATAATCCTCGACTATTAAGAAATAATCTGTGAACCCCATTTGTTCAATAATTGATAATTCATAGAGCAATCGTTGTTCATATTCTGAAGATACTATCTGAAAACGTTGTTGCAATCCTGTTCGGCAATTTTCCTCCAGCAAATCAATAGGCATTTTGCCGTCCTCTACAGGAAACTGTGGAAGCAAGAAATCTTCTTTCTGGATAACTACGTCACAGGAATTCATCATGTTTTCCGTTGTCTGTAACCATTCAGGGTAATCATTAAACCAATTTGCAAACTCTTCTCGTTCCGGCAAATACGCTTGTCGATACCGATTAGGTGGTTTTTTTGAATCATTCAGTTTATAGCCTTTACGAATGGCTGTTGCGACTTCATAGGCTTGAAAATCTTCCTTATGGAGAAAGCGTGTTTCCTGACAAGCCGCTATTAGCAATTGACATTCTTCACTCAACTGAATGATCGCTTCTTCGTCAGGATGTGCTCCTCCGCCTGGACGGCTGATTCCAATAAATATGGAAGCGCTAGACACTTTCTCTGTCAGTAACTGCAGTACATGTATATTACGCGCGTTCGCCCATGAAGAATCCGTCATCGCACATATGATGAGGCACCCTTCTTGATAGGCTTGAAGCCAGTTGAGCGGTAATTTTTCTTCTTCACGTGTCGAAATGGCACTGCTCATTTTCATTAGATTAGAGAAGCCTATTTCGTCTTGTGCATATATATATAGAAGCACTTCGTGATCTTCGACTTCTACTATAACGGACAAACCAATTACTGGCCGAATGCCGTATTTAACTAACATTTTACTGAATGACCGAACTCCATATAACTTACTATTGACGATAGCAGCAGAAGAAGCCCCTCTTTTTTGTAAAAGAGGAGCCAATTCGTCTAACTTTACGATTCCACGCAATAAGTCTGCGCCCGTTACGATTTGCGGATACATCAGGTTCATTTCAATCCCTCAGCTCTGCTTAATAGTTTCTGCAAAGTTCTTGCAGTTTGACGATGATTTCATCTACTTCTGTCCATGAATATGCGGAAGCGCCTGAGGCTAATGGATGACCGCCACCATTGTGCTGCATCGCTAATGTGTTGATAACAGGACCTTTCGAACGTAGGCGTACACGGATTTGATTATTCTCTTCAATAAAGATAATCCACGCACAAATTCCTTTAACATCTCCAAGTGACCCTACTAGTTGAGATGTCTCGGATACTGAGACATCGAATTGCTCCAAAATTTCTTGAGTTAATTTAATATACGCCGCACCATTTTCATCAATCGTAAAGTTTTGGTAGATATATCCTTGCAAATGCAAGATTTTACGATCCATTTCATACATTCCCGCGAATAATTTCGTGCGATCAAAAGGTTGCTTGATTAATGAGCTGGCTGCTTCAAATGTCTTTTCAGTTGTACTTGGAAACATAAAGCGGCCTGTATCGCCTACAATTCCTGCAAATAAAAAACGTGCCGCTTCCGGAGTTATTTCCCAACCGTATGACGCTTGACCTTCTTCATATACTGTAAAGATCATTTCGGAGCAAGAACTTGCGTCTGTATTTACCCACCGCTCATCGCCATATGGATCTTCGTTGGGGTGGTGATCAATTTTCAATAAAAATGCCCCTTTGTTATAAAACGATCCATCGATACGATCCGTATTTGCTGTATCAGTAACGATGACAAGGGCACCTTCGTAATCTGATTCAGTCACTATATTCGGTTCCCCTAAATAACTTAGCAGTTCATCATGCATTCCGGCTGCAAGCACCTGCTTTTGTGGATAGTTCTTTTCAATAAGTGCTTTCAACCCCAATTGTGATCCATATGCATCTGGATCCGGTCGAACGTGACGATGGATGATGATTTTCTCGTACTTTTCAATTGTGTCAATGATTTGTCGTTTCATGTATATTCCCCCAGGTTTCTGTACAAGTATTCGCATTCCTCATTAAAAGCCGCTACAATATATAATGAACCTCATCACATAGTAGGTTATTTTGTATTTAATGGAGGCTTTTTTATGGAAATGGTTAATTTTCTTTTTGTTTTTGGTATCGTCGCTTCCGGCGTATTCTATTTTGTTTTCAAAACACGACAATTCCGTACGAATCATATGTTTCCCATTCGTAAAAAAATGTATGCAAGTTTGGCCGGCACAGCACTTGGTGCTCTATTGATTTTCTTTGGAATCAATCAATTGCTCATTTTTGATGGCGCGCTAACATATATCGTGTCAGGTATATTCATTTTATTCGGCGGATTTGTTGCCATATTTAACTTTAACGCTCAGAAACATTATAAGCAGTTTGTAGCTGAGGAACGTGAACTAAACAAAGCTGATGTCAATTGACGTCAGTTTTTTATTTCTCAAAAAGTTGGAACGTTCCCATGGCTTTCGCTACAATCCCGTCGTTTGACGTTAATTCAATTTCTAGTTTGATGGATCGGCGACTCATGTGAATGATCTTCGGTTCCACTGTTACCGACGCGCCAAGCTGCACTTGTTTGATGAAGTAGATCGTCACGTTCTCAGGCATACTTTCGCCCCGTTTTTGAAGCTTGATCGTACGACTGCCTGCTTCTGTCAGAATCGTCAACATCGCACCGTAAGACAATGAACCAAATTGATTGGTCATCTGCGGGACAACTGCGAACTCGATTTTTTCAGGTGAATTAGCAATGGCTTTCATTTGATTCTTCACGATGTCATCAATGGTTTCTCCTTGTTGCGGTTGACGTTGTGTCATTTGTAGCGCTTTTAGGACATCTTGACGACTGATGATTCCCTCTAGAACCCCAGCATCATTAACGACAGGCATTAAATCAATACCTTCCCAAATCATACTGTGTCCTGCTGATGCCACACTCATTTTCCCATTTACAGTGATCGGACCAGGCGTCATAACTTTCCCAACGGTGTTCGCGTCTGGATTGCTGACGACATCGCGGGACGTAATAATTCCTACTAACGTACCGTCAGATTTCACCACAGGGTAGGCTGAGTGAGATGTTTGGTGATTCACTTCGTAAAATTGATCGACTGAGTCCTCAGGAGATAATGTCACTGTTCTCGCTAACGGTGTCAAAATATCTTCCACTAATAAAATCTCTTTTTCAATCAACTGATCATAAATCGCTCGGTTCAGCATGGTCGCTACTGTGAAAGTATCATAACTCGTTGAAATAACAGGCAAATTCATTTCGTCTGCCAGTTGCTTCACTTCATCGGTCGCATCGAAGCCACCGGTCACGAGGACAGCTGCCCCCGCTTTAATCGCAATTTCATGTGCTTTCAAACGGTTTCCTACAATTAATAGACTGCCGGCATCGATATACCGGATCATATCCTCAAGTTGCATGGCCCCCACAACAAATTTTGTTAATGTTTTATGTAATCCATCACGTCCGCCAAGCACGACACCATCTACAATGTTGATGACTTCCGCGAATGTCAAACGCTCAATATTTTCTTTTTTCTTTTTCTCAATTCGGATGGTTCCTACACGTTCAATCGTATTCACCAGTTTTTGATTTTCCGCTTCTTTTATCGCTCGGTAAGCGGTTCCATCACTGACTTCCAATACTTTTGCAACTTGGCGGACAGAGATCTTTTCTCCCACGGCCAAGCTTTCGATATAACGCAAAATCTGCTCGTGTTTAGTTGACATGATTTCACCTTTTTCTTCGACCTGGTTTAAGGTTTCGGCTTTTTGATAATCATACCATAAATCCGACAAAAAAACGGTCTAAGACACTAACTATGCGCCATAGACCGTAATTATTTATTTTATATTTTACAGTTCAATCGATTCCCCTGGTTCCATTATTTTCACTTCATGATTTGTTACGAGTGACCTGAAGTCTTCAGGATCCAATTCGATAGGTGGGAATGTATTGTAGTGGACAGGAACAGTTAGCTTCGGTTGCAATAATTCGACTGCTTTTGCGGCATCTCTAGGGCCCATTGTGAAATTATCACCAATCGGTAAGAACGCTACATCAATTCCCTCTTCCCCATACAGTTTCATATCACTAAATAGCGAAGTATCTCCTGCGTGATAGATCACTTTATCTTCGATCGTCAATAGTAAGCCAGCGGGCATACCTGTGTAAATAATTTCATTATCTTCCGTTGTATAAGAAGAACTATGGAATGCCTGTGTATACTTCACTGTACCAAAATCAAACTCTTTTGCTCCACCAATGTTCATTCCATGCGTATTCAAGCCTTGGAATCCAAGGTATACGGCCAATTCATTAGGGGCTACAACTAGAATATCTTCTCTTTTGGCAATATCCATTGTATCGCCTACATGGTCATTATGTCCGTGTGTCAGTAATATCACGTCCGGTTTTTCATCTTCCGCTTTTAGATCTGTTAGTTGATTACCTGTAATGAAAGGATCGATTAAAATCGTCTTCCCTTTCGTCTCAATTTTCACGATCGAATGACCATGGTATGAGATTTTCACAACGATCACACTCCTCTTTTTAATTCCTTACTCTGCTATACCTTCTACATAAAAGCTTAAAACCCTCTTTTTTGTTATACTAACCAAAACAGAGGAGGTAATATTTTGACGAACATTCAAAAAGTACAAGATTTCTTAGAGAAACATGATGTAGATGCAGCACTCATAACGAATCCGGATAATATATTTTATCTGACTAATTTCCGTAGTGATCCCCATGAGCGATTACTAGGTGTAGTTATTTTCAAAGAAGCGGATCCATTTGTTATTTGTCCTGCTATGGAAGTTCCGGATGTCAAAGCAATCGGTTGGAAGTATGAGGCTATCGGATATAAAGATACAGATAATGCGTTCGAATTTTTAGATCGTGCCATCACGGAACGAATCCCTACATTTTCATTACTGGCAATCGAAAAAGAACATGTAACTGTTGATCGATACGAAATTCTACAAGAGCGTTTCCCAGCCCTACAATTTGCTAAGTTGGATGATGAACTTGCCAACAATCGTCTAATCAAAGATGATGTGGAACTTACCTACTTACGTAAAGCAGCTGAATTAGCAGATTATGCGATTGAAGTAGGTTGTAATGAAATCGCGGAAGGTAAAACAGAGTTGGAAATAGTCCAAGCTGTAGAACAAGCTGTGAAACAAAAAGGCGCGGAGAAGATGTCATTCGATACCATTATTGTTTCAGGTACAAAAACCGCTTCACCTCATGGTATTCCAGGAGAGAAAAGAATCGAAAAAGGTGATTTCATCTTATTTGATCTTGGAGTTGTCTATAAAGGATACTGCTCCGACATAACGCGAACGATTGCGTTTGGCGAGCCTACAGAAGAAAAGCGGAAGATTTATGAGACAGTCAAGAAGGCACAGCAAGCAGCGATTGACGTGGTGCGTCCTGGTACATTAGCTCAGGAAGTTGATCTGGCGGCACGGTCCATAATTGAAGAAGCCGGATATGGTGAGTTGTTCCCGCATCGTATTGGGCATGGTCTTGGTATTTCTGTTCACGAGTTCCCTTCTTTGACAGGAACGAATAATATGCCGCTTCAAGAAGGCATGGTTTTCACGATTGAGCCAGGCATTTATGATCCGACTGTAACAGGTGTGCGGATTGAAGATGATTTGTATGTGACGAAGGATGGCGTCGAGGTATTGACAAAGTTCCCTAAGGATTTGAAGGTTATCGGAGAATAAAAATAACAAAAGAAAAACTGAAGACAGATTCCATCTCAGGGGTTTGTCTTCAGTCTAAGGCCGCTAGTTTATGTAGTGGTCTTTTTGTGTGCAGTTTAAATAGTTTCTAGTACATCTTCAACGTTCACGTGAGCCAGTTGTTGTGCTTCTGCGACTGCTTTGTATGTTATTTTTCCAGCTAGTGTGTTAATTCCTTTACGTAGTGCTTCGTTGTCTGTGCATGCTTTTTTAAAGCCCTTGTTAGCGATTTGAAGAGCATAAGGAATCGTCACGTTTGTCAGTGCCATGGTAGACGTTTGTGGTACTGCCCCCGGCATGTTCGCTACTGCGTAGTGAATGACACCATGTTTTGTGTATGTCGGATCATCGTGTGTTGTGACACGGTCAGATGTTTCAAAAATTCCGCCTTGGTCAATCGCGATATCAATTACGACAGAGCCTGGGCTCATAGACTTCACCATTTCTTCTGTTACGAGAGTTGGCGCTTTTGCACCTGGTATTAGAACACAACCGATTACCAAGTCTGCATCTTTTACTGCTTTAGCGATGTTATAAGGATTGGATACCAATGTTTGAATATGCTCTCCGAAGATCTCGTCAAGCTGACGTACACGCTCTACTGATAGATCCAAAATAGTTACGTGTGCACCGATTCCGATTGCCACACGCGCAGCATTTGTACCTGCTTGTCCGCCACCAATGATTGTGATCTTCCCACGTGATACACCTGGTACTCCAGCAAGCAAAATGCCTTTGCCGCCTTTCGTCTTTTCCAAGTACTGTGCACCGATTTGCGTTGCCATACGGCCCGCCACTTCACTCATTGGTGCTAGCAGAGGCAATCCGCCACTCGGTAATTGAACCGTTTCGTAAGCAATGGCTGTTACTTTTTTGTCGAGTAATGCTTGTGTTAATTTTAACTCTGGTGCCAAATGAAGATATGTAAATAGAATTAATCCTTCACGGAAATATTGAAACTCTGATTCTGTAGGTTCTTTCACTTTCAGTACCATGTCCGCTTCCCATACTTCAGCGGCCGAGTCTACGATGATCGCACCTGCTTCTTTATACTCTTCATCCTGAAAACTCGAACCAATTCCAGCACCTTTTTCAATTACTACTTCATGACCAGCTGTTAGTAGAGTTAAAACACTTGCAGGGGCTATTGCCACTCGGTTTTCATTATTTTTAATCTCTTTTGGAACACCTATACGCATGCAAAATCCTCCTAGAATTGTAAATTCTTTTTTCCTTATCTCACTGTCTATTAATAACAATTTAATCTTATCAGAAAATAGATAGCTTTACCTCATTTTTTCAACGTTTCCCCATACAATCTTCATTTTCTAATTTTTTAATAAGATTTTTCGACAAAAAAGAAGGACTCTCATAAACTATCCAGAATAAGAATAGTGTAGAGAGCATTTAATTTTAAGGATGGAGTGATAATATGGCACTTACTTACAAGGACATTATCGTAGCCGTAGATGGTTCAGATGAGGCGAAATGGGCATTTAAAAAAGCAATCGCAATTGCAGATCGGAACGATGCTACTCTTCACTTGATCAATATTATTGATACGCGTTCTTACGCAGCAGTCGAAGCTTACGATCGTTCAATTGCAGAGCGTGCACAGAAATACGCTGAAGAATTATTAACTGACTATCGCAACGAAGCTGTTAAAGCAGGCGTTGCAAATGTTGAGATTCACGTAGAATATGGTTCTCCTAAGACGTTGATTCCACGCGATATTGCAAAGAAACTTCAAGCAGATTTAATTATTTGTGGTGCTACAGGTCTAAACCGTGTGGAACGTTTCTTAATCGGAAGTGTTTCCGAGAATATCGTTCGTTCTGCGAAGTGTGATGTACTTGTTGTACGTACACCCGAACATCTACAAGGCTAACACGTAACTAAAGACTGCCCAAAAAGTCGTTCGTTTGATTTCTTGTGGCAGTTTTTTGCTTTTATGTATATAGCTAGAGATAAAGAGTGAGGGGTGGGCGGCGTCTGTAACGTCGATCAACTAGTTTACGTCTCATAAAACAGTAACGTGTAAAGATTCCCTCTCCAACTAAACGAAGCAATTAGCGGTAGTGATTATAGTGAACGAATGCTTTTACAATATCTCGTAAAAAGTCCCGACTGTCAGGGGTTTGACGGTCGGGACTTTGTTTCATTTATTCAACTGCTACTTTTTCTGCTTCTTCTGGTACTGGAATTCCAGCGATACGCACGGTGTCACGGGCTAACATGATTTCTTCATTTGTTGGGATAATCAGTACTTTGACTGGTGAGTGTGGAAAGCTGATGTATGCTTCTTCGCCGCGAATGTTGTTTAGGCTTGGGTCGAAGTAGACACCCATGAATTCCAAACCGTTCATTACTTTTTGACGAACGATTGCACTGTTCTCGCCAATTCCTGCTGTGAAGATGATGGCATCCACTCCGCCCATCCCTGCTGCGTATTGCCCGATGTGCTGGTGAATACGATCTGTGAAGACATCCAGAGCCAATTGCGCACGGTGGTTGCCTTGTTCTGCAGCTTCCGTAATATCGCGCAAGTCACTCGAAAATCCACTAATTCCAAGTAGTCCTGATTTTTTATTTAATACATTGACTACTTCTTCAGCTGACTCATTCGTACGCTCCATCATATACGGAATGAGAGCCGGGTCAATATTACCTGAACGTGTGCCCATGATCACGCCTGCTAACGGAGTGAAGCCCATAGACGTGTCTACTGACTTACCGCCTTTAACAGCTGCGATACTCGCACCGTTACCTAAGTGGCAAGAGATTAGGCGTGTATCCTCAAGCGGTCTGTTCAAGATCTTTGCAGCGCGTTCAGTGACGTATTTATGGCTCGTCCCATGGAAACCGTATTTACGAATTCCATACTTTTCGTAGTACTCATATGGTAATGCATACAAAAATGCTTTTTCAGGCATTGTCTGATGGAATGCTGTATCAAATATTGCAACTGAAGGTGTATTTGGCAACGCTTTCTCAAAAGCTTTAATTCCAACAATATTCGCTGGATTATGTAGTGGTGCGAAGCTTGAGATCTCTTCCAGTTTTTCAATAACTTCATCCGTAATTAACACTGAGTCACTGTATAGCTCTCCCCCGTGAACTACGCGGTGACCGAGTCCATCAATCTCATCGTAAGACGAAACGACTCCTTCACTAAGTAAATGCTCCAACAGCATATCAACAGCCATTAAATGATCTGTTATATCGACTACTTTCTCGATTTTCTTCTCGGCAGTCGCCATATTGAAAACGGAATTTTCTAAACCAATGCGTTCGAATAACCCCTTTGTAATTTCCTCTTCATTCGTCATTTCAATCAATTGGAACTTCAAAGAAGAACTTCCCGCATTTATCGACAAAATCTTCGGCAAAAAAAACCACCCCTTAAAATAATTACGTCGTAGAACGTTTGAATTTATTATAGTATCTAACTATTTTAAAAGCAATTGAATTCATGAGATGTGCGGTATCTTTCCACGAAAACTTTCATGAAATAAAAAAAGAAGAGAAGTGACTATTCGTCACTCCTCCCCTTCTTCCATCCACGTACTTAGTTTATCGAAAAACTTTTGCATAGCGGTGGCATTTCCAAGTTCAGGTATTTTCGCCAACAATACGTCTGGCAGGACAAATTTGTCGTTTGGTGGCTGTTGTAATAATAAAATACTTTTAGCAAAACGCTGATCCGCAAATAATGAAGAAGGCAATTCTAGCAAGCCTCTCAATAATTTATGTTCTTTGACAAAGTGTAAAATAGGCTCTGCCCCTTCAGCAGTTAACAACCTGGAAGGTACGATGAATAATCCGTATCCACCCGGCTTTACATAGCGCATCGATTGCTCAATATATAAATAATGAGAGAAAGCATGGCCTTCAGGCGCCATAAGTTCATAATCCATCGCGACTTCATCGTCAGGATAATAGCCTACAGGTAAATCACTCACTACCGCATCGACTACATCAATAGGTAACGGCCGCAGTGCGTCTTGTAGATAAAATGATACCGGTAACTCCAATAAATTAGCTGTCGCAGCAGCGATTTGAATCAACACATCATCGATTTCAACTGCACTGGCAGAAGCGGAACCTTTATATTGATTCAATACTGTAAACAAAAGATTCCCCGTTCCTGCTGCTGGATCTAATAACGTTACAGGTTGTGTTGAATCCAATAATTTATTGACTAAATACCCTATCAAAAAGCCAATCGTGTCAGGAGTCATTTGGTGATGAGCTTGTGTGGACTGCTTTAATCCTTTTAATAAGGCCAGCTGAATACCTTTACGAATTTCTTCTTTATCAGGATCTTGTAAGTCTACTGCTGACGGTTGATCCAGCCACTTTTCACTAGCCTCCAACACCGCATCCAAATACAATCCTTCAGTAGCTGACGCATGATTGTCGTAATACGTAAAAACCTTTTCCATATTGTTCATTTACATTCCTCCAAGAAGAAACCCACCTCTTGTTCAGGTGGGTTTTTTAAAATTAATTCAGTTCTTTCACTGCTTTGATTGCTGCATCATAGTCCGGGTGGTCAGTCGCTTCACTCACATACTCAACGTGTGTGACTTTACCATCACGATCGACAACAAAGATCGAACGAGTCAATAATCGTAATTCCTCAATCGCCGTACCGAACGCTTTACCAAATGAAAGATCACGATGATCGGAGTATAAGTGTAAGTTTTCCACATTCTCATTCTCTTTCCAACGTCCTTGTGCAAACGGAAGATCACAAGAAATCGTCATGACTTCCACATCCTCCCCAAGCGATGTTGCTTCGTCGTTGAAACGCTTAGTCTGAATGGAACATACTCCTGTATCAACAGAAGGCACAACACTGATCAAACGCACTTTACCTTTTGAATCCTCAAGTGTAACAGGTTTTAAATCATTCGCAAGCACGGTGAAGCTTGGTGCCTGATCTCCAACTTTCACTTCTGAACCTAACAAATGAATCGGGTTATCTTTGAATGTAACTTGTACCATACCTAACCACTCCTTTTAAACTAGTGTACTAAACCGTAGGGTCTTCATGCAACTGATGGTGTTCGGGATGAATAACTTTCTGTACTTCTTTTCTCTCAAATGTACGTTCATGCACCACAACCGTGTCAGCAAAGACATCATGAAGTGTTTTCTTCTGCGGTAAGAACAAGACCAGCAAATACGGAATCCATAGCATTTGTGAAATGAAACGACCGAATCCTTCTCTAAAAATAACTGAGCCCCAGCTTAATTTCTCGCCGTTTGATTTCAACACTCGAATTCCCATGATCATTTTCCCTACGGTCTGCCCCGCTATTTTTGTCATCAAAATAAAATACAACAATAACAAAACAAGTGTCGTCACTTTATACGGACTGAATAAAAAGGCAGAGGGCTTGGTGATCGCTATATCGAGTACGCGGAACACCGGCTTGACAAAGATGCCGCTAATTGCCGAAAGAATCAGCATGTCGATCAAAAATGCCCATAGTCTGATCCAGAAACCTGCATATTTTGGCACGAGCGCCTGTTCAAGTCGGACGGGTGGTTGCGTATCTAGCAGTTCATTCGTCATTATCGTTTCCCTCCTTGTTATTCACCGTATAAATACATCATGCGTGGTGCTGTATTTTCAGTCAGTAATTTTTTCATAATTTGTGATTCTACATCTCCATTGAATACATCATGCGCTTTCATGGACAGAATAGCTTTTAAATTAGTAGGCATTCCATATTCGAATACTTCTGCTTTCTCTAAATGATAATCTTCTTTCATGGCAGAAATAACCGCTGGTAACTTACCGTAGTCATCCGCAAGCCCCGCTTCAATCGCTTGACGGCCATTCATGACACGTCCATCCGCTACTTTACGTACAGCTGCTTCTGACATACCGCGTCCATCTACAATAATATCAACGAAACGTTTATACGAATCATCAATCATTTCCTGTAGCATCGCACGTTCTTCAGGCTTCATATCTCGAGTCGGGCTCATCATGTCTTTATAAGGACCTGACTTGATCGTCGGGAATTCCACACCGTATTTCTCAGCCAATTTTCCGTAGTTAACCGATTGCATGATGACACCGATCGAACCAGTCAATGTTTCTGGATGAACATAAATTTTATCTGCAGGAGCTGAAATATAATAGCCACCTGAAGCCGCCATGCCGCCCATTGCGACGTAAACCGGAATTTCTTTCGATTCCTGAATTTCTGTAATCGCATCATAAATATCCGATGATTCCAATACACCGCCACCTGGTGAATTAACAGAAAGAACAATTCCCTTCACCGTGTCGTCATTCGACAATTCATTTAACTGCGTCAGAAATTGTTTGTGGTTGTATTCCGCACCACTAAAAATAGTCGCTTCACCAACATCTTGTATGACACCATCTACTGTCAGTACCGCAATTCGCTCATTGACACTTCCATCTTCTACTACTGTTTCTTGTACTTGGGTTTCCATCAAATTGATTTCGTTGACGAAACTGTTCCAGTCTCTCGTGAACACCCACGACATCGCGTTAATACCAACCGACACAATTATCAATGTGGCAGTTACTGCTACAGCAATCCATCTTTTTGCATTCATAATTAAAATTCCTCCTTTGTCCACATCTACCTATACGTTCCTAATCGTCCAAATGTTTCATTCATGCTACACTTATTCTATTAACTGAAAGAGGAGACGATTCAAATGACTTCTCTACATACTATTTTTCTTTTCAGCCGTTTAGACGAAGACAACGCCCACAAGAAACATTTTATTGCCCAACGTCTTAAAAAAGAAGGCTTCAAACTAACAGAAGATCATACCGAAGCCAATGTGGTCATCAGTATCGGCAGTGACGGGACATTTCTTCAAGCTGTTCGTAAAACTGATTTCCGTCAAGATGTTCTGTATCTCGGAGCATCTGTAAAAGGAGCACACGGTGTATATTGTGATTTCCAATACGATGATATCAGCTCCCTAACAGAAACATTACGGCAAACAACGATTGAAGAACGTCATTACCCCCTTCTCGAAGTGACGATCAATCAACAGAACCCGTTCTTCTGCCTGAATGAATTCAGCATACGTTCTACAATCATCCGCACATTTGTCATGGATATTTTCATCGATGATTTATTGTTCGAAACGTTTCTTGGCGACGGTATGATTATCTCCACGCCAACAGGTAGTACAGCGTATAATAAATCCGTTAAAGGCGCTGTAATCGATCCGCGGCTACCTTCTTTCCAAGTGACAGAGCTTGCCTCGGTTAATAATAATCGATTCCGTACACTCGGCACGTCGTTCATCCTAAGTAATGAACGAACGTTGACGCTCAATATCCAACAAGAAGGCAATGAATTTCCTTCCATCGCAGCAGATAATGAAGCACTCGGCATCAAACAAGTAGAAAAAGTAGAGGCGCGACTAAGCAATAAAATCATTCGTACCGCAAAACTTCCAGATAACTCATTCTTCGAAAAAGTTCAACGTACATTTTTCTGAATTAATACGAAAAGGACTATCAAATGTCGGTACAAAACGACTCTTGACAGTCCTTTTTATAGCCTTACTACAACGTCATTTTTGATTTTGTTCTTTTTTACGCAATTCAACACGCATGATTTTGCCTGAAGATGTTTTTGGCAACTCTTCTAAAAACTCAATCTTACGGGGATATTTATAAGGCGCCGTCAATTCTTTGACATGATTTTGCAACTCTTTTACGAGTTTCTCAGTCGATTCTGTCGTATCATTACGTAAGACGACAAATGCCTTCACAATATTTCCGCGTTCAGGATCAGGGCTTGCTACTACTGCGCACTCACGAACTGCCGGATGCTTGATCAACGCATCTTCCACTTCGAATGGTCCGATCGTATAACCCGAGCTCACAATAATATCATCGCCTCGGCCTTCAAACCAGAAATACCCATCCTCATCTTTTTTAGCACGGTCACCAGTAATATAATAATCCCCTCTAAACTGCATCTTCGTGCGTTCAGGATCATTTAAATACTCATGAAATAGCGCTGGCGTTGATTTATGAACAGCAATATCGCCAACTTCACCTACGCTTGCCGGTTTACCTTCATCATTAATGATATCGACAATATTTCCTGGTGTAGGTTTACCCATCGATCCAGGGCGCGGCTCCATACCAATCATTGTACCGACAAGTAACGTGTTCTCTGTTTGTCCATATCCATCACGAACAGATAGCGAGAACCGTTTTTCGAAAATATCAATGATTCCACGATTTAATGGCTCTCCTGCAGAGACAGCACTTTTCAGGGAGGCTAATGAAAACTCATCTAAATCCTCAGCTTTTGCAATAAATCGGTATTCAGTCGGCGTACAACAAAGAACATTGACTTGGTATTCATCTAGAAACTGTAAGTATCTGTTCACGTCAAATTTGCCGCCGTAGACAAAACCTACCGCACCGCTTCCTAGAACCGATAAGAACGGTGTCCAAATCCACTTTTGCCATCCTGGTGCCGCTGTAGCCCACACAATATCATGTTCTTCAATACCCAACCAGTTCGGTGCAGTTGTTCGCAAGTGGGCGTATCCCCAACCGTGTGTATGGACTACACCTTTAGGCTTGCCAGTCGTACCAGACGTATACGATAGAAACGCCATATCATCACTAGCCGTATCACAAGCGGTAAACTCTGAAGAAGCACTTTTTTCTTGCGCAGTCAGGGATATTTCCCCTTCTTTTGCTTCTCCGATAATATAAACTGTTACTTTATCTAGATTTTCTACATGTTCAAGTTGATCGGTGAAAGCATCAAATGCAATGATCGCTTTTGCGTTACTATGTTCAATGCGATACTCAATTTCGGAGGAACGTAGCATTTCAGAACTAGGGATTACAACAAGTCCTGCCTTTAGTGCACCAATGTATGTCACATACGCTTCAATCATACGCGGCACCATCACAAGCACTACATCACCTTTTTTCAAGCCAGTCGACGTCAGAACGTTTGCTGTTCGGTTAGCTGCTTGGATAAGTTCGTCGTACGTTACTTGTTGTTCCTGATTTTGCGCATCTACATAAATTAATGCTTTTCTGCCATCACCCGTTGCATATTTTTCGAATTCCGAAACAATATTGTAGCGTGCTGGCGCAAGTAGTTCTTCTCGGTTCATTTCCATTCCCCCTTTTATGTACTACTACAAGTATACAAATAGAATGGTGAAATTTCAAAACTTTATATACTTTTTTCCATTATACTGTTCGGATATGTATAGTATACTGTGAATTTCGGTATGCTAGGTGGAATAAATGAAAAGGCAAGTAGTGGTGTTGGGGTGAGGGATTTGCGCTTCGGAGGGGACGCTTCAATCCCATCGCACTTACCATTGCCTTACCTATCCTATTCCATTTAGCACTTGAACTCACACCTTAAACTTAATAACAATCCAATAAAAGATACCCCAGAAGCGCTGTGGCTTCTGAGGCATCCCGTGTCTTACGATTTACTTAGTATAACCGTTCATTTGTGACTGAGCCTGACGCACTAATCGCTTTGTAATTTCTCCGCCGACGGATCCGTTGGCACGCGATGAAGCATCTGGTCCAAGTTGTACTCCAAATTCAGAAGCAATTTCTTCCTTCATTTGGTTAAGAGCCTGTTGTACTCCGGGAACTAACAATTGGTTCGAGCTGTTGTTGTTTGGCATGTTGTTCACCTCCTTGTGACATTAGAATGGTCACTTTTCAAAATATCATGCAAGGAAGGTAATAGGTAATATTTTCTTTACAACAAGTCTTCGAAGTCCTCTTTCGTCTGCTTGCTCGGAATGGTCGTTACACGCTGACTAGCGACTTCTGCTACCATGTCGTCAAACTCCTGGAAGCTTTCGTAGTACGCAACTTTCTCGACTTGCGGCTTCGTTTTATTACTCGGTGGTGTGAATACGGTACAGCAATCGTCGTAAGGACGGATGGAAATATCGTATGTCCCAATTTTTTCAGCGATTTGAATGATCTCTAATTTGTCCATTGCAATGAGTGGACGCAAGATCGGTGTATTCGTCACTTCATTAATTGCCGTTATACTCTCGAGCGTCTGACTTGCTACTTGTCCAAGGCTGTCACCTGTGATCAGACCAAGTGAATTCGTATCTTTTCGTACTTGTTCGGCAACTTTCATCATCATTCTTCTTGTCGTGGTCATGGACAAGTTGCTTGGAACTTGTTTAACAATTGTTTGTTGCAACTCCGTAAACGGAATCACATGCAAGCGAATGACTGCCCCAAATTTTGTTAGCTGTCTAACAATGTCTTCTACTTTTTCTATGGCCAAATCGCTCGTGAACGGTGGACTAGCAAAGTGAATGGCATCAAAGGACACGCCGCGTTTCATCATCATATAGCCCGCTACCGGACTGTCTATTCCTCCTGACAACAATAGCAACGAGTGGCCATTCGAGCCAACTGGCATGCCACCTGCTCCCTTATATGTGTGTGAAGAGATATAAGCCGCTTCATGCTGGATCTCTACATACAATAAAATTTCAGGTTTCTTCATTTGGACGATTAAATCAGGGAACACTCTCAATACATGACCGCCCAATTCTTGTTGCAATTCTCCTGTATTGAGCGGGAAACGTTTGTCTGCACGTTTGACGTCTACTTTAAACGTCTTGCCAGCAGTCTCCGTTTTGCCAAGAACTTTTAATGATGTTTCTTTAATGTCTTCTAATGTAGGTGCACAAATTACGATTGGACTGAATGATTGAATGCCAAAAATCGACGGCAATATTTCAATTGCACGATCCAGTTCTTCCGGTTTTTCTGTATAAATGAACATCCGGTCACGTTCTGCACGCATCGTAACCGTTCCTAAATCGGACAAAGCCGCTTTTATATTCGCTTTCAGTTTACGGATAAATTTACTCTTATTTTTTCCCTTAAGCGAAATTTCACCATATCGAATTAAAATGGTATTCCAGTTCATTTCCCCACTCCTTTTCTGATCAGCTCGACTAATTGACGAACCGCTACTTTCAATTGTTCGATTTCTTCTATTGTTTGATTTTTACCTAAGCTAATTCTAATGACGCCTTTTTCAAACTCTTGCGGAACTTGAATGGCTTCTATTACATGGCTAACATCCGAATTCTTCGAAGAACATGCACTAGAAGTCGAAACGATCAATCCTTGCTGTTGCAGGAAGTTAATCGCAATCTCCCCCGTAATCTGTGCAAATGCGACGGATAATATATACGGCGCGCTCGCGTTTGGTGCCAATACTTTGCATTCATCAATTTCTGAGAAGAACTCCACCAGATCCTTCCGCCAGTGTCGGAACTGTTGCATATCCACTTCTTCTACGAGTAAACGAGCCGCTTTCGCAAGAGCTGCCGCATGTGGCACCGATACGGTTCCACTACGCAATTTATATTCTTGTCCGCCACCAAGGACAATCGGCTGCAGTCGGATATTTTTACGATAAGCTAAAAATCCACTATTTTTTATTCCATAAATTTTATGAGCGGATAATGATACGAGATCAGGACCATCCGTAAAGTCAGTAAGCGAGAACTTTCCAAAACTCTGCACACAATCAGAATGGAACATCGCACGTGAAGATGAATGAATAATTTTCGCACATTCCTCAATCGGCTGTATCGTACCGATTTCATTGTTAACATGCATGATACTAACTAAAATCGTATCTTTTTGCAACTTCGTTCGAAGCTCATCCAATGAAATTCTTCCTTCTTCATCTACAGATAAATAATCCACCATAAAGTTCTGCTTTTCTAATTCTCGAAAAACATTCAATACAGAAGGATGTTCAATGCTTGTTGTGAGAAGATGACGACCTTTATGCTGATTGGCATAGACATAACCTAGTATGGCAAGATTATTGGATTCTGTCCCGCCTGAAGTGAAAATTCCTTCTGTCAGTCCAAGTCCGATCGTTTCAAGTACTTGTGTTCGCGCACGTTCTAATAACTTTTCTGTACGCTTTCCTTCAGCATGTAGCGATGCAGGATTTGCAAAATACGATGCAGAAGCATCCATAAAGGTACGAAGAACTCTTTCATCTGGCTGAGTTGTGGCGCTATGATCAAAATACATATGTAATCCTCTCCTTTCTATATGAATGAGCGAAACAAAGCCACCGGAAAACCGGTGGCTTTGTCGGAATATAGTTATACTTTAACTTGAATCATACCTTGAATCTTTTTCAAGGCTCCTGGTTCAACTTCTTCAACCGCAGTACCTGCTTCTTCCAATGCTCTTAAGTAGCGACATTGCATGAAGGACTCTTCAGCTTTCAACAATTTCTCGTGAACTTCCGGATGAGACGCACGGTAACGGTTACCGTATTGGATGATTCGTTCTACAAGCAAGGCATTTTCAATCATGTCTGCAGCTTTCGCACAAACATCCGTGACTACTGTATCTGCTTTTTGAACATATGATTCAACCAACGCCATATTAAGTGGCACTTCTTCTAGACTTTGTTTCACGATGAATATTTGTTCGTCCGCTTCTTCAAGCTGTACTTCCATATCATCGGGAATACCCGGGATATTGGCACGGTGTAAATTACGATCCGCAATTTGCAGTTGCTGTGCAAGAGTCACAATACGTGAGCGCACAAGATTTTCATCGATTCGAAGATTTTTGATACGGTTACTGAACTTGGAATGTGCTTCAGAGATTGCATCCAATTCTTCCACTAGCTCTTGCAACTCAATTTGTTGAGCTGAGTAGGCCAAGTTTTTCGCATCTTGACGTTCAATGAATATTTCAATTCGTTTCGCCAGTGCGTTCAACTTTTGCAATGCCATTTGTGGAATAATGACTTCATTCTCATCAAGACGGTAACTTTGTTGAACGAATTTCACTTCTTCAATCGTATCTGGAATCGCATATTGAAGTTCTTCAAATAAATCCAACATTTGATCCAAATGCTCATCTACGTAATGACGGGAACTAACTTCCTCTTCCAATACATCGTAGAACGATTCGATTTCATCATGAATTTCATTCACTTCCGCAGCTACTTCTTCAACATCCAAACGTGCTAATAATTGACGAAGATCCGCAATTTGTTGTTCGATTTTGTCAAAACGTGAAGGCATTTTCAGGTGTCCTAAGTAATACTCCTGACCTTCCATTTCGATAATCCCTTTACGCAATTCTCGCAAAGCAGCAGGTATTTTCGTCTGCAACTCATTAAGTAATGCAGGGATCTCATCAAGTAAAAACGAAAAGCGTTCTTCTTTTGCTCCTAATACAATCACAATTTCACGCGCTTGTAAGTAGTTACCATTTTCGATAAGTGCGTCGTACTCTTCAAATCTAGGATTGAAGGATTCCCACTCTTTTTCTAAAGGCTCCACTGCCGGTCCAAATGCGTACTGATGAGCTAAGATCTTTTTGCGCGCGGCACGGTGGTGTTCTTTTACCGTTTCAATTTCAAACCGATTTCTTTCTTCACTGCCAATCAGTTCGTTTAGTTCCTGCAAGATCGTTCGCATCTCTTTTTCACATTCGTTCAAGATTTCGCGGATTTGTTTTTCTGTTTCCGTTGCTTTCTTAAAGCGGAAACGATCCACTTGCCCTTCAGCATCCAGTAAAAGCAAATCTACATTATGAAGGCGATCATCTACTACTTCTGTCCAATTATTGCGCCATCTCTCGAACATTTCTTCTGTTTCGCCAGTCATATTCAACTGCTTCACTTTCGTCATTTCTTCGAATATTGGTTCGTTTTGAATTTGTAATTTTTCTTGTTCCATTTCACTGATTTCTTGTATATGCTTTCGCCTAGACAGAAATGCCATCACCGTTAAAACAATGATGATAACTAATGGAATGATGACGTATATCATCTCACTATGATCCCCCTATCCCACACTTCGCGCATAAAGTGACTACTTTAGATATTATAGTATATCGTAACATGTTTAAAGCATTTTCGTCTTCTATTCACATCTTTTTTAAAAAACAACGAACTTTTTATCACATCTTAGGATATTACCACACGGTTATTCCTATTTTCGTATTCTATTGTTACAAATTTTGCGGACTATTCATTTATACATTATATAGTATCTTCCCACTAAACTCGGTTAACTCCCTTTGCATTCATTATCTGGTAAACTATATACGAGAAAGAGGTGGGACTAGTGGATAACAAAAATCCGTATCAAGAAGACTTGGACGATGATGAGCTGCAAGATCTCGTACTCGAAGCACAACGTGAAGCATTAGAAAAAGCAGCTGCTGAAAAAAATGTCCGACGCACCTATCGCCCTTTCCCTAAGTGGATGTTTTGGATCATGGCAACTACTCTAGCACTCAGCACGTTCGCCATTGTCTTTCAGATATACTCCATTCCAGCTTTGGAGTTTCTAAAAGCATCTTCAGAGTTATCTTCAGATCCACAAATAGCAGAATATAAAGAAGCGGTAGTTGTCGTAGCTACAGAACATACTAAAGGTACAGGTTTTTCCATTAATGAACAAGGCACCATTATTACGAATTATCATGTAGTAGAAGGCAATGAAACGATGATTGTCTCTTTCCCTGAAGGCGAACGATTTATCGCAGATGTCACGAAAGTGTTTCCAGACATCGATCTTGCGGTACTTGAAGTGAATGGAACCAATCTCCCTCACATGACTTTAGCGAAAGAAACGACATTTTATGACCATGAGCCAATTACATTTATCGGTAATCCTTTGAGCTTTTCAGGAATAGCAAATAAGGGTCACACGATTGACTACAAACAGCTAGCAGATTGGGATATTCCTGTCGTCATGATAAAAGCACCTGTTTATAGAGGGAATAGTGGAAGTCCTGTAATAAATGGAGAAGGCAAGGTTATCGGCATTGTGTTTGCTACGCTAGATGACAAGACGCATGGTAAGGTCGGGTTGTTTGTACCGGTGGATGCTTATTACGAGGCAATGTCTAATGAAGAAAAGTAAGTGATAGAGATACAGCTCGGGATTTACATTTCAGAGGGGACGCGTCCTACTCGTTATGTATGCAAAAATAAAACCGGTCAAAGGAATAGAATCCTCTGACCGGTTTTTTTACTGTCTTATTTTTTCGCGACTAGTAATAGTCTACCTTTATCTAGTTCGCTTTCGCCTTCTTCAGCTTCTGCTTTTGAAAGACCTATTGACTCCATCTGCGCGCGCAATGTATCGCCACGAGACGTGAACATGTTCTTCATTGTATCGAGGAAGCCCATCTCGGCCATACCTACTTGCTCTGAATCCAGTGCATCTGAAATTTTGTCTTCACGATCTTCACTATGTGCGAAAACATACACCTCATCATGTGTATAACCTTGTGCTACCAATTCTTCAATCTTCTTTTTAGCTTGTACTGCATTCTCTAGGAAAAACTTATCCATTTTTCATTACCTCCATAAATACTTGTTTTTTTGACCTATTTATCTATACCTACTCTTAGCATTCCTTAAACAATAATGACGAATTTCACATCCTTTGAACCATTATTATGTTTTAAACTGATAATAACTTCATAATTTCCTGACAGAAAATCAAAACAATAATCAGAATATGCTATACTTTCTTTATATTACAGCAAGAAAATAGGGGGTTATTTCATTGTCAGCAGAACGTATTGAAGCAGGACTAGAGAAAATTAAGGAATATGTGAGTGAAGAAGAGGCCGAACGCATGATGACAGCCGATGCATTAAAAGGATTGGCACCTGATTTACGAAAGTACATAGTGGAGTTCGCGTATGGGGAAATTTATTCACGGCCAGGACTCGACAGTAAACAAAGACAATTGGTAACACTCGCTTCGCTTGTCACACAAGGAGCGACTACACAAATCCAAACGCATGTAAAACGCGCATTGACAGTCGGTTTAACGAGAACGGAAATCGTTGAGAGCATCATGCAACTCATTCCGTATGTTGGATTTCCACGCGTACAAACCGCGTTGACTGCAGCTAAAGAAATACTTGAACAAGAAAAATAACAGTAAAATCCGGCCAAGAGAAATCTCTTGGCCGGATTTTCTTCTTACCATCTAAAGATTGCAGCTGCACCTGTTTTAACAGGCATCCGTTCTTTCGGAAGAACGACTACTTCTCCTCCGGTTTTAAAGACGATTTCTGCTAAGTCATCCAGGACGTCATCCACTGCAGATTCCTCCAGGTTATTCGTCTGTATTTCTCCTGTGCCTAGATTAATTTTACCTGGATACAGATAATCATCTTCCAGTACAAGTCGTCTAATACGATCCTCACTTGCTGCTTTAGCAATTTCTTGGATGTTTGCAGAACCTTGATCATTCGCTTTAGCATTTTCAAAGTTCTCCACTAAGTCTTTTGTTTTCTGTAAGTACGTTGGCTCTACTAATTCCCAAGCCATTTTACGTAGTTTCTCCAGGCTAAGTGCCTCAAAGTCGGACTTAATTCCTTCCGCTTGTAGGTGTGGATTATGACTTAACTCTTTAAACTGCGTCTGATATTCGGAGAGCGTGACTAAATATAAAGGAAGTTCCATCGGTTTAGAGTAATGTTCCGCAACCGTTCGATCTACATATCGGAAATAACGCTCAATATCAATGTCAATTTCATCTTTTTTACCACCATGTCCATGTATCATAGCAGCTCCAGCAGCTCCACCTGAGTTGCCAGTACCTAAATAGGACTCCGTCACTTGATCACCAATCGCTTCGTCCTTCGTTTTCGCCAATTCCTCAGGGATCTCTACTTCCTCTATACCATAGCGATTCCCTTCAAAAAGTTTGAATTGTTGTCTATTGACGCCGAGTAGATGATAACGGTCGGCAGATTGGAATACGCGAATAAGCGGTTTAATATGGAAACTGTCTGACACAATCGCCAATTCAGGCACAGGACGTTGCAGATGATAAGCTATGATACGATCCTTCGTCGCAAACAATGCCAGTCCATCTCCTGCATGTGCCCAGAAAGGACGCTCGCCTTCTAGTTTCTCAAGTGGAGCTAGTAAACTCTTTACTTCATTCGTTGCACGTTTTTTAGACAACTCTTCATGCACTTGTTGTAATAAATTTTTAAATCTGATCGGGTCTTGTTGATTTTCAGGTCGATACCGGTGGGTCGGTTGATAAATGGAGATACATGTCTCCGCTTGCTCCTTCAAAAACTCGTGAGGAAATTCGTTTACAATCTCTACGTTCATCCTAATCCCTCCAATAAAAATTTTCCTGTAGACAACAACAGGCTCTAATTTACTAGTTCCCTATTCAATAGTTTGTAAACTTTGCGAATCTGATAGTGTAGAGCCTTCTTGACAAACAATCTCAATTCGTGTATAGTTACTGATTGGGATTGATAACAGATCTGACATAAAAAAATGGCGTTCTGCAGATGTTTATTCGGAACACTTATTCATCACTGGCGCGACTATAGGGTCGCAAGGACGCAAAAGTAGGTAGGGTTTGCGTTGCTTAAGGGAAACAACCAGTAGAACACGACCGCGGCAAAAGAGGTCCAATCAGAATCTACATGCTATATAAATCAACACATATAATCGTTGTCAAACGTAACATTAAAGATCCTATATAAAAAGCGAGCTCCCCGATATGGGACGCTCGCTTTTTTCAATTCAAATGGCTTCAAACGCTTGATCTAAGTCTGCCATGATATCATCCATATGCTCGAGACCTACAGATAAGCGTAGTAACGTATCCGACACACCCATCTTCTTGCGATCTTCTTTCGGCACAGCAGAGTGTGTCATCGTCGCGGGGTGCTGCATGAGCGTCTCCGCGTCCCCTAGACTGACCGCCAACTTAATGAGCGATAAATGATTCAGCAACTTCTGCGCATCTTCTTTTCCACCTTTAATCGTAAATGAAATCAATCCCCCACCCATTTTCATCTGCTTCTTCGCAATCTCGTACTGTGGATGCTGATCGTCAAACGGATAGAATACTTCTTCTACTTTCGGGTGCTTCTGTAAATAGTCAAAAATAATCTTGGCATTGGCCGAATGTCGATCCATTCGAATAGGCAATGTCTTAATGCCGCGTAACAATAGCCACGCATCAAACGGTGAAATGATACCACCGAAATCTTTTAACACTGTACCTCGAATCTTCGCCATCTCGTCTGCATCTTTACCTACGAGCAGCCCTGCGATCACGTCACCGTGTCCATTAATGTATTTCGTCGCGCTATGAAGTACATAATCTACGCCGAACGTCAACGGTGTTTGGATGTAAGGTGAGCAGAATGTATTATCCACTACCACTTTCAAATTATGACGCTTGGCTACATTGACTACCGCCTCGAGATCAACCAGCTCCATCGTTGGATTAATTGGAGTTTCTACATATATACATGTAGTCTCAGGCTTCACAGCTTTCTCAATCTCTTGTTCCGTTCTCATAGAAATTAAATCATGCGTGATCATATACTTCTCTTCTAATATTTTTAAGAATCCGAATGTGCAACCATAAATCCCACGCGAGCAAATTATATGATCATTCGCCTTCGTCAAATGAACGAGCACCGAACTGACCGCTGCCATACCTGAAGCAAATGCGAGACCTGCTGCGCCCTCCTCCATTTTAGCAATACGGTCTTCAAGCACCGCGACCGTCGGATTTCCTAAACGAGAATAAATATTCCCCGCTTCTTCACCCGCAAAACGCCGCTCGCCTTGTTCAGCCGAATCAAATACATAGGTTGAGGTCTGATACAGCGGCACCGCCAGACTTCCTTGATGATCCTTGTCGTCGTAACCTTCATGAATCATCGCCGTCTCTTTGTGCCAGTTGTTATTCTTCTTCATGCTGATTCCTCCTTGTTATAACGTATTCATGTCTTAATGAAAGCGCTTTACTACAGTGTACATCGATTGTTTGAAAAACGAAAGAGCATGAACTTCCATCTATTATAAATTGAATAAAGATATTTGTAACTAGTTAAGAAACGCTGATTTCTGTTCCAGGTGGAAGAGCCGTAACGAAGAACGGCTTTTGCGAGTAAAAGCGAAGTGTTAGGAGCACATCTTTGCACTTGCCACCTTCCACAACAATCCGCTACTTGTTGTAGTAATTATCGTTTAAAAAAACTGAAGTACATTCTCTTAATTCAACTTCTAAAAATGAAATGCTTGACCAATAGTCAATAAATTGGTATGCTATGCTTTGTGTAAAATATTCGCAGCAGTTATGTGTTCTATTTTGTCCAGTCTATTCCTTTTTTCAAGGTGCACCACGTAACCTCGAGGCTGCAGGGGCGAAGTTGCAAGATTATAGAATGGCAGATGGATTGAACATATCTGGTCTTATTTTACAACAAAATAAAACCAACAGAGGAGGAGTCTCTCATGGCTCGATATACAGGTCCATCTTGGAAACTGTCACGCCGTTTAGGTATCTCACTAACAGGCACTGGTAAGGAAATTGAAAAGCGTCCATACGCACCAGGACAACACGGTCCAAACCAACGTAAAAAACTTTCCGAATACGGAATGCAATTACAAGAAAAACAAAAACTACGCTTTATGTACGGAGTAAACGAACGTCAATTCCGCACACTTTTCAACAAAGCTGGTAAAATGCAAGGTATTCACGGTGAAAACTTCATGATCCTTCTTGAAGCTCGCCTAGATAGCGTTGTTTACCGCATGGGTCTTGCACGCACTCGCCGTGCAGCTCGTCAGCTAGTCAACCACGGTCACATCTTGGTAGACGGCAAGCGCGTTGACATCCCTTCATTCGCAGTTAAGCCAGGTTCTGAAATCTCTCTTCGTGAGAAATCTCAAAACTTGACTGCTATCGAAGAAGCACTAGAAGTGAACAACTTCGTTCCAGACTTCGTAACTTTCGATAAAGATACGAAAAAAGGTACATTCGTACGCCTTCCAGAGCGCGGCGAGTTAGCTGCTGAAATCAACGAAGCATTGATCGTTGAATTCTACTCTCGTTAATAACAAGGAAACCCCGTTGACTGAGATATTTATCTCGGTTGGCGGGGTTTTATTAACTATAAACCTTATTTAGCCTAGAAACCATTGTGTTCTTAAAACCTTTCATTCTTTACCTATTACTAAACATTACTTATACGCAACAATGTCTTCAGGAAGCGAGATGAAGTCATGACTGATACACTTACCGGACGGAAAAGTTAGAGGTCACAGTTGAATCAATCCAACAGCTAATTCCTTACATTGGTGGAGCATTAGCCACTTCTTATTTCTTCGTAAAGCAAACAAAGCGTTTTAAACAACTAGAATCATTTTATCAAGAAGTTTCTGATCAAATCTTAAAATTTGACAATAAGATTCTATTTATTCAAGACCAAGATGAAGACTACCTAATAGCTTTGTTCAAAAAACTCAATGAATAATAAATGTATCAGGTTCCGACTCATATGATTCTGTCGTACCTCCAACGATCGTACGACTTTCATATTCTCCTATTCATTCAAATATAATCACTTAGGAGGTGTTTTATTTGGATGGTAATAAAAGATTGGCAGTCGAACTTGCTAAGGCTTTAATCCAGAATAACCATGTAAAGCCGGTTTTCAATAAGAGATACGATAGCGATGCAAACATCATTGTATACACCATTGAAGAAAACGAGTTTTCCTTTAACGATATCGTATTGCATTTTGAAGAGTGTCTAAAGAAATCTAAAGAATATCACTAGAGCCTTGAATGGCTCTTTTTCTCATGAAAATACACCTTACTTTGTAGGGTTTTTTTCGGTGCAGTATATGCAATTGTATCTTAATTCCCTTTTTCAGTAATATCTCCTTTGAATAAGATGTTATCTATTTATTTAGAGTACCTGCACACCAAACTTTCATAACTTGTTTAAACACTCGTGATTGCTCTTCACCCTATTTTATATTTATCAATTTTCTTCAGTAATCATACTTATCCATCTCAACCTCAAATACGTCTTTAATCTCTTGAGAAGCCACCCCACCATAATGAACATAACCCGTCTCCGGCCAATAAACTGATCGCGTCATAGTCCCATCTACTAACTCAATTCCGAAAAACACTCGCTTGCCTTCCAACGCACGCCTATCTGGTTCATACGACATTACCAGCAACTCTTCAATCAGTTGCTCCGCATGCTCATCCGTAAACTCCCCAATGAACGATAAATCTTGCTCACTTTGTAAAATAACCCGCTGTACTCTCCCTTTAATATCTAAAAAATCCCCAACCGTCTCAGCAGTATCCGATTCAGTTACTTCGTATACTTTACCGTCCGCTATAATTCGAAATGCAGGATCATACCCCTTCATTGCGAATAATTTCGTCCCTTTTGACAAGTAAGCAGCATCTCCATTTTTAGACTGATGATTGGCATCCGCGTGACCATCCAACATATACTGCACTTCTCCTACTTCTCCAGCAGTTTCCCAATCTTTTTCAAGCTCATTTATTTCATAGTTCGCTCCATACGTCGTATCATTCCATTTCACAAAATCTACCCAGTCAATAATCGTGTTCTGCGAAGATGGATTGAAAGAGCAAGCTGTCAGCGACAATAAAATGGGAAGTAGTAGCATTCGTTTTCTCATAATTCTCCACTCCTTTTGAACGTAGACGTAGTTTTTGGCTTCAAGTTACAAAATACCACCAGGTTAGCTTTGCACACTATATAGAGCTGAGAAGCAAAAAGGATACTAGGTGTGCAAATTTTTTCTCAGTAAAAAATGAACTACGAAATATTAGACGTCGAGATGCTTCTCGACAATATCTTTATTCTTTAATTCTTTAATTCTTTAATTCTTTAATTCTTAAGTTCTTTGGTTATAGGCCGTACCAATATGATACGGTGTGTCGTTTCACATTGGTACGCTCCTTCGTTTCTAGATGATACGTCCGTTGTACCATTTTGAAACGTGCCAAAAAACTATATTTACATGTATTTTTTATTATGTAACGTGAAGAGGCAATCCTTCTTTGTGAGGCGTTAATAGAACAAATAAAAAGAACGTCCCTCTAAAGGACGCTCCGAATTATTATTTAGCAAAAAATAACATTTCTGCTGTTTACGATCTATCTTCCGCAATTGAAACATATTTCACGTCTCTATAAAAGAAACAATATAACGTCCCTTTACTATCAGTAAAAACAATATCATTGCTTCGGGAATTTGTTGCTATCCCTAAAGCATCTTCTGGATCTGCCGCTTCAATGATTCTTACAATACTTTCAGCGCCTGCAAAGTGGTAATGTACTCTGTACTTTTTCAAACTTCTCACTTCCCTCTATCTACAGTATTCGACATAGAGAAGGAAAACCCTTTTATGTTGAGGATGTTAGCGCTATGTTTTCAGATTATCTTGAACGTTCAGGATTGTCATTACGCAAACAATTTCTTTAGAACGCTATTGATTACGAATATATGTTCTGTACAAGTCATGTGAACTATGATATGATACAAAACAAATGTAAAGTAATTACATCTCAAGTATGCATCTTTTGTAAAAATGTAGGTATAAAACAAAAGGAGGATTTCCATGACAGATCGTGAACTTCTTGAACTCTTGGTAGACAAAGTAAGCAATATGGAGCAAGATATTTCTTCTCTTAAGACCAATATTTCCATAATCAAAGAAGAACAAATATCTATGAAGCAAGCTATTTCCGAACAAGTTGTAAGGTCTGTTGCCAATAGCCAGAAAATCGATACGTTCTCTGAACAGATTTTATTCAACAAAGTAAAATCAGATGATATGCGTAAGACTCAGCGCTTACTAAACGACCACGACACAGATATTCGCATAATCAAAAAGTTGTTAACTAAATAAAAACGTATTATTTTACAGTGCTTATGTATCAAACTTCTCCGTTCGTTCAAGCGAATATGACTGTTTTGCATAGGCACTTTTTATGATTCCTGCTATCCATAATAGTTTTTATTTCTAACGCAAAAAAGACACCTCCGAAGAGATGCCCTTTCATCCAATATTAATTGCGCAACTTATCATAAATTCGGTCCATAATACTGACCAAAAAACCTTCATGCTTATTTAAAGCGGCTGATGCAGCTTCAACGATATTTTCGGATCGCATAGCGGTCGCTTGCTTATTCGCTACGTTCCACAGTGTAAAAGCTTTGACCAATTCTTGATGCTCAATCGCGAAAATGTCAGGAGGTGTTTCTTCTTTCATGGTGGTCGCTACCCTAGAAAATAGCTTTGCGGTGCGTTTAACACCTTCTGGGCTATTCTCTTCCACCGCATCGATCATTTCATTAATCGCGTCGCCTATTAAACCTAACGTCATCGCGTACATCATATACTCTTTTTTCAATTCATGATCTCCCAGTTAAACAAACTTCACCATACTATATTTCTTTTTCCCACGTCTCACAATGATGAATGCGTCCTCCAAACGTTGCTCCGCCCCTACTGTGAAGGCTGTATCTGTAATACGCTCGCCATTAAAGGAAATCGCACCGTTTGTTACGTCTTCACGTGCCTGGCGTTTCGATGGAGATACACCCGCTTGCACGATGAAATCGACGATGTTTTGATCCGCTTTTTCCATTTCTACAGTCGGTACATCTTTAAACGCATCTTTCATTTCGGCAGCAGTCAATGCTTTTAAATCACCGCTAAATAGTGCTGCAGAAATACGTAGTGCTTGATCAAGTGAGTCTTGACCGTGAACTAAGCGCGTCATTTCTTCTGCCAACGTCTTTTGTGCCTTACGTAAATGTGGCTCTTCTTGTACGGAGATTTCAAGGGCTTCGATTTCTTCACGACTTAGGAATGTGAAGATTTTTAAGTATTTCACAACGTCCGCGTCTGCTGCGTTGATCCAGAATTGGTAAAACTCATATGGAGAAGTTTTCTTTGCATCGAGCCATACCGCGCCGCCAGCAGATTTACCGAACTTCGTGCCATCTGCTTTTGTTACTAATGGAATCGTAAATCCGTATGCTTGTACTTCTTCATCATGCATTTTACGGATGACTTCTAGACCTGTCGTGATATTCCCCCACTGATCTGATCCACCGATTTGCACGCGGCAATTATGGTGATCATATAAGTGGTTGAAGTCCGCACCTTGCATCAACATGTACGAGAATTCCGTGAAGGAAATCCCTTGATCTAAACGAGACGCAACATTATCTTTTGCTAGCATGTAATTGACGCTTAGCAATTTACCGTAGTCACGCAAGAATTCGATCAATGACATGGAACCGATCCAGTCATTATTATTAACAAGTTTTGCGCCATTTTCTGTTTGGAAATCAAAGATCATTTCTAGTTGTTTTTTAATTCCACGAACATTATCGTCTACTTGATCCGTCGTTTGCAATTGGCGTTCTTCAGAGCGTCCTGATGGATCCCCGATCATCCCTGTAGCGCCACCGATCAATAGAATCGGCTGGTGTCCGTGTAACTGGAAGCGACGCAGTGTCAGCAATGGTACGATATGACCGATGTGCATACTATCTGCTGTCGGGTCTACCCCACAGTAAAGAGAAATCTTCTCGTCTGTTAGAAGCTTCTCAAGACCTTCTTCATTCGTCTGCTGGTATAGCAAACCTCTCCAACGTAAATCATCCATTAATTCATTCGACATGTTCTATTTCCTCCTATTTTCAACATAAAAAGTCCCCACACGATCAGTAAATGATCATGCAGGGACGTTAGTTGAGTAATTCATAACGCGGTACCACCCGGCTTGAGAGTAGATACTCTCCGGCTTTGAGGCGCGGGTAACGTTGCGCAAAACGTACACTCCAAAACTGTAATTCATGTATAGTGCACCGAACAGCTTCCACCAACCGCTGTCTCTCTAAAACGGAACTCACTACCACTACTTCGGTTTTTTCGACATGTAATTTCGTATGAGTTCAATTTTACCCAACTTCCAATGAAAGTCAACAATTATTGCATATTTCCTTTTGAATCTGTGATATAATGAGAAAGATTTTTGGGGGGAGAAAACTTTGAATAACGAAAAGAATAATAGAATTAAGCAACTTGAAGATAAGTTTGAACAAGCGAAAAAAGAGCCTTGGGCCAAAAAACTTCGCATCGGAACCGGCGTACTTTGGAACTTGTTTATTTTACTCATGATCTTCGCCGTCATTGGGGCCGTATTTGCGAGTTCAGTTGGTGCAGGATATTTCGCTTCTCTCGTTGCGAAAGAACCGTTACGTACTAAGGAAGAACTTCGGGATCAAGTGTTTAATTATGAAGAAACATCTGAAATGTACTTTGCAGACAGTGTTTATCTAGGCAAGATTAACTCGGACATCGAGCGCCGACAAATTACGCTAGATAAAGTTTCACAGTATGCATTGGACGCTGTTCTGGCTACTGAAGATGAGTACTTTGAAGAACACAAAGGTATCGTGCCTAAAGCGATATTCCGCGGCGTATTCCAAGACGTTACGAACTCAGACAGTCAAACAGGTGGATCGACACTCACTCAGCAATTAGTGAAAAACCAAATTTTGACGAATGAAGTTTCATATGAACGTAAAGCTAAAGAAATCTTGTTGGCTATGCGCTTAGAACATTTCATGACGAAGGACGAAATACTAGAAGCGTACTTGAACATCATTCCTTATGGTCGTGATGTTTCGGGACAAAATATTGCCGGCATTGAAACAGCCGCACGTGGAATCTTCGGCATTAAAGCCGCTGAGTTAAGTTTACCGCAAGCTGCGTATATTGCGGGTATTCCACAAGCTCCTTATACATACACGCCATTCTACAGTAAAAACCAAGGTATTAAAGAACGGGAAAAACTTATGCATGGTGTCAACCGAATGAAAACGGTATTGTTCAGGATGCGTGATGCAGGGTATATAACGGATGCAGAATGGAAGGAAGCAAAAGCTTACGATGTAACGAAAGACTTTAGACAACCTTCACGCCGTGCAACGGAACGTTATCCGTATGTCACACAGGAAATCCAAAATCGCACAATCGACATTTTAGCTAAAGTATTGGCTGAAAAAGATGGCATTGACGCGGACCGTTTTGAGGGAGATTCCAAGATCAAGGAAAAGTATGAAATTATGGCGGATCGCTCGATGCGAACAGACGGCTATCGGATCTACTCTACTATCAATAAAGAGCTGTATGACAAAATGAATGAAGTGGCTGATAGCTTCCGATACTACGGCTATACGTATACGTCTGAAACAGTAGATGAAGAATCAGGCAAAACGATTACTAAAGAAAATCCTGTTCAAGTCGGTGCTTCTATGATCGAGAACCATACGGGGAAAGTACTTTCATTCGTCGGTGGACGTGATTACGAACTCGAAGCATTGAATCACTCTACTCAAGCTTACCGACAAAATGGATCTTCCATGAAACCATTATTGGTTTACGCACCTGCCATTGAATATGGTGTAATTGGTGCGGGTAGTCCGCTAGTCGATGTAAAATTTAGACGAGGCAACTACGCACCTGGCAACTATTTCGACCGTGAGCTTGGTGTATTGCCAGCCCGTGAATCCCTGGCTCGTTCACAAAACTTATCTACTATACGTCTATATGACCAGATTATAGATAGAAATCCAATTGATTTCCTTAAGAAAATGAAATTTACAAATGCTACGGATCAGGCAGGCAGCGGTCTTTCTGCATCATTAGGTACGATGGATGTCACTGTTGAAGAAAACACAAATGCTTTCGCTACATTTGCCAATGGTGGTCAATTCATCGAATCGTATATGATTGAACGAATTGAAGACATGAAAGGTAATATAGTATTTGAACACAAAGCGGAACCAGTCGAAGTGTTCAGCCCGGAAACTTCTTATATCATCACAGATATGATGCGTGATGTATTAAAAGGGAACGGTACGGCTGCAAGATTGCCTGGCTTGATGAATTTCCGTCCGGATTTAGCTGCTAAGACGGGAACATCCCAGAATTACGGAGACGCTTGGCTAGTCGGCTATAATCCAAATGTATCGCTTGGTGTTTGGATGGGTTATAAAAACAGAAATACCCCGTTATACCACGGCTACAACAGTGGTCAAATGCATCCATCAGAACGGACAGCAAGATTGTACGGACAATTGATGAATACTGCCAATACCGTGATACCAGAAACGATTAAAGCAAGAGATACCTTTAAGCGCCCTAACGGCGTCGTCACACGTTCATTCTGTGGCATTTCGGGACTTGCTCCTTCCAAAGCTTGTTCAGCAGCTGGACTCGTCCGATCGGATTTATTTAATTCGAAAAAGATGGTGCCGACAAAAGTGGATGACAGTATAGTTTCGTCTTCGGCCGTTCGAGTGAATGGTAAACTCTATCAGGCGTTAGCTTCTACTCCACGTGAATTTGTCACATCAGGAGGAATTGGCGTAACTACTGAATATGGCAAGCGCATGCTCGGACGTTTGGGCGGAGATGCTTCCAAACTACTTGCAGGTCGTGGTGCTTATTCAAACAGTGTCGCAGGATCAACCTTCCCTGCAGACAATGTGCCACCTGCAGCCGTATCAGCAGGACAAAATGGTTCAGTTCTTACATGGACTGGCTCCTCTTCAAATGATGTAATCGGTTATTACATTTATCAAAACGGTGCCAGAATCGGTACAGTTCGTGACGGAGCTTCCAGATCGTATAAAGTCGGATATGGTTCATATTACGTGCGTGCAGTGGATATTACTGGCCTACTATCAGGGCCTTCGAACACGGTAACCAATGCTGCACCAAAAGCAGAGCCGAAACCAGATATGAATTCTGGAACAAAACCAGGAACGACAACTCCAGAAACGAAGCCCGATGCAAAGCCAGATACAGAATCTGAATCAAAGCCGGAAACTAAACCGGAAGCTACACCAGAACCAAAACCAGAAACAAAGCCAGAAGTTACACCGGAGCCAAAGCCGGATGCGACTCCTGCAGCAAAAGAATAACTCACAAACCGGATTACCATTTTATAATGTAATCCGGTTTTGTTTTGTCTATAAAGGTTTTTGCCAGTGCGAATGGAAAACCGTCATCTCTTATTCGTTGCGACTCCTTCCTCTCTCCACTTATTATGTACGGCTCCAAATATAATTACCGACAATTCAGTGATTATAATGATAATAATATACTTTTCCACCCTATCAATTGTATACTTAACAGAGAGCAACACGTGCTGAACTTACAGCTAGTACTTGAGCGTACAACGGATAGAAATATTAGGAAGAGGTGAACTGTGTGGAACATAAAAAGACCTACTTTTCCAGATCATTTCCGCATGACGAAGGTGAACTGGTGATTGAAGGGCCTGTTTCACCAGAGCGACTGGCATCGTTTGAATTTCACGAAGGATTGAAAGCATTCCGTCCATCTAAACAACAACAAGAAGCATTGGTGAAAATCGCTGCGTTTCCTGAAGGCCGGATCAATGTAGCGAGAATCAATAATATGGTTGTTGGGTATGTTACGTTTCTATATCCCGATTCACTCGAACGCTGGTATGAAGCTGAATTGGCCAACTTAATAGAACTAGGCGCCGTCGAAGTAGTTGCTGCTTATCGCGGCGCACGTATCGGTAAATCCTTACTGGAATTATCGATGTTGGATGATGCTATGGAAGATTATATTATTATTACGACTGAATATTATTGGCACTGGGATTTAAAAGGAACTGGTTTGAACGTATGGGATTATCGCAACATGATGGAAAAAATGATGCGTGCAGGTGGCATGGAATTTTTCTCCACTGACGATCCCGAAGTTTGCTCCCACCCTGCCAATGCATTAATGGCGAGAATCGGAAAAAGAGTTGATCAAGAATCCATCGAACGCTTTGATCGTGTGCGCTTCAAACATCGTGTTAATTACTGAAAGTGAGGAATGATCATGCTAATACAGGACATTATGAAAAAAGACGTAATTACGCTTAATTCTACGCATACGATTGCAGATGCGGTACAACTGATGAAGGAGAAACGTATCCGCCACATCCCGATTGTAAAAGATGGGCGGATAGAAGGACTGGTTACAGACCGTGACGTCAAAGAAGCTTCTCCTTCGAGCATTTCGGAGAGATTGGAACCTTCACTTTATGAAACAACACTCGATAAAATTATGAAAACCGATTTATTAATCGGACATCCGCGGGACTTTGCGGAAGAAGCTGCGTTAATGTTTTATACGTATGAAATTGGTTGTTTACCCATCGTGTCTAACTATCAGCTAGTCGGAATTCTAACTAAAACAGATTTACTCTATAACTATATTGAATTAACGGGTGCCAATCAGCCAAGTTCACATATTCAAATCCGCGTTCCAAACACGCCCGGTATTTTATACGAAGCATCTAAAGTATTTCATGATCACAATACGAACGTGCTCAGTGTACTAGTTTATCCTTATCAAGATAATGAAGAGTACAAAATTCTAGCGATCCGCATCAAAAGAATGAACCCTCTCCCGATCATCGAAGGATTGAAATCGCAAGGATTCGAAGTTCTTTGGCCAAGCGAACCGGAGATGGGCGTATGAAAAAACAAGCGAGTTTTATCTTTTCTCCTGACCAACTAAACTATGAATTTTCGGATACCCATCCTTTTAATCAAAAGCGAATCATTTTGACAAAGGATTTACTAGATGAAATGAATACCATCAAGCCTGATGAAATTGTCATTCCGCGCACAGCCACAGACGAAGAATTGCTTCTGGCTCATGACGCAAAGTATATCGAAATTGTAAAAAAAGCGAGTAAAGGGGATGTCAGCGAAAATATTGGTAGTATCTACGGAATCGGTACGGAAGATACACCATTCTTCACTGGCATGCATGAAGCGAGTGCACTACTCGTGGGCGGTACACTTACAGCAATTGAAGAAGTAATGGAAGGTCGTTCAAGATATGCGCTGAACCTCGGCGGCGGCTTGCATCACGGCTTCCAAGGGAAAGCTTCTGGCTTTTGTATTTATAACGATAGTTCAGTAGCTATCAAATACTTACAGCAAAAATATGGAGCGCGCGTATTATACGTAGATACCGATGCTCACCATGGTGACGGCGTGCAATGGACGTTTTACGATGATCCAAATGTTTGTACATTCTCCATCCATGAAACAGGTCGCTACTTGTTTCCCGGGACAGGAAATGTGACAGAACGAGGAAATGGTGCAGGTTATGGTACGTCATTCAACTTCCCTGTAGATGCATTTACGGAAGACGAATCTTTCCTACATATTTATAAAACTGCCTTGCGTGAAGTAGCAGAACACTTCAAGCCAGACGTTATTCTAACCCAAAATGGAGCAGATGCGCACTACTTCGATCCACTCACGCATCTGTATAGCACAATGAAGATCTACGAAGAAATTCCGAAACTAGCAAAAGAACTCGCAGAAGAATTCTGTGACGGGAAATGGATCGCAATAGGCGGTGGTGGATACGATATCTGGCGCGTAGTACCACGTGCATGGTCGCACCTATGGCTCACTATGAAAGACATCCCAACACCAACCGGACGACTTCCAGAAGCCTGGTTAAACAAATGGCAACCCGAATCCCCAGTTCCCCTTATTGAGACGTGGGAAGACCCTGTGGACCTATACGAACCAGTCCCTCGTAAAAATGATATCAACGAAAAAAACGAGCAAATGCTAACGAGAGCTTTGCACGTCATTCGTAAATCCTAATAAAAAGCAACTTATCGCGAAGATAAGTTGCTTTTTGTCTTTATATTATTCAAAAATAAGATAGTAGTGTTTTAGGTTCAGCACACAACACCAGTACATCTTCGTTGCAGGCGACAACTCCTACTTTACTTCTTAACCGACTGCCGCTCTTCCAAATAATAAGGTAGCACAACCTCGGTCTCTTCCACTTCTTCCTTATTCATCAACTTCGTCAACAAACGCATCGATACGGCACCCAGGTCATACAATGGCACGACAATCGCAGTCAACTGCGGACGAACAATACGCGCAAGAATAGAGTGTTGGAAACAAATGATCTCTAAATCCTCAGGAATTCTAAGATCCTCATCCCGCACACCATTCATAATACCAATTGCAACTTCGTCACTACTCGTCATAACAGCCGTCGGTCGATCAGAAAGCTTCCCTAGCACATTCCAACTTTCGTACGCATCGTCATACGTATTGTCAGTTTCCACGATCAATGACTCATCAATCATCATCCCCGCTTCTTCCAACGCTCGAATATACCCAACACGCTTGCACACACGATTAATGTCCCGTGTAAACGGTCCCGAAACAAACGCAATACGCTTGTGGCCATTGTCGATCAACTTCTTTGTTACTTCATATGCGGCCTGTTCATGATCAATATTGACAGAGGGTAAATTGGTTTCAAAATCCAACGTCCCTGCCAAGACGATTGGAACATTCGCTGTTTTCATTTCTTTACGTACTTCAGGTGAAATAGAATCACTCATGAAGATCAGTCCGTCTACTTGCTTACCTAAATGATCTTCAAACAACTCAACTTCTCGAGATGTACTCTTGTCCGAGTTGGAGATGATGATATTGTACTCATACATCGTGGCAACGTCTGCAATCCCTCTGGATAGCTCTGCGTAGTAACTCTTGGACATATCAGGGACAATTACTCCGATCGTCGTAGTACGCTTGCTGGCCAATCCACGAGCGACGGCGTTTGGCCGGTATCCCAATCGTTCAATACAGTCCAATACTTTTTTGCGAGTCGCCGGCTTCACGTTTTGATTGCCGTTCACTACACGTGAAACCGTTGCCATCGATACGTTCGCTTCTCTTGCTACATCGTAAATAGTGATCGCCATTTTTGCTCCTCCTGTCTTTATTCTTTACTAGTATACCGTGTTCTACTGGACTTTTGTGTTTTTCTGTGCAGAATTCTGTCATTCTATACAGAAAAACACCGACCTTTACTAATAAAGGATCGGTGTTGGATGTTTTAGATCGTTTGGTGTGTGTTCATGAAGCGAGTAATCTCTTCATAGAACTTGTCAAACTGCTCAATATCCATTTGCTGCGCTGAATCCGATAATGCTACGGCTGGGTCAGGATGAACCTCTGCCATAACGCCGTCTGCTCCTACTGCAATTGCTGCTTTCGCTGTCGGAAGCAATAAATCTTTACGGCCAGTGGAGTGTGTAACATCCACGAATACCGGTAAGTGCGTTTCTTGCTTCAAGATGGGAACAGCAGAGATGTCCAGCGTGTTTCGAGTTGCCGTCTCATATGTACGAATTCCTCGCTCACATAGCATAATCTCCGTATTACCTTTAGATATAATATATTCAGCTGCATTGACGAACTCAGAAATCGTTGCAGACATTCCACGCTTTAGAAGTACTGGCTTATTGACCATTCCAGCTTCTTTCAGCAATTCAAAGTTCTGCATGTTACGTGCACCGATTTGGATCACATCGATGTATTCGAGTGCTTCCTCCAAGTGTGATGGTGTAATGATTTCTGTGACGATAGAAAGTCCAGTTTCATCTGCAACTCGCTTGAGAATTTTTAAACCTTCCAGGCCTAAACCTTGGAAATCATATGGAGATGTACGCGGCTTGTAAGCTCCTCCACGAATCATCGTTAATCCTTTTGCTTTGATTGACTTTGCTACTGCCAACACCTGTTCGTAAGATTCTACTGCACAAGGTCCAAATACGAAAGAAGGATGTCCATCTCCGATTTTATGGCCGTTTACGTCAACAATCGTGTCTTCAGGCTTTTTAGTACGGGATACGAGCAATGCATTCTTCTGCTCATCTTGTTGTACTTCAAGTGCTGACATGAAAATAGATTTAAATACCTGTTCAAGGATACCGTCTGGTAAAGGACCATGGTTTACCTTCTTCAAGACGTTGAGCATCTCGCGTTCGCGAACCGGATCATATCTATTAACACCTTGCTTTTCTTTTAACTTACCAATTTCTTGGATAACGCCTGTACGTTCATTGATCAACTTAAGGATATCTAAGTTCAACTGATCAATAGTACCTCTCAACTCACCTAAATCTTGCTTGCTCATAATACCTGTCTCCTCCCCGTACATATCTTCCTTTTCTAACACCGGAATCTATGGTACATTTTTATATAATAGACCTAGTATAATGAATACTCTTAGAAAAGTCACGCAATTTCATCGAATAAATAAATATTCACTATTTTCGCATAGAAAAAAACTTGAAAAGAGGTTGGAAATCCTGGTTACTAAGTTATTCGCTCTTGATATCGGGACTCGCTCGGTTGTGGGCATTATACTGGAAGAACAGAATGATTCATTCCATATTGTAGACTTGATTTCAAAAGAACATAAAGAGCGATCGATGATTGATGGGCAAATACATAATATTTTAAGCGTCGCATCCATTATTCAAGAAATTAAAGAAGAATTAGAGCAAATTCACGGTCCCCTGAAACGTGTCAGTGTTGCAGCAGCTGGTCGTTCATTGAAAACAGCAGAAGGAACTGTAACGGTGGATATTTCAGATCGTACTTTAATTTCAAAAGAAGATATTAACCGATTGGAATTATCAGCTGTCCAACATGCACAAGAAAAATTACTATCCGCTCATCAATCGCAAGAGGATGATCATTATTACTGCGTTGGTTATTCTGTCTTATATTATAAATTGCAAGATGAAAAGATTGGTAGCCTTATAGATCAAACTGGGAAATCAGCGACCGTAGAAGTCATTGCCACATTCTTGCCACGAGTAGTTGTGGAATCCTTACTCGCCGCGTTAAAGCGTGCCGATTTGGAAATGGAAGCTTTAACACTTGAGCCGATCGCTGCTATTCATGTGCTCGTTCCCCCTTCCATGAGAAGATTGAATATCGCATTAGTCGATATCGGGGCTGGCACGTCAGATATTGCCATTGTCAGGGAAAATACCGTGACAGCTTATGGAATGGTACCTGTTGCAGGAGACGAAATGACCGAAGCACTAAGTACACACTATTTGCTTGACTTTCCTTTAGCTGAACAAATGAAACGACAAATCCTTGAACACGATGTCTTGACAGTTCATGACATTTTAGGATTTAGACAAGAAATACCTTCAGAAGAAGTGATTGATGTCATCAGACCGTCAGTGAAACATCTCGCGTTGTCCATTGCGAATGAAATCAAACGATTGAATCATAACTCACCTCCACAAGCCGTGATGATTGTTGGAGGTGGAGGATTAACTCCTACTCTGACAAAAGAAGTGAGTACGCAACTAGATCTTCCTGAAAACCGGGTAGCTATTCGAAGTCTCGATGCGCTTTCAGGGGTCACATTCTCTGATCAGATTGAAGCCTCTCCTGCACTCGTTACACCGATCGGGATTGCGATCGCAGCGCAAAGAGCTCCGATTCATTACATTTCTTTAACAGTCAACGACCAATCCATTCGATTGTTCGAGCTAAAAGAGCTTACAGTAGGCGATACATTGCTGGCGGCTCGCATTACCGCTCGTCAATTATATGGTAGACCTGGACTTGCACTAACTGTAAAAGTAAATGGACAGTGGAGAACACTTCCTGGCGAGCACGGCTCTTCTACGACCATCTTGTTAAACGGCACTGAAGCCGGCACTAAGGATCGTGTTGGCAATCTAGATAGCATTGAGCTATTGTTCGGTAAAGACGGCACAGACGCCTCAGCGACAGTCAGAGACTTGGTAGAGGCGCCTGAATCCATTCATTATCAGCTGGACGGGGTAACTCAGAAGATTACAGGTCAAATTTTGCTGAATGGAAAGCCCGTTACAATGGATACTAAGATTGCTGATCGGGATGAACTGACAGTGAATCCAGCGAATAGAATACAAGATGTAATCACGTCTCCTGTAAGTCCGTGGACAGAGCCGTTCACAATTACATGGAACGGAACTCCCCACCGTCTGAGGAAGCGTGAGACCATTTATACCGTAAACGGACAAGAAGTCTCAGACGATTATCAGATTCACGCAAACGATATCATAGAGACGTATCAGCCTTCTTTTCTTTCATTGAAAGAAATAGCGAAGGATTTGGATATCATTCTAGAAGAACGTGCCGATGTTACATTCAATGAAGAACCTGTGGTGATTACAAAACAACGAACTGCTACTTATGTAAACGGACAACTGGCGAGTCTTGACTACCAAGTACAATCTAACGACAAGGTGGAGTTCAAGTCCTTACCCAGCTCTCCTATACTATTCAGTGATATTTTTTCATTCACTGATTTTTCATTACCCTCTCACTCTACTGCCAACTATCGATTATTGCGTAATGGTGATTCCATTCGCTTCAATGAAATAATATTCGGTGGAGATCAACTAGAAATTATATTCGAATAAAAGCTACGCTGTGCAGAAAAACCGCACAGCGTAGCTTTTTCCTATGACTCTTTTATCTAAGGGTACGCATAGAAAAACCTTCCCGTGAAGGAAGGTTTTCGCTATTATTTAGAATGGACTTTGTTGTTGTTTGAAGATGAGTTGTTTGCTTTAGACTGATTAGTATCCTTTTTAGCAGAAGTATCTGCTTTAGGAGTTTTGTTGTCTTTGTTTTGGTTTGACGATTTGACAGCTTTAACTTGATCTTCAGTTTTGTTTGAAGCATCTTTTACTTTTGAAAGTTCTCCAGATTTTTCATTGTTTTCTTTTGCACTTTTATAATCAGTTGCTTCTTCCCCTTCAGATGATACCGTACCATCATCCATTGGAATGCTAGCTTTTGATGTAGCAGATTTCACTTTATCTACTAGCTGTCCTGATTGCTCTTGTAAGTTATGAGATAGCTCAGAAGTCTTCTCTCTTGCAGCTGTAGTGAAAGCTGTAGTTTTTTCTTTTGCTGTATCCGTAAAGTCAGCTGTGTAATCTTTTGCCGCACTGGATAACTCCACCGCTTTACCTTTTGCCGTTGAGCTTAATTCAATACTCTTATCTTTTAATTGTGAAGCTTGCAAAGTTAAATCTTCTCGCATTTCACGGCCCGTCTTCGGTGCTAAGAATAATGCTGTCGCGGCTCCGATTACTCCACCAATGATTGCGCCCGCAATGAAACTACCTGTGCCGCTACTATCTTCATCATACAGATCATTTGTTGAACGATATGTGTAGTTTGCTGGGTATTGTGGCTGTCCATAAGTATTTGAATAGTTACCTTGGTTATCGTTATAGTTTGGTTTGTTTTCTGTCATTTTTTATTCCTCCTGTGAATTAACTGTTTTTTGTACATTTTAAAGGAAAATGCTTGTACTAGGAGCGCGATTTGTACACTGTCCAACCAGCAGACTTTTCGGGTTGCCGTTCCTTTACCTGATCATATAGACCAACTGCAACAGTTCCCCATTGTACTACTTGCGCGATTTTGTCACTGTTTTGTTCGGCTTTGGTAGTTACTGAGCTGGAAATCCGGTGAACGGACTGATTGAGCGTGTTCACTGAGTCACCTACTCCTTTTACTGCCTCCACCACAGTGTTCAGCTTGTCCGCTTTTCCTTGTAAATCTTCGGCCAGCTGATTGGTTTTTTGAAGAAGCTGCGTACTCTCTGTAGTCACTCCTTCTAATTGCTTTGATAAGCCATCTACTGTATGCGAGACACTTTGTAATGATGTCTTTAACGACCCCAGCGTCATCGCTAGACTTACACAAAGAATAAGAAATGCGATTGCAGCAATCACTGCTGCAACGTAAAGTAAATTGATCACTTACGTAATCCTCCTAGTGCATATTCTTACGAAAACTTTACCCTTCTTTCAGAGTTTCTAAACTTTTCGTCCTATATTCCTGTTCGACATAACTAGTTGATATCCTTTATCGAAACGAATAAATTTTAAAGAAAATGAGAAACAGCCCTCTCATAAAGATTAGGCTGTTTCTTCTTTCGTGATATCAGACTTAAATTGTTTTAAATATAACTGGATATCTCCAGCTCCCATAAATAAGATTACAGAATTTTGATGTGCTTCTAAATCTGACATATCTTCTATTTTCAAATGTTGGGAATTAGGAATTTTATCAATTAAATCATGAATCGTTAAATTTCCTGATTGCTCTCTTGCCGATCCGAATATATCACATAAATACACATGATCTGCTTCAGAAAGACTATCTGCAAATTGATTTAGCAACGCAGCTGTTCTGCTAAATGTATGCGGTTGGAATACCGCAATTATTTCACGGTTCGGATATTTTTGACGTGCTGAATCCAATGTCGCGCGGATTTCAGTAGGATGATGTGCATAGTCGTCGACGATGACACGGCCATCTAATTCCATGATAGTAAATCGTCTTTTCACGCCCGTAAACGTCGCAAAACGTTCATTTACAATTTCAGCTGGAATATTTTCATAATGACATAGTGTAATAACACTTAAAGCATTTCGAATAGCATGGTCGCCTGTCAACATAATTGTGAAACGATAATAAAATTCATTTCGGATGAACACATCAAACGAGCAGCCATTTTGATCTTTTTCAATATTCGCTGCGTAGAAATCATTGGATGAATCCAAGCCATAATAGACAATTGGAACCTGACATTGGAGTTTCTGAAGATTATCGTCATCACCGCAAGCGATTAACGCCTTCTTCACTTGACTCGCCATCTGTCCGAAAGCGTCTAGAATATCATCCAAACTTGTGAAGTAATCCGGATGATCGAAATCAATATTCGTCATGATAGCATAGTCTGGATGGTATGCCAAAAAGTGACGTTTATATTCACATGCTTCAAATACAAAGTTCTCCGCATTCTCGACACCTTTACCTGTACCGTCTCCAATTAAGTAAGAGGTTGGCGCAAAGCCACCCAATACATGCGCAAGCAAGCCCGTTGTAGATGTTTTACCATGCGTTCCCGTAACCCCGATGGAAGTAAATTGTTCCATATAGTCGCCAAGGAAGTCATGATAACGAATAACCTCTATCCCTAGTTCTTCTGCGCGTAGTAATTCAGGATGATCATCTTTAAATGCATTTCCCGCAATTACTTTCATGCCCGGCTGAATATTATTTTCGTCAAATGGCAAAACTTTTATATTTCGTTCATGTAAGGGATCTTCTGTGAAAAAGTATTTTTCTACGTCTGAACCTTGAACTTTATAAGAAGAGTCATGTAGCAACTGGGCAAGGGAACTCATTCCTGATCCTTTTATACCAGTAAAATGTAACAATGTCATATTGAAACCTCCCGGGAGTTCTTTCATCCCACTTTTTATCTTCAACCGTCTAATAATAGACCAGAAGATTATTTCTTGTTATAGAATATCATGCGCTCGATCAAATCTTTAGATCCGAACTATGAATTCATTATTTCATGAAGCTTTCAAATGCTTGTTCCGTCAAAAAGACGTCGCGCGCTTTGCTCCCTCTTTGCTCAGATATAAATTGATTCGCTTCCATTCGGTCGATCAACTTTGCCGCTCGGTTATACCCGATGCTGAAATGGCGCTGTAACGACGAGGTAGATGCACTCCCCTGCTCGATGACAAAATTGCAGGCCTGCTCAAATAACGGGTCCGATTCTTCTTCTCGGACAGCGGCCGCCAGCAAATCATCTTGGCCGAATAAATAATTCGGTTCTGCTTCATTACGAACATGTTCTATTATACGCTCGATTTCATCATCCGTGACAAATGTCCCCTGAAGACGAACAGGAGCCGATTGGCCATTGCCTAAATACAACATATCTCCTTTACCAAGTAAACGATCTGCCCCTACCGAGTCCAAAATCGTTCTTGAATCCACTTGTGAGGACACAGCAAACGCTATACGAGTCGGAATGTTGGCTTTGATCGTTCCGGTAATGACATCAACAGAAGGCCGCTGTGTCGCAATGATTAAATGAATACCACAAGCTCTAGCTTTTTGTGTGATTCGACTGATCGACACTTCGACATCTGCAGGCGCCATCATCATTAAATCCGCTAACTCATCAATCACTACTAAGATATAAGGCATCTTTAAAGAGAAACGTCGTGATTCCATGACCATTTCGTTATAGCGTTCAATATTACGTACGCCGGAATGCGCAAACAGTTCATAGCGTCTTTCCATCTCATTGACTGCCCATTTCAATGCGCCAGTCGCTGCTTTTACATCTGTAATAACCGGACTCAACAAGTGAGGAATACCATTGTATGGTGCCAGTTCTACCATTTTCGGATCAATGAGTAATAGTTTCAGATCATGATGCGAAGCTTTATACAGCAAACTGATTAGTATAGAGTTGATACAGACGGATTTACCGGAACCTGTTGCACCCGCTATCATTCCGTGTGGCATCTTCCGTAGATCAATCGTTTGCGGCTCCCCTGTCAAGCTCAGTCCGAGTACTGCCTCTAGAGGTGAGTCTGAATTCATAAACGGATCACTATCAATAACCTCTGAAATTCGAACAGCACGTGTTTTACGATTCGGGATTTCAATACCAATCATACTTGTACCTGGAATTGGTGCCTGAATACGAATATCTCTAGCGGCCAAAGCCAATTTTAAGTCGTCGGTAAGATTTCGAATTTTACTTACCTTTGTCCCCTGCTTTACCGTTAACTCAAACATTGTGACTGCAGGACCTTGCACAGCTTGAACAACAGAAGCTTGTACAGAGAAATGAGAAAGCGTTTCTTCTAACGTAGCAGACTGCGACGCAAGCCACTCTTCATCTATGATTTCTTCTTCCGGTGGCGCTAAATAGTGCATCGTCGGGAATCCATAATGTGGTAGTTCTTCCTCAATTATTTCCTCTTCAGGTTCTTCTACAATTGTTTCAGAAGTCGTCGCGACCACTTCTGTAACTTCAACATCAGATTCTACTGCAATGGATACGGGTTCTTTAATGGATGCTAATTCCTCCATGCTCGCTTCTACACTATTTTTCTGTTGTTCTGGCAGTACCGGTTGTATATCTTCTACCGCTTCAGATTGTTCCGCCATGCTGTGTTTGTGATCAGATTCTATTTCAATTGGCTCTTCTACCACAATTTCTTTCTTCGCTGCATTAGCTGCAATTAACTCTTCTACTCTTGCCGCTAATTTTTCTTTATCAGATTTAAGCATCAACACATTAAATGGGACCACTTTTTCTTTCTTAACTGGTTGTGCTTGTTCTTCAATATCATCTATTTCAGATTCTACTTCATCCGATTCTATTACTTCTATCTCTTCTTCCATTTCTTCTATTTCTTCTTCAACCGTAACAGTTACTGGTGCTTCTGAATCTACTGCAATTTCTTCTGGTTCAGTTGGATTATTATGCTTTTCTACTTCTGTTTCTACTTCTGTTACCAATTGAGTTTGCTCTACATCTTCCGTATGCGCAAAGACTTCCTGCGATTCTTCTGGTTCCACAATTGTTACTGCAGCTTCTAACTCTACAATTGTTTCTTCGGCTTCTTCTGTTCCTTCGATTTCATCATGCACATCGTCGTGTTCAGCTACTTCAACTAACTCTTCTTCTATCACTGGTATTTCTTCAGTCTGCTCTACTAGTTGGTTAGCTTCTTCAGATACTTCTAATTTAGATTCCTCTACTTTTTGAGTGTGTTCTTTCGCCGAGGACACCTCAGACTGTCTTTTTTCTGAAGAACTAGCAAATAGTGGTGTTTCATTTGATTGTTGATTGGAAATCAAGGATAATGGCAATTCCTCGTCATGATTTTCTAATTGATCGTGCAATTCTTGGTCTTTCGTATCTTTCTTTTCTATAACCGATTCCATAGCCTCACTGATTGGAGAACTAGTGTGCAATCCATAGATAGGTGAAGGCACATGTGTAGGCGAAAACGGCTTTCTAAATTTCTTCGGTTTCTCTACCTTCACAGGTTCTTCCTTTTGGCGAGATGTTTCCTCTAATTCAGGACGCTGTGATTCATAGGGTTCAATCCGTTGCGGCTCTGTGTGCAGCGTACGTTCATGCTTTCTCCCAGAAAACGGAAGAGGTAATGGATTGGACGTAGGTGGAATGATATGAGCAAAATCCCGTTTCGCTTCTGCACGGTAGACATTTCCACTTCGCTCAAAACGACCTGGCCAACGTTCATTCTGTTCCAAAGGAAGTATTTCATATATGTCTTCTTCTGCTACATCTTTTTGCACATAATCTTTTGTATATTCATCATGATGGATCTGTGGTTCCCATCCGTAAATTTCATAGTCAGAAACTATCGGAAATCGAAAGTTTGTTTTTTTATTTTCATCAAATTCTTCATTTTTGTTTTGGTTTTCATTATTTTTTACAATGTTATTTTCAGTAGTTGTTTGTTCTTTTAAAGGGTTATCTTTTTCAGTGCCTTCTTGCATTTGCTGAAGGCGTCTCTTCATATTCCGTAGCCAACTCAAATATATCACTCTTTTCATATCAATCATTTCATTTTAACAGGTTACCTGTGGGGAAATCAAACAGTTCTATGTACTTTTTGTATAAAATGATCATTTGTAACCCTTTGTAACAATAATACAAAAAAGCTTTTGCCACAAGCTAAATGAGCCTTGTGCAAAAGCTTTTTACTATGGATATATTTTCAACTTACGCTTCGAAAGCTTCTCCGACTTTTCGATCGTCCTCTAATACGAGGATTCCTTTTGCATCGGGTGCATCTTGCAGATCGAGTTCTTTAGCAGAACAGATCATACCTGATGAAGCAACGCCGCGTAGTTCCGCATCACGAATAATCATACCTGAAGGCATTACAGCGCCTACTTTTGCTACAACCACTTTCTGTCCAGCTTCCACATTAGGAGCACCACAAACGATTTGTAGTGTTTCCTCCCCTACTTCTACTTGGCAGATGTTCAATTTATCTGCATTTGGATGCTTTTCTTTTTCAGCCACATAGCCTACAACGAATTTTGGAGTGAAATCCAGTTCCAATTCCAAATCTATGTCGTTTTTCTTTAATGCTTGTTGTATTTGTTCGCCAAGCTCTTCTGTCAGTTCTACTTGCCCTACTGCTGAAACAGTGAAATAACTAGATGCATCAAATAAATTGAACGCTACTACAGTTCCTGTCTCTTCATTTTTGATCAATGTAACATTGTTTTTTCTTTCAGCAGTGAGAGCTGTCGGTCTTTCTGTTGTAAGTTGAACGAATAATACGTCGCCAACACCTTCTGGATTATAAAATATATTCATTTCTTCTTTTCCCTTCTTGCCAATCTATTTTTTGCCATAATGAAAATAGGTTCAAGCTTACCATCTTCATAAATGAAAGACAATGACGTGACTGGTACAGCGCCTGTTGTGAAAAACTGCATGGCAATTTGTGCCACGACATCATACCCTGTGTCATTTCGGATATCTCCGATGATCAACACGTCTTGGTGAGGGACAGAAACGACCATATGACCTTCGATTTTCTGTTCCATTTCTTTCATGAATGGCTGATTCAATATTCTGCTCGCATCATAGCCATCGTTATTGTTGATGAAGTAGAAAATATTATCCGATACGATATCCTGCTTATAAGCTGTCGGCAACGCCTTCACTTTAAACATGGCGACCTCTTGTATTTCCTGTTCTGTCATCTGCAAATCGGACAGCATACCGTGATCGATCAAGCGATACGTGTTTCCTAAGTCTAGCGCATAGAAAATCCGTGTTTCGGCTGTATGATCTTTCTTTAAGAAAGCTTGTCCAGCAGAACTTTCCGTTGGGAATGAAGTCGATCGGATGACAGGATAGATCGTGTTTTCTCCTGCGAACCCTTTTGCTTGCTCTTGCTCCATTGCAAGAAAAGTCTCACGGACGGTATACACCACTTCATCGATTGCGCGTTCTTTTTTCTGCTCATACTTAGATAAAATTTCAGGTAATGAAATATCCATACCTTTATGAAGAGTATGATGGACAATTCGCAATTTGTCTGCTTTTCGGTCAAATTGCCAATCAAAGTTCTCTTTAGGTAAGCGTTTCTTTAGTTCTTCTACCAAATCTTCAGCTTCCATTCGTTAACCCACTCCTTCAATACTCAATAATACTTACTGATCGTCATGCTGAACCGAACGAGCAATTTCCATCATTTTTTCTAAGTAGGCATCGGTATTTGCTTCATTCGTCACCGTTTCCACTTTCGCTCCACCTACGTTTGCAATTAGTTCTACTTGCTTCTCACCTTTTTGAATAACAGCGACAAAGCCAAATGCATCATCTTTTGAGAATGTTTGTGCACCTACTAAATGATCCGGTTCATCCGTCAATAGTACGTCATAATACACTTGACTGTTTTTCTTTTCATTCGGATTAACTGTTAGATAAAATGAATCATTTCGTTTAGTTAAAACAATCTTTTGTGAAATAGATTCTTTATCTATTCGTAGAGTTGGCGGTTTATAGAAATCAATATCGCCCACTGTTTGGTTTGTTTTTTTGCTATTTAATTCAAATGCTTTTTTCGCTGAAACAAATGCATCATCAGTTCGGACTTCCACTTTCTGATTACATCCTACCAATACGACAGCTAGTAGCAACAGCAAGAAAACCTTTCCACTTCGCAACATTCAGGTTCCCCCCTTCTCTACTTTCGTTCAATTTTCTATCAGTCCTATTCTAATCGCACCCCGCTGCTATTGCAATCGTCAGCTCTGTGGCGACTTGCTATACAACAGCTGGCCGATCAATAATTGCATGATATGCTCAAATAACGCGTCTCTCGGTACGAGTTGAGCCGTCAACATCCCCATAGCGCCTTCAGACATGCGAATGTTTTGCTTTTTAAAATAAGCATCTACCGCATCACCTAGTTCATTCCCCTGGCGAATTTCTTCAGCTAACTCTTCGGGTAAAGGGATTTGTGCCCCCGCAGCAGTAAACGTTTTGCCTTCCGGCGTGGTAAGGGCGCCCCAATTGCATAGATACATCGTGTCCCCGATCATATGGACACCACCTTCTAACCCAATACCAATAGCATCTTTTGCTGCAGCGATGGAACGATTGATTGCACCTTGCCGAGTTTCCTCTACACTCATTGGCTGTGCGCTGACGCCTGACGGAACAGACGTTGAAGTAACAGTGCTGTTCTCTAGAAAGCGGTCGACGATCCGAAGTACTGCACGTTTTTTCGCCTGATTTTCAGAACCAAGAACAAATTTCATTCAACCGCCTCATTTCTAGTTGTTTAGCAGTTTTGTTTAATAGTTTCTACTGTGGTTTTATCGCACGCTTTTACTAACTTTGTAATTAATTCTTTCGCTGCTGCATAATCATCTGTGTGGATAATTGAAGCCGCTGTATGGATGTAGCGAGAACAAATACCGATGACTGCACTTGGTACGCCGTTATTCGCGACATGTACTTGCCCTGCATCCGTACCGCCTTGGGATACAAAGTATTGATACGGTATATTGTGAGTTTCAGCAGTGTCCAAAATGAATTCGCGCATACCACGGTGTGTTATCATCGAACGATCCATAATTCGCAATAATGCCCCTTGGCCCAACTGACCGAATTCTTTTTTATTGCCGCTTGCATCATTTGCAGGACTTGCATCAAGTGCGAAGAATAAGTCTGGATCTATCATACGCGCTGCTGTTTGTGCGCCACGTAAGCCGACTTCTTCCATGACTGTTGCACCTGAATACAATGTGTTTGGCAACGTTTCATTTTTCACTTCTTGCAACAGTTCTATGGCGAGACCGCAACCATAGCGGTTATCCCATGCTTTGGCCATAATCTTTTTCGGATTAGCCATCGGTGTGAACGGACAAATCGGCAAGATCTGCTGACCTGGACGAATACCGAAACTCTCAGCATCTGCTTTGTCATCTGCACCGACATCAATCAGCATGTTTTTGATATCCATTGGTTTTCTACGCTCTGCGTCACTCAGTAAGTGCGGTGGAATAGAGCCAATCACACCCGGAATTTCCGCATTTTCTGTAATGATCTGGACTCGTTGTGCCAGTAATACTTGGTTCCACCAGCCACCTAACGGCTGAAAACGAAGCATTCCGTTATCCGTAATACCTGTTACCATGAAGCCGACTTCATCCATATGTCCAGCAACCATAATTTTCGGCTGATCTTCTTGTCCATGTCGAACACCAAACACGCCACCCAAACCATCCTGAATTATCTCATCCGAGTTCTGTGCTAATTGATCACGCATAAAAGCCCGGACACGGTATTCATTACCTGGTGCGCCCGGAAGTTCAGTCAATGTACGAAATAAATCCAATGTTTCTTTTTTCATCGAAATCCCTCACTTTTTTATTGTCTATGTGTAGTATATCCACATACCAAACAGATGAATACTAATTAGATTAAGAATTCGCTTTACACAAAAGTGCCATATTCTACCGATTAATGAAGTGGGAGACACTTTAGAATCGCCATGCACTTTTAAACTATGTTACACTATAAGAAAAGATTTGCGAAGGAGGCTGCAATTAGCCATGAGAGTAAAAGACTTTTTAGCTGGAATTTTAACTGGAGTTGCTGCAGGCGTAGTAGTGAATGAGGCATTTAACCGTTACAATGAGGAAGTACCTGCTGACAACGTATTGAAAAAAGTAAAAGACGCATTTAAAGAAGAGGGACCGATCGACGGTTCTTGGATCGTTATGAAACCAGAACCTTACACAAACCACGTAATCTCTATGGACGTTTACCGTGGTGGCGTCTCCCGCATGAAAGACGGCAAGCTAGAGCAATTCGAATTCGCAGCAGATGCAAAAACAGGCACTGTCGTAGAGCTAGTTCGTCAGTAATCCATAATCAAATATACGTAAAGAGGCTATCCGAGAAGTATCTACTTCTTGCGATGGCCTCTTTTTTTTGCGTAAGAAAGTTCAGAGTATCACCAAGTTACCGGTCTTCTCTATTTTAAAATGTACTTCTCCATACAGAAAAAGACAAACCCCCCGTAAAAGGGATCTGTCTCTAGCACTTAATGTTTAACATTGCATAAAGGTTCTAATGCAGGAAAACAACACCAGTTGATCGTAAGAGGAAGGCGGCTCCCGATGGATCAGCCCGATCAGGTGAGACAACTAAGAGAGCGCAGCGAACAGTTGGCTCACCGCGGGCCCATGGGAAAGCGTCCGCCTGGAACGTCGATCAACTGCGCACCCCCCTCACTAAATCACTTGAACTTAACCCCTCACCGAGTACGAGGCAAGCTATCCACAATCGTCTTTCCATCTTCACTAAACTTCGCCATGCGATACATCGCATCATGATAGAAAATAAACCCATACTCATTTGGAAGCGCTTCCTTCATCAAGCGCTCTTTTGCGAAAATCGAGTCCATCGGATAATCATCATAGGCAAGTACCCATAAAGGATTTGTGTGCGCATGCGTCGGCATAATATCCGCCATATGAATCAACGTCTCGCCATTCTGCTCCAGCTTAATCACACAATGACCATCACTATGACCGCCCGTATGAATCATCTTAATACCTGGCACCACTTCTATCTCCTCTTCAAATGTCGTAACCTGACCTTGAATTGGCTCCCAGTTTTCTTTCCAATACGTATTACGTGAGCGAATATTCGGCTCTCTCATTTCATCCCACTCGACTTGCGATGTATAGATCTTGGCATTCTTAAATACGGACACAAGTTCATCGTTTTCCCACTGCGTCAAACCAGCCGCGTGATCGTTATGGAGATGGGACATTAACACGACATCGATATCATCCGGTGTCATACCAAGTTCTTCTAGGCTTTCTTCTACGCGAGTTTCAGCACGTACACCTAGGTTACGCTTTTTCTTGTCGTCCAACTTGCCCTTACCGATACCGGAATCAATCAAGTAATTTTTATTTTGATATTGAATAAGGATTGGGTCTGTTCGTAGTTCAATTAAATTGTTTTCATCCACTTCATAGCGTCTTGACCATAGAGCCTTCGGAACGACACCGAACATCGCACCACCGTCTAGAAAATTCACGCCACCGTCAAGCCACGTTAGTTTCATATCATGAAAAGTTAATTGATCCAAAATAATTCCTCCCTACATTCCTTTAGTAACTGTTGTATTGACATTGTACTTTTCCACGGAATCCTTAGAGATCCAGCAGAAAAGTACAACGTCCAACAGCTTTCCATTTCTTACACATCAGAATTAGCTCTGATATTGCGCTTCCAGACGATAAATTGGATGACCTTTACTTGAAAATTTTTCTTCATATTCGGTTAACACATTATCTTCTGGCATACTTGCATGTAAATCGAGTGAAACGGATCGTAATTTCATACCATAGTCCGTCATGGAGACAAGAGAATATTCAAATAGCGAACGATTATCTGTCTTAAAATGAATTTCTCCATTCGCCTTCAAAACACCTTCATATTTTGCTAAAAAGTTTGGATGTGTCAAACGACGCTTTTCATGGCGGTCTTTTGGCCACGGATCAGAAAAGTTTAAATAGACGCGACTAATTTCTGATCCTACGAAAAGAGATTCTAGTTCTTCTCCATTGACACGCATCAAACGAAGATTAGAAGGCTTTTTCGCTTCAATCGCTTTCTCTAACGCGGATACGATCACATTATCGAAGTGTTCGATGCCAATATAGTTAATCTCTGGATTAGCAAGCGCCATGCCAATGATAAATTGACCTTTACCTGTACCTACTTCAATATGAATTGGCGCATCGTTTCCGAACTCTTCAGTCCAACGACCTTTTTTGCCTTCCGGATCCAAAATCAATACATCCGGATGCTCTGCCATGAAATCTTTAGCCCAAGGCTTATTTCGTAAACGCATAATTAGTACACTCTCTCTTTTCAATAATTTCTATTCTATTGCTCTTCCACAACTTCTTCTGCATCAAACAATCGACTCATTGCTGTAGTCTGTGCGTGATCTAAAATCGATTGTGCGGCTTTAAATTGCGTATGCTTCATGGGACTCGGATTACTGCATAACTTAGCCAGCCATTGTTCATACGTTTTGCGGTCAACTGTTGTAACTTCAAACGGAGTGCCAGGATAATCAATATAGCCATTCCTAGAAACAATCAGCTTCCTGATCGGCATCTCCACTTTTGCCGCTCTAAAAAATGATGAAACCACTTTCTCCATCCTACTGAGCGCGATCGTAGGATTCAGCACTTTCACTTCTTCCTCACCGAACCTCTTTGACCAAAACCTTTCGCCACTACCTATGTACGCAGCCATTCTTTCGTCTTCGAGCACTGTGATGCAATAGCATGTAGTAGGTGCCAACAAGATGATATCCAACTCGACAGGTGCTTTATTGACTTTGACGATTGGATAATAAAATAACAAGAAGCTATCAGGTAAACGAAGTGTTAGTTGCTTCAATAATGGGTCAGTGAAATATTTTGGGTCTACACGTGACCGGTCATATAATGTAGAACTCGCCCACTTTAATTGGAATTGAAATAATTGATCGCGATAGGCTTTCTTTAACTGTTCGATCGTTGTAGGTTGACTAGCTATCGAAGCCTGAAAACCCATATCATCCTCTTGGTCTTCTACTTCTTCTTCTGAATTAGCGGACTCATGTGTCCATTCCACATCTGTTTTTTTACGCCATTTCTTGAATAACCCCGTATACCATTTCGAAGGTACTTGCACATCTTCAGAAAAAGCAGCCGCTGTCTCCGCATTTAAATCAACACCGTGCTCCCATTGATTTTTAATGCGTTTCCATTGATAGTGTTTCAGACGGATGAATTGTGTCGGATAACGAGTTAAGTCATTCTCATATCGAGAAACATAATCCGCGAGTTTAACTAGCTGGGCCATTAGCTTCTCTTTCCTTAGTATCACCAGCTACCACTAACTTCGGAATTTGCGCCTCAAATGCCGTTTGTAACTTTCTCGTCAATGGTCCAGGAACTCCTTGTCCAATAGGTTGCTGATCTATCGTTACAACCGGTGTAATTTCAGTATTCGTCGACGTATAGAAAAACTCATCCATATCTAACGCTTGCAACAATGTGAATTCTTCTTCTTTAACCGGAATCGCCAAATTCTCTGCGATCTGCAACACGACACGACGAGTAATTCCGTTCAGAATGAAATTATTGGCAGGATGTGTATAAAGGATTCCGTCTTTAATACCGAATGCATTGGAAGATGAACCTTCACGTACCAACCCATCTCGTACAAATAATGCTTCTTGACATCCATGATCAAATGCCTCCTGTTTCGCCATGACATTGCCAAGTAGATTCAAACTTTTTATATCGCAACGAAGCCAACGCATATCTTCAACAGACTTCATAGCCGCACCTTGTTGAAGGATTTCTAACGGACGTGCATTTTCCACAGCATAGCCAATCATGACAGGGACACTGTCTTCTGGGAAATGATGTGCACGTGGCGCCACACCGCGTGTGACTTGTATGTAAATATGTCCAACAGATATTTGATTATCCGACTGAAGCTTTTGCACGATTTCAAGTAACTCATCAAGTGTATATGACATGCTTACGCGGATTTTTTCAGCACTCTCGAGTAATCTCTCCAAATGTTCTTTCGCCGTGTACAAAGCACCATCATACACTTTAATGACTTCATAGACTCCATCGCCAAATACATAGCCACGATCATTCACGGATACATTCAGTTTATCTTCTGTTAGGAATTCCCCATCTTTGAAATAAATCACACAATCGCCACCCCTTCTTTTATGAAACTTCAAGCCAAACTACCGCCAGTTTCCTCTTTTTCTATTTTCACATGTTTGTCGAATAAAATCAATTAGACCTTAAAAGAGGCAGGAGCATTTTTCTAGTTAACTCGAATTAGCCGCTAGTTTGGTAACTTATAATCTATTTATTCTAATTTATTCAAAAGTATAAGCGAAAACATGTGCGCTTTCACATAAAATACGTTATACTACTATTGTCAGAATCATTCACTTACTATTCTGGCATAGCTAAATATAAGGAGCGGATCAGGAAAGATAATGTCAAAGAATACCCCAACAGTCTTCTTTTGCAATGTTGGTGTGAAAATATGAAGATGAAGGAGTGGTTTCTTAGATGAACCCAGCTACCGATCGCATGTTAATTCGTATCAAAGATGTCTATCTGTTCATTCGAGATAACGGAAAAGTAACAACGGAGGACGTGGCGGATGAATTCAATATTTCACCCCGCACCGCTCAACGTGACTTAAACGTTCTGGAGTACAATGAATTGATTAAGAGCTCAGTCCGCGGCGAATGGACCACGACGTCCAAGAAAGTGAAATTATCTTCTTGATCTAGCTTCCTATATACAAGTGTACAACGCAAAAAAGGCTGACGCTTTTGCATCAGCCTTTTTGCTTGGAACGATCTAGTTCTTTTAGTTGCAGCAATTCTTCTTCGGTTAACTCACGGTATTCCCCTAGTTCCAAATCCGGATCCAATTCGAGTGGCCCCATCGTTAACCGCTTCAGATACACCACTTTTTTCCCTACCGCTTCAAACATTCGCTTCACTTGGTGAAACTTTCCTTCTGTAATTGTCAGTTCAATCTCTGACTCTTCAGCAGAATGTAAAATGTGTAAAACGCCCGGCTTCGTTTCATAGGCATCGTCTAAAATTACACCGCGCGCAAAAGCCTCGGTATCTTCTTCCGTTACCACTCCCGCCACTTTTGCATAATACGTTTTTGGCACTTCTTTCTTTGGTGACAATAGATTATGTGCAAGCTTCCCATCATTCGTCAGCAACAATAATCCTTCTGTGTCTTTATCCAAACGTCCTACCGGAAACGGTTCGAAATGCCGCTCTTCACTTCCAAGCAAATCCACAACAGTTTGATCCCGGTTGTCTTCCGTCGCCGATAACACACCAGGCGGTTTATGCATCATCAAGTAGATAAATTCTCTATAGATGACTTCTTCACCTAGCAATGAAATCGCATCTGCCTCAGGATCCACGTGCTGGGCAGGATCTTTTTCCACTGCCCCATTCACCCGTATCATTCCTTTTTTCAATAACTGTCGCACTTCTTTACGCGAACCATACCCTGTATTCGATAATAATTTATCTAACCTCATTCATTACCCTCCAAACCCGATGCGTTTCATAATACGTGTTAAACGATCTCCGAATAATTGTTGTGCGAGTCCTGATTTGAAAGCCAGGAATCCGTATATTACCATACCGACAACCGAACCGATCATCACATACAATAATGCTTGCCAACGACCTACTGGGATGTGCGCCATGTTTAATCCTTTATTCGTCAGCCAAACACCCACAAACATCACTGCGTTGAATGCCAAAATCAAGAACAAGCGTCTGATGACCATTTCAGATTTATAATTTAATGCTTTTTTAATAACGAATAAGTTAATACATACCGCTACTGAGTAGCCAATTGCGGTAGCTATAATCGCACCGTTCACTTCGAACAGTTTAATCAGTGGAATGTTGATCAACATTTTCACAAGCAACCCGAGCAATGAAGTGAAGACGATCCATTTATGATGATCGATTCCTTGCAAGATTGCAGCCGTTACAGTGAACATCGCAAATAAAATCGCAACCGGTGCGTAGGCAGCTAAGACGCTCGCTCCTGCCACATCATACTCATATAAGAATTGATAGACTTCATTGTTTAAGACAATCAATCCAATTACCATTGGAATTGTCAAGAACAGCATGATCTGATACGTCTGATCGAGTGAACGTGTGATACCCTTTTGATTCTTTGACGTATAATCCTTCGTGATAATGGAGATCAGCGCCATAGAAAATCCTGTCGCGACCATCACGGGAATCATCACAATCTTATGTGTTAAAAAGTTTAGTTTTGTTAAATATAAATCGGAGACACTTGAAAGTCCGATTGATTTCATAGCGCCGTTAAATGTAATCATGTCTACGAATTGATAGATCGGATTAATCGTTCCGACCAATACAAACGGCAATACGTACGCAAGGACCTCGGTATAAATTTGTTTCAATGACACCGAACTTGCAGGTGGACTATTCGATAACAAATAATTGAATTCATCCTGATATTTTTTCCAGTAATAGTAAAGACTCCATAAACCAGCGAGCGCTCCGATAAATGCAGCAAACACTGCAAACTGTACAGCGATTCTTGGCGATAGATCCAGTACATTGACGACTACGAAAGCACCAACAAGCACCACAATGATCCGTACGATCTGTTCTATTAATTGAGATACAGAAGTAGGTTCGAACTTTTGATAACCTTGCAAAAATCCACGAGCGATACTAAGTAATGGCACTGCTAGCAAAGCAAAGCTAACCCAGCGAATAACTGTCGCAATATCTTGAACTGTAAAAATCTGTTCTTCATCCTTGATTACTAGTTCCGCAATCGGAGTTGCTAGGAAGAACAAAGAGAGAAATGACAGCAAGCCTGTTAGAGACATGATGACCATACCCGATTTCATCAGTTTCCGACCGGTCGCATAATCCCCTAACGCATTGTACTTAGAGACAAACTTCGATATGGCGAGTGGAGCTCCGGATACCGCGACCGCCAGCGCTAGATTATACGGTATGTATGCGTATTGATAGAGACCGACACTCTTTTCTCCAACGATTGCATAAAACGGAATTACATAGAGTAAACCGAGAGCCTTCGATAAAAATAAGCCAATCGTTAAAATGGCCGTGCCTTTCAATAAATTTGATGCCATAATTGATTCCTTCCATTCCTAAAGAGATTCTTGTATAGTTTACCCCTCGACACGCTTTTGCACAATCTTTAACTGAAGTCCAAATCAAAAAGCAACCATGCCCATATGGTGTATAATGAAAGATAAAATGAAACGAAAGAGTGGTTCTACAATGTATGATGTAATCGTAATTGGTGGCGGACCTTCAGGTTTAATGGCCTCCATTGCAGCAGCCGAACAAAAAAAGCGAGTTCTACTGATCGAAAAAGGAAAGAAGCTCGGCAATAAATTAGCCATTTCTGGCGGCGGTCGCTGCAACGTCACAAATCGACTTTCACAAGAAGAAATCATTAAACATATTCCAGGCAACGGAAAGTTTTTATATGGACCGTTCTCTGTCTTTAACAACCAAGATATCATCGACTACTTTGAAGGCCTTGGCGTCCCCTTAAAAGAAGAAGATCATGGACGGATGTTTCCTGTTTCAAATAAATCAAAAGATGTCGTAAACGCCCTATTGAACCAGATGGATGAACTAGGTGTGGAAATACGATTGGAAAGCCGAGTACAGAAATTATTAATGGATGACGAAAAGATCCTCGGTGTTCGATTAGAAGATGGTGAAGAAGTACGTGCTCATGCAGTAGTCGTTGCAGTGGGCGGCAAAGCCGTCCCACAAACAGGTAGTACTGGAGACGGATACCCTTGGGCCGAACGAGCGGGTCATACCGTAACGACACTGTACCCGACAGAAGTTCCGTTGCTGTCACGCGAGCCATTTATCGTCTCAAAAGATTTACAAGGCCTTGCGTTACGTGACGTCAAAGTATCTGTACTGAATAAAAAAGGGAAAACACTTGTGACGCATCAAATGGATATGCTCTTCACACATTTCGGATTAAGCGGTCCTGCGATATTACGCTGTAGTCAATATGTCGTCAAAGAGCAAATGAAGAACGGCAAGCAGCCCGTCCTACTGCAAATTGATTCAATACCTGATCAACATGAAGAACAATTGACCCAAACCATTGCAAAAATTTTAAAAGATGAACCGAAAAAGCAAGTGAAAACCTCATTGAAAGGTCTCGTACCTGAACGTTGGTTGCTGTTTTTATTGAAGAAAGCAGAAATCGATGAAACTGAAATCGGCATAGATATTAAGCGTGAGGCTATTCGTACACTCGCAAAACTTCTAAAAACATTCCCTGTACATATTACAGGGACGCAACCGATTGAGAAGGCTTTCGTGACGGGCGGCGGCGTTTCAGTAAAAGAAGTCGAGCCTAAGACGATGGCTTCACGTAAGAAAATCGGTTTGTTTTTCTGTGGAGAGATTTTGGATATCCACGGATATACGGGCGGCTATAATATTACTGCCGCTCTCGTGACAGGTCGTCTGGCGGGGATGAATGCCGGATTATTAGGGTGACCTTGAGTTGCCTTATGAGCGGTTGAATGGTTGTATAGGGCAGCTAGCTTGTCTGATAGAGCGCTTGGCGTGGGCGATAGAGCGGTTAGCGGGACACATAGAGCACTTAGCCCGTCTGATAGAGCGGTTAGCGTGACACATAGAGCGCTTCCCCCGTCCGATAGAGCGGCTAGCGCGACGCATAGAGCGCTCCCCCCGTCCTATAGAGCGGATCGCGTGACACATAGAGCGCTCCCCCAATCCGATAGAGCGGCTAGCGTGACACATAGAGCACTCAACCAACAGAACAAAGCACATACCCCATAAATACGATCACAACCAAAAAAGCCGGTCGGAGAAATAAATCTCCAACCGGCTTTCTACTTTTCATTAACCCGCTACAATATTAACAAGGCGTCCAGGAATCGCAATGATCTTCTTCAATTCCTTACCTTCCATCCACTGCTTCACGTCTTCGTTTGCTAAAGCGACTTGCTCTAATTCTTCTTTCGAGCTGTCTTTCGCTACAGTAATTTTCGCACGAATTTTACCGTTGATCTGTACCGCCACTTCCACTGTATCATCCGATAGTTTAGTTTCATCAAACGTCGGCCACTGTGCATAGGCAATCGTCTCCGTGTGACCTAGTTTAGACCACAGTTCCTCTGCCAAGTGAGGTGTGATAGGCGAAATTAATAGAAGGAATCCTTCGATGTATGCTTTTGGCAACTTCTCCGCTTTATAGCTTTCATTGATGAATACCATTAATTGAGAAATCGCTGTGTTATTACGCATAGCTTCGAAATCTTCCGTTACTTTCTTGACCGTCTGATTATAGACTTTCTCAAGAGGTCCACCAGTTTCATCCGTTAATTTATCCGTCAATGTATCGTCTTCATTGACGAGTAGACGCCAAATGCGATCAAGGAAACGACGAGATCCGTCCAGTCCATTCGTTGACCATTCTTTCGATGCGTCAAGTGGTCCCATGAACATTTCATAAATACGTAACGTGTCTGCACCGTGTGAATGAACGATATCATCCGGGTTAATGACGTTACCTAGCGACTTAGACATTTTCACATGCCCTTCGCCTAAAATCATCCCTTGGTTGAAGAGCTTTTGGAACGGCTCTTTCGTTTGTACGACACCAATATCGTACAATACTTTATGCCAGAAACGAGCATACAATAAATGCAGAACTGCGTGCTCCGCTCCACCTACGTAAATATCAACTGGCAACCAACGTTCAGCCAATTTCGGATCTATGATCATGTCATCATTATTTGGATCGATATAACGCAAGTAATACCAGCAGCTTCCTGCCCATTGTGGCATCGTGTTCGTTTCACGACGACCTTTCATACCAGTTTCCGGATCGACTACATTGACCCACTCTGTAATATTCGCAAGTGGTGACTCACCTGTTCCGCTCGGCTTGATATTGTCTGTTACAGGCAACATCAATGGCAATTCCGATTCATCGACAGTAGTCATCGTGCCATCTTCCCAGTGAATGACAGGAATCGGCTCGCCCCAATAACGCTGACGGGAGAATAACCAGTCGCGTAGACGATACGTGATTTTGCGTTCACCCGTACCATTCTCTTCGAACCATTCAATCGACTTGGAAATAGCTTCTTCTTTGCCTAAGCCATTCAAGAAGTCCGAGTTGACGTGTTCGCCTTCTCCTGCATATGCTTCTTCTTCAATGTTTCCGCCTGCAACTACTTCCACAATCGGCAAATCGAATTTCTTCGCAAACTCATAATCACGCTCATCATGTGCAGGAACTGCCATGATCGCACCTGTGCCATACGTAGCCAATACGTAATCTGCGATCCAGATCGGCATTTTCTCACCGCTTGCTGGGTTGATTGCATAGGCTCCAGTGAATACGCCCGACTTGTCTTTTGCTAAGTCTGTACGCTCAAGATCGCTCTTTGATTTTACAGAATCGATATATTCTTCTACCGCTTCACGCTGCGCATCTGTAGTGATCGCGCTAACTAATTTATGTTCAGGAGCCAACACTGCATAAGTCGCACCGAAAATCGTATCTGGGCGTGTAGTGAACGCTTCGAATGAATGCTCAGTATCCGCAATTTCAAACTTCAATTGTGCACCTTCAGAACGACCGATCCAGTTACGTTGCATATCTTTTAGACTTTCAGGCCAATCCAAATCATCCAAGTCTTCCAACAGACGGTCTGCGTATTCCGTAATACGCAATACCCATTGGCGCATCGGACGACGTTCAACTGGGTGATTTCCACGCTCAGACAACCCGTCGATTACTTCTTCATTTGCAAGAACTGTTCCTAATGCCGGGCACCAGTTGACAGCTACTTCATCAATATACGCAAGACCGCGCTTATAAAGTTGAATGAAAATCCACTGCGTCCATTTGTAATAGCTTGGATCGGTTGTATTGATTTCACGAGACCAATCATAAGAAAATCCAAGATCTTGCATTTGACGTTTAAATGTTGCAATGTTCTTCGCTGTGAATTCAGCTGGATCATTTCCTGTATCAATCGCATACTGCTCAGCAGGTAATCCGAACGCATCCCATCCCATTGGGTGCAATACGTTATATCCTTGCTTACGTTTGAATGCACTTAAAATATCTGTCGCGATATAGCCAAGCGGATGTCCAACGTGCAGACCTGCGCCTGACGGATAGGGGAACATATCCAATGCATAAAATTTAGGCTTGGATGGATCGTCCGTCATTTTGTATGTATCGTGATCTTTCCAATACTTTTGCCATTTCTCTTCAATTTGCGTGTGTTGATAACTCATGTCAAAAACTCCTCCATATGATTCAATTTCTGCTTCTTGCATTGGTGCGTACAGATAAAAAAAGACTCCCGTCCCTCTACAAAGGGACGAGAGTCTATATAGTTTCCCGCGGTACCACCCAAATTGACGGAATACACCGTCCAACTTGATTCCTTAACGCGGAGTACGGTATTAGTTACAAGTATTCACCAATACAGGCTCAAAGGCGAGTTCGTTCTCCACTCCTACAGACTTGCACTAGCCGTCTGCTCTCTAAAAAGTAGCGTAAGAAGTACTATTCCTCATCATTGCCTTCATTATTTTCTTCAGTTTACCCGAAACACAAGCTGAATACAAGTCTCCTCTGTTGCTTTTTGTCGTATAGTAAATACTTTCTGCGGTTTGTTGTGTGATATCCATGCATATTCCGTGGTACAATGTCTGATGTAAAGGAGCTGTACATATGAATGAAATCAATCTTCCGTTTCCAAGTGAAGGGAAACGATACCATACATGGTCAAGACATTTGAAGGATACATTCGGTTGCAAAATTGCGAAAGTAGCGCTTGACGCTGGGTTTGACTGTCCCAATCGTGACGGAACTGTTGCACATGGTGGCTGTACGTTTTGTAGCGTAGCAGGCTCAGGTGATTTCGCAGGTGATCGCGTAGATGCAATTGAAGTTCAATTTGCTGAAATCAAAGAACGGTCCCAGCGGAAATGGAAAGATGCTAAATACATGGCTTATTTCCAAGCTTATACGAATACACACGCCCCTCTTCCTGTTCTAAAAGAAAAGTTTGAAGCGGCGTTGGCCCAAGAAGGCGTTGTGGCATTATCGATTGCGACACGTCCTGACTGCCTACCTGATGACGTAGTTGAGTATTTAGCTGAACTAAATGAACGCACCTATCTATGGGTAGAACTCGGCTTGCAGACTGTTCATGAATCTACTGCAAAACTTGTCAACCGTGCGCATGATTTCGAATGCTATAAAGAAGGTGTCGACAAGTTACGTAAACACAATATTAATATTTGCAGCCATATCATCAATGGTTTACCTGGTGAAACTGAGGAAATGATGATGGAAACCGCTCAAGCAGTTGCCGAACTTGATGTACAAGGTATCAAAATTCATTTACTGCATTTATTAAAAGGAACACCTATGGTAAAGCAATACGAAAAAGGCAAGCTAGAATTTTTAACGAAGGAAGCGTATATCAATCTAGTCGTCGATCAACTGGAAATCATGCCTCCAGAAATGATTGTGCATCGCATCACAGGTGACGGACCAATCGATTTATTAATTGGACCGATGTGGAGCGTCACGAAATGGGAAGTACTGAATGGTATTGATCAAGAATTAGAAAGACGTAATAGCTGGCAAGGGAAAAAATATCTGCAAGAGGTGAAATAATGTGACAAACATATTGCTGCACCGCGTATTGCCGATAGCGAAACGGCTTATTACCGAACGCGTGCAGCCTGGAGATACAGTCGTCGATGCGACCGCCGGTAACGGCAACGATACACTTTTCTTAGCTGACTTAGTCGGTGACGAGGGACGCGTTATCGCATTTGATATCCAGCAACAAGCACTTGATACAACGGAGCAACATCTTGGCGAGCTAGCCAGTCGCGCTACACTCATTCATGATAGCCATGCGAATGTCCGCCAATACGTAGAAGGCGAAATTAGCGGTGCTATGTTCAACTTAGGCTATTTGCCATACAGTGAAGATCCCAGTATCATCACGACTCCTTCATCTACAATTGCAGCACTCGATGCGTTACTTAGTTTGCTAAAAAAATCCGGAATCATCACGATTACCGTATATGATGGACATGAAGGCGGAGCTGAAGAGCGTGATGCACTGCTTGACTATGTCTCGAAATTACACCAAGGCGATGTGCATGCGATCCGCTATGAATTGCTAAATCAGAGAAGAAACCCTCCGTTTTTACTAGCACTCGAGAAAATGAAAGATTTTAAAGAAGTGCGTACAGTAGAATCTGGAGAATCATAAAACCCGTTGCCACACAACATAGTGGCAACGGGTTTTTAGTCAATCAAATTTACGAACATCTGCAATTGGATCGATTTCTAAGAAGTCAACCTCTTTCACAAATCGCACTAGTTTTTTTGCGGTTTCAAGGGCTGAACTTAACTGACCTTCCCTTTTATACGCTTCGAAACGCTTCAAGTGTGGAAATTGCTGTTCAGATGATGACCGAATCGTCTCCTGCATCCCTGTATCAATAATACCTGGCGCGATCGATACAATTCCGGTTGGATACTTCGCCATCTTCTGCTCCAGTGCGATGACACGTGAAAACTGATCAAGTCCAGCCTTCGTTGTACAATAAATCCCCCACCCTTCATACGCACTGCGACCTGCCCCAGAAGAGATATTCATGATCTTTTTCGTTCCCTTGAAATCTTTTAATGTATCGATAAAGGTATTCATTAAGTGAATCGGTGCTGTTAAATTCACTTTAATTGCCTGCTCTATTTTTTGCGCATCCAATGCACCTACCAAACTAATCGGATCCACCATACCGGCGTTATTAATCAATGTGAAAGAACTCGCTTCGTCTAGATGTTGACTCACTATCCCTCCAAGAATGGCAGTCGCTTTTTCACAGTCTGCGAGATCCACTTCATACATCGTATGTAGTTGATCTGGATTCGTTCGTGCCATACCGTACACCGTTGCGCCCATTTCTTTAAATTGACTGAGTAACTGTTGACCGATTCCTTTTGAAGCGCCTGTAATAATGATAACATCCATATGTATCTACTCCTTTTCTATACGAATCAACTAATTCGTGATCCTATGTATGTTGTTGCACCTTCTGCTGTCTTATTCGGTAACTCGAAAAACAATATCCAGCAATACACTGCAATAGCCACTAGAATGACGATCAATAAAATCGTTTGACGTTTATTCATTACTTCACGTCCTCCATCCATTGTTCAACTCTTTAATTTCTACTATATCACAACAAACAAACGAGCCCGCCACTCAAATTTCATTGAATGTCGAACCCGATCACTGAATTTACGTGTAGGAAACAAATTTTTGTGCTCCACCACTTTTAATACGAAGTAAATCTGCTAGTGTCTTCACGCCATGACGATCGAGTTTTCTTAGTAATGCCGTGAAGACATGTGCCGTCGTCAATGCATCGCCTAATGCACGATGTCGTTCGAAAATTTCTGTACCAAACAGTCGTGCATAGTCTTCCAAGTCTTGTTGCTCACCTGTGGGATCCAAATAATTAATCAAATGCATCGTATCAAATGATGTAGGGATTTGAAATGTACATTTCTGACGGCTTAATTCTTTCTTAATGACCATTTCATCAAAACTGACATGGTGCCCTACCCACCCTGCACTTTTATGTTTTTCAATAAACGCAAAATATTCTTCGATAGCCGGAAGAGGCATAGGTGCCTGGTCAACTTGTGATTGCTGTATAGTTGTCAGCTTGCTGATGATAGGAGGAATATCCCTGGATGGATTCACAAATGTTTGAAATACGTGATCCGTAACCTCAAATCCTTCCACTTGTACGGCTCCGATTTCAATCATTCGATCGTCTGCACCAATAGCAAAACCGGTCGTTTCTGTATCAAATACTGTAAAATTCATATCTTGCAGCGGCGTATTGAGCTGAAGCGATTGCTGTAAATCATACGATAATTTTTTCTTTTTCCAAAACATGATACCGCCCCCTCATTCTATAGTACATTATGCGCGAACTTTGTACAGGGACCTTTATCAATATTGTCTTAAAGTTTTGACAATAAATGTGATTGAAGTGCTCTGACCGTATCTAGCGTTGTCCGTAATTCGTTCAATTCCCATCTTCTCAGCTTACGCAAGTCGATTTCTGTAGAAACTTTCTCACCGCGTAAATGTTTTTCCCACGACATGGAAATTCGAATACTGAGGGATATTTCATATGCATGGCGAATTTCTTCAGCAAAATCTTTGGTGATCTTTTTCTTCTTCTGCAAGGCTGAAATAATCTCAAGAGGTGTTGCATTAATAATCCCATTACTAACTCCTAAGATTTGCAAACAATGATGAAGCGGGAATAAAGCATGTTTCTTAATATCAATTACATCCGCTTTACTACGTCCCCTAAAAATGTTCAAAAAGTTTTGTTGTAATTGTGGTATTGGTTTTTCTTTTTCCTGTTGCGCCATATAATAAATAAATGTAGCTGATTTTCTTAACAGATCGTGGACCATTTCGATAAATCGATCATTGACGGTAGTTTCACCGTAGAGGAAACGGAATGATAGGAAGTTGTAGCCGAGCAAGATCTGTTCAGGTGTAGATTGCAACGCCCATTGGCGAATGCGTTCATGCCAAATTGCCATAGTGCCGCGCCACTGCGATTCGCTGGCCATCATGAATCCGATACACCTAGTATAACCTGCCTGTTCAAGATGAACGACAATTTCATTGCCAAGTAGCTCGAAGTAATTCTCTACTTGTTCAGACTGTTCTCTCGTTACGTCTTCATAGACAAGGAAGTGATCTTGATCAGTCAGCATAAACTGCTCTCCACGTGCACCACTGCCCATCTGGTACCAGGCAAACGCAACAGGTGGCGTACCTTTCCCTTGATCTTCAAGTGACTGCACAGCCAGCATAACGCAATGTTTAGCCAGACGATCATAGAATTTCGTAATGATTTCCAATGTATGGATTGTGGATATTTCATCTTGGATTAAATTGGACAACACATCGTAAATTGCCGCTTTCACGACAGGCAATTTTTCAAAGGAAGCTTCTTCTATCGTTTTTAAAATATTCATAGAATTACGATCACGTTTTGTCATTAACGTAGCAAATGTCACGATTCCTACAGGCTTCCCTGCTTTGACTACCGGCAAATGCTTGATTCCATGTTTATAAAATTTAGTCAAGGCCTCATAGTAATAATCGGTTACCTTGATTGTATGCGGCTCTTTCGTCATGACATCTTTTGCCTTGAGTCCAATTGGAGAACCGCCACCCGCAATCACTCTCTCGACCAAATCTTTTTCCGTTACAATTCCAAGCAATTTACCTGACTGATCGGTCACAATAATAGAACTAATGGAGTGTTTTATCATCAATTCAGCAATTTCTCTCGTTTCTGCTTCCGCATGGATTGTCACCACTGGACTGCTCATGAAATCCTGTACACGTCGGACATACGGTTCACTCTCACCATATTCGTCAGCCAAACGAACTTGCTCCCCTAATGAGGTATAGACATTGGCCAAACGAATCGACATTTTGCGCAAGATATAATCGCGCACATTTTGATCATCCATCCGATGCTTAATCACTTCATACGGAACTTGGAGACAAACGGAGCCCTCTGCCACAACCATATCAATATGATGCTTATCAAGCGGTCGGGCCATTTCTCCTAAGTAGTAGGCAAAGTTGGAAAAACCAATGAGTTCATTTTCTTGAATGAACTCCAGTGTTACCGAACTGCCATCTTGTCCTTCTATTTGAACCTCTGCGGACCCTTTCAACACAATGAGCAACCCTTCTTGAGGTGTTTTGAAATAGTTGGATTTCTCCGCTTCTTCATACATTTTCAGCTTACATTCAAGCAATAACTGATCAAATTCCTTTTGTGATGTGTTAGTAAATAACGGATTTCCATGAATTTTATCATACCACTCCTGATCTTTCACCATCTTCAGCATTTCAAAACCTCCTATTCGAATTAACCATCACGAGATCTTACTTCATATTATTCAAATGTAAATGTCATCAGTACGTACATGTTTACCTTCATTATTCTTTCAGCATGAACTTCCAATACTAAGTCAATGACTGCCTACCTTCACAGTTTTTCATTTGAATAAAAAATGGCCCCTCTTCTGTCGTGCTTGTAGAAGAGGGGCCATTTGTTAAATATCAAGCTAGTTATTAAAGATCAAGCTCTTTGTAGCCAGTTTCTGCTTTGAAACGAACTTCTGCATAAGAAACTTCATCTTTCTCGTGACGCTTAGAGCTAACAAGTGTGCCAATGAATGCAGCAAGGAAACCTGCAGGCACGGAAACAATAGCTGGGTTAGCATACGGGAAGATTGGATTACCAGTAATAAGAGTAGCACCTTCAACTGGACTCATTACAGAAGGACTGATCGCAACAAGAACTAATGCAACGATTAGACCTGTCAACATTGATGCAACAGCACCTGTTGTGTTGAAACGCTTCCAGTAAATTGTTAATAGAATAGTTGGTACGTTTGCGGATGCAGCAACACAGAATGCAAGTGATACTAAGAACGCAACGTTCAACTTTTCAGAACCTAGTGCAAGAAGGATAGAAGCAACACCAATTGCGATAGAAGCCCAACGAGCTGCTGCAACTTGTTGTTTCTCCGTTACATTACCATTTTTGAAAATTTGTCCGTAAATATCGTGAGCGATTGCAGAAGCACCAGAAAGTACAAGACCTGCAACAACTGCTAGGATTGTCGCGAAAGCAACAGCTGCAACGAAGGATTCAAGTGCGTCTCCTCCAAGAACTCCAGCAAGCATTGGTGCCGCCATGTTCCCTGCGGCGTTTTCTGCGATGATTGCGTCTGATCCAACGAATTTAGCTGCGCCAAATCCAAGGAAGATCGTCAATACATAGAAGATCCCAATAATCCATACAGAATAAATAACGGAAGAACGTGCTGTTTTCGCATCTTTAACTGTGAAGAAACGCATTAAGATGTGTGGAAGACCAGCAGTACCTAGAACGAGTGCGATCAATACTGATATAAGACCGATTGTGTCTGTATAAACAACCCCTGAGTGAAGAAATGCTTCACCATGTGGAGTAGCAGTTTTCATTGTCTCGAACATACCGATGAAGTTAAAGTTGAACTTCATAAGTACCAAGAAGGAGATAATGATTGTACCTAACATCAATAGAATTGCTTTAACGATTTGTACCCAGCTTGTTGCAGTCATTCCACCGAATAGAACATAGATTAACATCATAGTTCCAACGATTAGAACAGCAATCCAATACTCGATACCGAATAATAATTTAATAAGAGCACCCGCACCAACTAATTGTGCAAGCATGTAGAACATTACGATTGTAATTGTATTCAATGCTGCCGCTCCACGCACTTTCTTAGCGCCGAAACGAGCACCAATCATATCTGCCATCGTAAACTTACCCAAGTTACGTAGTGGTTCAGCAATTAAGAATAAAACAACGAGATAAGCCGTTAACCAACCAATACTGTAGTAGAAACCATCAAATCCGTTTAGTGAAATCGCACCAGCGATCCCTAGGAAAGATGCTGCCGATAAGTAGTCACCAGCAATTGCCATACCATTTTGCCAACCTGTTAATGAACCACCGGCTGTATAGAAATCACTTGCCGTAGTTGTTTGCTTTGCCGCCCAGTATGTAATGTAGAGCGTTAACGCGATTACTGCGAAGAATATAACATATGAAATCCAACTCATGAACACAACCCCCTTATTTTAAAACGTTTTTCTCTATAATCTTGTCCACTTCAACATCAAAGTGTTTAGCTTTGTTCATGTAAATGGATGTAAATACCCAGACCATAACAAACATGGAGAATGCATAGACCCAAGTCCATGTCATTGCGCCAATGGCAGGTGTTTCTAGAATCTTTGTATAACCTGTTAATAATGGAAGAATAAAGTACGCTGCGAAGAAGAAAATAACAAAAGGTGTAGCGAAGCTCTTTTTCCTTTTTACAAGCCCCTTAAAGTCTTCTGTTTGAACGAGCTTTTCATAGTCCATTGTGGATTTTCCACGTGCCACTTGATTAGTCATTGGTTGATCCCCTTTCTATTTTAAATAGCGTAGTAAATTAGTTCATATTCCCCCCATTTCACTGAAACCGCTTTCATCAAGTTCAATAGATAATATGATATAGCGGGTTAGTCGTTCATTTGTTATAGTACACACCCAAACAATACCAAACGTGTACTATATTTGCAATACCTTAATTTGAAGATTTGTAAAATTTAATCTACTAAAGGAATGCAAACCTGTATAGACATTAATCTATCAAATACAAGCGGAAACTACAAGAACTATTTGCATTTATCTCAATGTTACTTAAATATAATCTTATTTAGCCTTATAATAATTTCCAATTATTTCTGTATATTTTACTTAAGACTGTTAAGTAACAGAAAAAAGATGTAGTATATTGTATATTGGCTATTAGCTAAATCAGATTTATGTGAAGACTACTTTTGGAGAAAGATGGTGTGAGAAATTGCCTATACCAACTAACCACGCACAACCCATACGAAAGACTGCTAAGGAAAGTGCGTTCAGTCAACTGCAGAAATGGATTATTGACGGAACTCTACAACCTGGAGAAAAGCTAAACGACGTTGAATTAGCAGAAGCACTCGGAGTGAGCCGCACACCTATACGTGAGTCGCTACAATTATTAGAAGTTCAAGGATTTGTTCAAATGTTTCCGGGTAAAGCAACACAAGTGACAGACGTTGATCGTGAATCTATTTCAGATTTGCTTCCCCCACTCGCTGCGCTACAAGCATTATCAGCTGAACTTTCTATACCAAATCTAACTGAAAATATTATTAAGAAATTGCGTGATACGAATAAGAAATTCGCGCTAGCAGTTGAGAAGGAAGATTATTTCCAAGCTTTGAAAACCGATGAAAAATTCCACCAAATTATTGTGGACACAGCTAATAATCCATACATTTCTTCGCTGCTTGTCTCATTACAAGCCCATGTGCGTAGGCTTTTCTTTCACAATTCCATTATACTGACGGAAAAGTCGATTGCAGAACATGACCAGATTATAGATTTAATGAGTCAGCGTGATGGTGAGCAAGTTACAAAAGTTATGAGAGAAAACTGGTTACGCGCGATCGAGGAGTTTCATTCGATTGAAAATGTGGATGCGTAAATAGACAGGAAAACAGGATCCGAAAAAAACGGATCCTGTTTTTTATGATTTTTCATTAGTGGAGACCACTTGGATAGCTCGCATTCTTTTATTGGTTACTACCGCCACAATGGCTGTTACAACTGTCATGATCAATACAGGAACCAACCAACCGATACCTTCTGTGTAGTATGGGATGTATGCTGTATATGCATCCTGGACAGCTACAAGCCAGTTCGGCATGGTCTTCTCTACTAGTGAGTAGAATTTCACTAGCGCTTCAATGAAACTGACAAGGAAAGCCGTTATCGTCGCTGTTCGATATACCAAGCTGGATTGATGGAATAAAGGGCCAGTGAACGTTAATAGAATTAAAACCATTGCCAATGGATACAGTAGAACAAGTACAGGTAGCGAGTAATTGATAATATTCGCTAAACCGAAATTCGCTACGACCAAACAGAATATTGAAAAGAAGACTACAAAAAGTTTATAACTTACTTTTGGGATGATCGCATGGAAATATTCACCGCATGCAGTCAGTAACCCAATGGCTGTTGTCAGACAGGCAAGCATAATTACTACACCGAGTAACATTAATCCTGTCGTACCGAATAAATGCGAGGAAGTCTTGCTTAACACGGAACCTCCCCCATCCAGATAGCCAAATAAATCAACTGATGTGGCACCCAGATAGGCAATACCGATATATATAATGGCTAAAAATCCGGCTGCTACAAATCCTGTCTTCGCCGTGGAAGACAATATTTGCTTTTTACTAGTAATGCCCATTGCACGCAATGCGTTGATGACAATGATCCCGAACACTAACGAAGCTAATGCATCCATCGTATTATAGCCTTCTAGAAACCCTGTAAAGAATGGTGTTTCATTGTAAGGCGCTTGCGCTACTTGTGCACTTCCCATCGGACTAAGAAGAGTCATACCAATTAAGCCAATCAATATAATAATAATGAGAGGAGACAAATATTTACCGACCCGATCGACAATTTTTGCAGGGTTCAGTGATAGCCACATGCTAATACCGAAGAAAATCAATGTAAATATAAAACGTGCAAGATCAATAGAAAACCCGTTTAAAAATGGAGCAACACCAATATCAAATGCCACAGCTCCAGTACGTGGCGCGGCAAAAAATGGCCCAATCGTTAGATACAGTATGGCTGTAAATAGAACCGCGTATATTGGATGAATTCGGCTTGCTAAGTCCTGCAAATCTTTCTTGCCAGAAAAACCGATAGCCAATATACCTAAAAAAGGTAAACCTACTCCAGTAAATAAAAAGCCGGCCATAGCTTTCCAAGTTTGATCTCCAGCGAGCTGTCCTAGCTCTGCAGGAAAGATCAAATTACCTGCGCCAAAAAATAATGCGAATAGCATAACCCCAATAACGAGACTAGATGAAAATGATAATTTCTTTTCCATATGTATAAAAATCCTCCCAAAGTCAACAGCGTTAATTTGTATGCAATATATTACGTTCCCTTATATTACTCTTCCCTATTTAGAAAATCAACAGTCAGTCGAATCATTTAACTTTTGCCTCTATTGCAAACATACTAACTATTTATCTAAATCTACAATAAAGTTCTTAAAATAAAAAACTGACCTCAATAGAGATCAGTTCGGACTTAAAAGAACAGTAAAAGCAAAGAACAAAATTAGATAGGAAGTAGTTGGCGATTTCCGTTGCAGAGTCGGTTAGCGGTGCCATACTACTTTTAGAAAAACTCCTCAATTTAAGAACTATAACATCAACTCAATACAAATTTCGTCTTGCTATATCCTTCTTTCAACTTAGTTACTTGCAATGTAGCAGGAATCGCTTCTTTCATTTCATCAATATGTGAAATAATGCCAATCATTCTCCCCGATTGCTGAAGAGCGATCAGTGTATCGATTGCTTTTTGAATAGCCTCTTCATCCAACGCACCAAATCCTTCGTCAATAAACATTGTCTCCATACGAACAGCACCTTGGAAGCTTTGAATGACATCTGCCATACCTAGCGCCAAACATAGAGAGGCGTTAAACTTTTCACCGCCTGATAACGTCTTGACGTCTCGTGTTTGTCCTGTATATGCATCATGAACGTCTATACCTAAACCACTTTGTTTCCCTCTTGTTTCCTGACGATCACTGCGAACGAGTTCGTATTGTCCATTTGACAGGTCACGCAGACGAATATTTGCAGCATAAATGATACGCTCTAAATATTCAATTTGAATATAACGCTCAAAGGAAATTTTTAAATGGTTTTGACCACGGACTATATCATAGAGGTTCGTAATCTTTCCATAGGTCTTTTCTAGCTCTGCTTCCCTAGATTTACTTGTTTCTAACTCATTGTGCAAATCCTGTGCCGCTTGTTCCCATGCTTTTGATTGATTGTAGTGAGCAAACGCTTCTTCATATTGTGTTTTCAACGCTTCTACTTGTTGCTCCATAATCTCAATATCAGATGGCTGTTTGCCTTCAACAGACCTTTGGAGTTCTTCTACGGATGATTTTAATGTATGAAGCGTTTGGGTAAACACTTGAAGTTGTTGCTCAATCGCCTGACGCGTTGACGTCGGCAGTTTGACTTGCATATAATTCTCTTTTGAAGCGAAACCTTCTTCTATCATCCGTTTTGCAAAGGAAGCTTCACTTCGGTCTAATTTTTCTTGCATATCTGTTAGAGATTGCTTTTCTAACATTGCTCTAGATTCCCATTTAACTTTCTCAGTTGTAGCGTCTTGTAATTTCTGTTGAACAGACTTCCAATCATGTTCAAGTTTTTGACTTGCGGTTTCTTTAGATGTAATTTGTTGTTGCAACGCGGATAGTTCTTGTAGATTTTCAGGAACCGTCGTTAGGACATGGTTATAGAGAGCTAGTTTCGTTTCGAGCTCACCTTTTGATTCATTACGCTGCTGTTCTAATGTATTTATTTTTTCGGCAAGATCCTCCATGGCCTTCTCCGCTTGGTTTTGCTCGTCTTTCTTCTGTTTCAATACCTCTCGCTTACTTCTAAGTTCAGCTACGTTGTCTGTCAATTCAGCTTGTTCTTTATGATAATCTCGATTCAAATCCACTCGTTGATCATGTAGTTCGGCTTCACTTTGTTCAATACGTTGCATCACTTGTTGCAATTCCGCTTGCTTAGTATGGAAAGTCTGTTCTTTATTCGTTAACTCTAGCTTCGCCGTGTCTATTTGTCGCTTGGATACGTGCTCTGTTTCTGAACCTTCAGCTTTAGCCGGATGGTCGATACTACCGCAAACCGGGCAAGACTCTCCCTCATGAAGTGATGCCGCAAGGACGACCGCCTGATTACTAATCCAACGATTCTCAAGAGCTTGATAGACTTCTGCAGAATGCTCTACTTGTTGCTTAGCCGTTTCGTAATGAGCCTCAACTTCTTGTCGTTGTGATAGCTGTTGCTTGTATGAAGCCACCTGCTTTGCAATGGCTTTGCTTTGTGCAAGTTGATCCAACAACTCTTCATATTTCTCTAATGAAGTTTCCAATTCTTTAATTTCACTTTTCAGAACTGCAATGGATTCTTTTTGTTTCTTAGATGCTTGCTGATTTACTAGCAACGAATTCTCCGCTTGGTCTACAGTATGCTTAAGTGACTCTACTACTTGACGTTGCGTAGCGAGTCCCGATACGGTTGGAAGTAAATTATTAAGCGTAAGCAACTGTTCTTTTACTTCATTTCGCTCAGATTCTTTAGCTAGTTCTTGTTCATACGAAGCCTTTGCGGACACTAACTTTTCCTCTGTTTCCGCGAGAAGCTTGACCGCTTCAGAGTGGCTTCTTTCTTTTTTCTGGCATTCAGTTACATTAGACTTCACTTGTTGTTCTAAATCTTCTAATCTCGCGGCGCGTTCAGCTTGTTGCAATTTCTGTTCAAGGCTTTTCATCTCTTGTTGTTTCGCTAGCATGCCATCCAGTTCTTTTTGGCGTTGCAGCAGCTTTGTAAATTGTTCATTAATTGAACGGGCGTCATGTAGTGTCTGTTGTTTTTCGTTATGAACGGTATAAAGTCTAGTATATTCTTTATGTGCTTCTTTAGATTGCGTCACATGATGTGCATGTTCTTGTTGAAGACCTGATACGAGCTGATGGTAGTTCGGGTAATCTGACTGTAATTCTGTAAATAATAAAGAGGCTCGCGCAGGTAACTTTGCCGGTATTTGATGAAGAATAGCTTCACTCAGCTGTTTTTCACGAAGATATTCAGCGTTCGCTTCTTCTTTTTTCACTTTTAACCGTTCCACTATTTTTTGATACGGTTCAGTCTTAAATATTTTACGCATAATCGCTTCCTTATTCGCCGTATCGGATGTCAAGAATTTACGGAATTCACCTTGAGGCAACATCATGATTTGACTAAATTGCGCGTGCGTAAAGCCTAGCAATTGTTCAATCTTATCATTTACCTCGGTGACAATTTGGCGATCTACTGCCGGAATGAATTGCTCATCTTTTTCTTCAAATAATTCGCAGCGACCTAATGTATCCGATTTATTACCTTTTTTTCTGTAAGGAATTTGACGTACGACACGGTATCTACGCTTATGGATGTCAAACGTCAATTCTACAGTCGTCTGAATATCATCATCCGCAAACTGACTGCGCAACGCTTTCGTATCGGTACGATCTTCTCCACTTGCTTGTCCATATAATGCGAAGCAAATGCCATCAAAGATCGTAGTTTTCCCTGCACCTGTTTTTCCGGAAATGACAAATAAACGATGATCTTTTAAATCTCGAAAATCAACAGTTTCCTTCTCTTTATACGGTCCAAATGCTGTCATTGTTAATGTAATGGGTTTCATGCACGGTCTTCCTCCTTCATAACGTCCCACAAAACTTCAGCGAATAGCTCTTTCGTTTCTTCGTCTACTTCTTCGCCTTGAAGTTCTTTAAAGAAGGAAGCAAACATCGCTTGGTCGTCTTCTTTCTTCTCGACACTTATTGTTCCGCCAAAACTGTCTGTAGAAGATGCAAATAGTTTACGTTCTACATGCATAGCATTCGGAAAGACGGAACGAATTTTCTCCATCGGTTGTATGACCGGTACCGTATCTAGCAGCTTGACGAACACATAATCTTCATTGTGATGCATCTCCAAAATGTCTTCCATTGTGCCTTCAACCGTTCGCACATCATGAAGAGGAATCAGCAACTTTTTCTCAATTTCCACTTTGCCATTTCCTCCTAGCTCCACAATGAGGTAGCCCTTTTGATGATTCTCTTCGGAAATAGAGTATTTTAATGGTGAACCGGAATAACGAATTGTTTCATTTCCTACAAAATGCGCCTGGTGTAAATGACCGAGCGCAGTATAATGAAACGGCTCAAATAAATCTGAAGACACATACTCAGCTCCACCAATCGATAATGGTCGTTCTGCGTCACTTGTATTTTCCTCTTTCTCACCGTGCTTCGTGATAAACGCGTGACCTACGAAAACATGTCGTGCTTCTTTGTCCATTGACTGTTCTATACGCTCGATGATCTTCTTCATAGCTTGCTGATGACTGGAAATCGACTCATCTTCAAGCAAGTGACGAACAATCGAAGGATCCGCGTATGGTATTAAATGAAAATAGACATCGCCATATTCGTCTTGGAGCTTTACTGGCGACAATTCCGGGGATAATTCTCCTGTTATGTATAACCCTTGATCTTTCATAAACGTACTTCCAAAATGAAGGCGGCTAGGGCTATCATGGTTTCCTGCAATGGCAATGACAGGTATTTTCAAATCGATCACAATCTCCTGTAAAACCTCGTTCAACAACCCTACCGCTTCAGTTGGCGGTATTGCGCGATCATACAGATCTCCCGCAATAATGACCGCATCTGGTTGTTCTCTCTTAATCTCTTCTATAAAAGCTTGTAAAATATAACGCTGATCTTCTGTCATATATATTCCTTGCACAAGCTTGCCGAGATGCCAGTCGGCTGTGTGGAAGATTTTCAAATCGTTTCCCCTCTTTCCCTCTATAAAAATAGAGACAAGAAGAATAGCATATTAGAGAAGTGGTATAAAAACCTCCTCTATTACGCCCATTCTTCTCTCTCAATTACTTACTTAGTACTTTCTGATCTGCCTCATCTAGTATTTCTCCAATTTTCCGTTCATTGATAACGAGATCGGCAAATTGATCCATTTCTGTAGGTTCCATATTAATAATGACCAACTTCGCGCCTTGCTCTTTTGCGATCAGCGGAAATTGATTCGCAGGTGTAACGGTTAATGATGAACCGAGAACAATGAAGAGATCTGCTTTCTCACTTTCGAATATCGCTTGAATAAATGCTTCTTCTGGTAGCATTTCTCCGAATAACACAACGGATGGACGTAACGTACCGCCACAATCGCAGTAAAACTCATCTTGTTCGTAGCGTTCGTTTCCGTATTCTTTTCCACACGTTTCACAATGGACATTACGAAGTGTCCCATGAAGTTCCATGACGTTTTTCGAGCCCGCCATCGTATGGAAACCATCGACGTTTTGCGTAATAATTCCACTGATCAGACCTTCTTTTTCCCACTTAGCCAAAATATCATGTCCTCTATGAGGTCCTGTTTCTTTTGCCGCTAGGACACGCTGTTTATAAAACTGAAAAAACTGTTCTACCTGCTGATTGAGAGCTGTTACGCTTGCCACTTTGGCAGGATCTTCTGTTTCCCACATGCCCGTTTTAGCGGAACGAAAATCTGGTAGCCCGCTTTCTGTCGACATCCCTGCCCCTGTATAGACGATAGTACGCTTCGATTCGTTTAATAAATCTGCCAGCACTGTCCTCATCCTTTCAACTAGCGAAATTATGTTCTATCTATATACTAGCATATCCTGTTTTATTGCAACTTATCAAACGATACGGAAATAGAAAAACGAGCATCCACAATGGATACCCGCTTCGTATTAGTTTGCTGTAATTTTTTTAATTGCTTCAAGATTAATCAATCCATCAATTTCATTTGTCTTAATATAATCTGCTTCTTGACTGATATCAGCCATCTCTTGCAATACATCCTCATTTACATCCGTTGTCACTTCGATTCGAGTGAATGCTGCTTCCAATTCATCACTAGCTATTTCTTTACCAGTTAGATCTTTGATATGCTTCACTACTAGTTCTTGTGCTTTTTCCGGCTCATCACGAATGAACTGAACTGCTTTTGCGTGTGCTGTCAAATAAGCAGTCGATAATTTTTCGTTTTTCAAAAACGCATCACTTGTTGCGACAACGGTGTTCGTAGATTCTTTCCCCCAAGCAAAGTCTTCCCAATCGAGAATCAGTTTGCCATCCGCTTGATTTTGTAGTATATATCCCCAAGGTTCTTGAGTTGCTGCACCGTCAACTGAATCTTGAATGAATAATGTCGCTGTATCTGCTGGTGCGGCTGCAAAAAACTCAACTGTTCCACCGTTTGCTTTGGCTTTTAGATCCACATCTTTCAACGCTTTACGTAACATGACATCCTGCGTACTACCGATTACGGGAATCGCAATTCTCTTGCCGTCTAGGTCTGCTAATTCATTAATCCCACTTTTACCGTTAGCTACTACTACCGCTCCGCCGTTTACCGCTCCAGAGACAATATGATACTTTGGATCTTTTACATAATAGTTGATAACCGGTCCAGGTCCGACTGTTCCAATATCTATGGAATTAGAAGCCATCGCTTCCATAAACAGCCCACCGTTACTCACAGTCTTCGTCGTGAGCTTGATGTCTTCACCGAATTCTTCTGCGAAATAATTATTCTCTAGTCCAACAATTGTCGCGATATGCGTTAAGTTCGGGAAGTACCCGATTCTTACTTCCTTTTTATCTGCACTGCCCGCATCCGTGTTCCCACACCCTGATAAAACTCCCACAATCGCCAATACAGAAAGCAATACACCCAATAGTTTTTTATTCATATAATAATCCCCTTTTCCTTGAGCGTGTCACGCCCGAATTCCCCATTTTCTTTCTACACTGCGTTCCAAACGTAAGAATAATACATTATCCATAATCGTACCGATCACACCGATGATGATCATGACCGAAATCACTAAATCCATTTGACCAAGTGCGCGTCCTGATTCTAGTAGTTGACCGAGACCAACACTTGCACCTAGTAGCTCCCCTGCCATGAGTGCGCGCCATGAGAATGCCCAAGCGATACGTAAACCAGAGATTAATTGTGGTACAGATGCTGGCAAAATCACCGTCCGCAAAAAGTGAAACCCGCTAGAACCGAGAGATTTGGCGACGCGCTGGTATAATACCGGGACGTTCTTAAATCCGCTTGTCGCATTGACGATCATCGTCCATGTAGCCCCTAATGTAACGATAAATAAAATGGCAAAATCATTGAGACCGAACCAGATGATCGCTAGCGGGAACCAGACGATACTCGGAATTGACTGTAAAGCTGTCACAAGAAAACCAAGTGTGTCTTCCACTATTTTGTAACGCCAAATCAAATAACCAAGCACCAGTCCTAGTATTGAAGCAATTGTGAATCCGATTAACAATCTGCTTAGACTTGCACCGATTGCAATCAGGATTTGACCGGAGATGAGACCAGAAACCAAGGTGGACATAACTTGTGTAAAACTCGGGAACATAAAATCAGGTAAATCTGAGAGCCTAGATGTGACTTCCCATATCGCCACTAGTATCCCGAGAAACACTATTCGTCTTAAAGCTGTAGTCATCACCCATCTCCTCCTTCAGCACTTTCTCTATTTCTTCTTGAAGCTCAGCTAAAATCTGCTTTTCAAGTTGCAACGTCACATCACTCGGCATGACGCCATCCTTCGTATCATTTGATTTGAATGTAGCTTTAATTTTCCCCGGACGGGTAGCGAATACGACAATCTTTTGCGAAAGTAATACCGCTTCCCGAATATTATGTGTAATGAAAAGAACGGTTACTTTCGTTTTTCTCCAAATATCCAATAACTCTTTATGAAGCACCATGCGCGTTTGCTCATCCAACGCGGCGAATGGTTCATCCATTAACAGGATATCGGGCTCCATCACAAGCGCACGTGCGATCGATACGCGCTGCTTCATTCCTCCAGATAATTCATGTGGATAGGAATCGATGTAATTCCCCAAGTGAACCATTTTTAACATCTCCATAGCTTTTTGTTCCGCTTCTTGCTTCGACATCTTCTTTAGAAGTAACCCGTATGTAACGTTATCGAGTACTGTCAGCCAAGGAAACAACCCCGCTTCTTGGAAAACCACCACTCGATCTGATCCAGAACCCTTTACTTCCTTTCCATTAATACGGATTTTCCCTTGTTCAGCTTTTTCCAGCCCCGCTATCAAATACAACATAGTGGACTTACCACAACCAGACGGACCTACAATGGAAACAAACTGTCCTTTTTCTATCTCAAGGTTGATATGATCTAGTACTTTCACCATTCCCTTTTCCTTGTGGGGAAAGCTCTTTTCAATGCCTTCAATTTCTAAATACATGTTGATTCCCCCTCGTAAATACTTTTCGTTTCATTGCGTTTTTCAATTCCTACTAACTTTATATGTTTTATATATATATAATCTACCATTTACGTAGGTTTTGTCAATAGGCTTTCTGATTATTTTTTCAATCTATTTAAAATAATAGATTGAGCGCTATAGGTAATGGTTTTTCATCACATTTCATTCTGGAAGCCCACACTAAAAAACCTCTTCCCAATGCGGAAGAGGTTTTTGCTAGTAGACATTATTGAAATAAATCACTCGATAAATATCTTTCTCCGGAATCTGGCGCAATACACACGACTGTATCTTCAGGTGTTAAACGTTTAGCGACTTGCAATGCCGCATACAAAGATGCACCACCTGATGGTCCGAGTAACACGCCTTCTTGTCTTGCGAATTGTCTGACTGTGTTATATGCATCGTCATCTTCTATACGGAAAATTTCGTCGTAGACATCTGTATTTAATACAGAGGGGACAAAACCAGGACTTGTACCAACCAATTTATGTTTTCCTGGCTTGCCACCCGATAATACCGGTGACCCAGCAGGCTCAACCACATGAACTGTAATATTTGGGTCATGAGCCTTTAATGATTCTCCTGTTCCCGTCACCGTACCACCCGTTCCTGAAGTACAAACAAAAGCGGTTAATGTACGATCAATTGATTGAATCGCTTCTATAATTTCTACAGCCGTTGTATGGCGATGACTATTAGGGTTCGCTTCATTTTCAAACTGCATCGGAATAAAACTATTTTCAATAGACTCTGAGATTTCATTCGCTTTAGCGATCGCGCCAGGCATACGCTCTGCACTAGGTGTCAGTACAACTTTCGCTCCATACGCTTTCATTAAGTTAATCCGTTCAATCGTAGAGTTATCTGGCATGACAAATATAGCTGGGTATCCTTTTGCCGCAGCATTCATTGCCAATCCAATTCCCGTGTTGCCTGACGTCGGCTCAATAATCGTGGCACCAGGTTTCAGTACGCCAGTTTTCTCGGCTTCTACAAGCATTTGATACGCCGCGCGATCTTTCACACTGCGGCTTGGGTTGAAGTATTCCAATTTCACATAGACCTCAGCACCAGTATCTTCACCGAGTGTTCGGACTTTTACTAGCGGAGTCTCTCCGATTAATTCCGCCATATTATTGACTACTTTCATTCCACACACCTACTTTTCATGATGATAAAACTACTAATCCAATTATGAAGCTGACGTAATCTTTTGATCACGAGGTAAAGCTAATCCAACTAGACCAATGAACGGCAAGAATGACGTGATGATCATCGTTTGATAAATACCGATCGAGTCGATAAGCGTTCCAATGGCAACTGCACCGATTGCCCCCATTCCGAACGCTAATCCTACAGTTAGTCCCGCCATCGTACCAATTTTAGAAGGTACGAGTTCCTGGGCATAGATCACCGTGACGGAAAAACTCAGCATAATAAAGAAGCCGATCGTTACTAATAGTAAGATGATTCCCCATACCGGAGCAAATGGCAGCAACAAACTAAGCGGTAATGGCACGACAAGTGATAAGACAATCACCTTTTTTCGCCCTATTCTGTCTGCCATAGGTCCACCAAAAAATGTTCCAACAGCGCCCAGTGCTAAGAATAAGAAAATATACAACTGACCATGCTGAATCGTCATACCATAGTATTCGATCAAATAGAAAATATAGAAGCTCGTAATATTCGTCACATAGAATGAACGCGCAAATATAATAATCATTAATAAAGTCAATGCAACGGTCACTTGTCTTTTGGACAAACTTTCCATCGTCGTTAATAATACTTTCTTTCGGTTACCTAAACGCTCTTCATCCAGCTGTTTCTTGTACCAGATCGAAATACGAGTTAGTAAGGCAATGCCTGCAGCAGCTACTAACACAAAAACTGCTGCTCCTATTTGGCCTAGAGGAACGAGGACGAACGCGCTAATTAACGGTGCAAGTGCTTGTCCGGAATTACCTCCCACTTGATAGATCGACTGTGAAAGTCCGCGCTTGTTCCCTGCTGCCAAAAATGACACACGAGAACCTTCAGGATGAAAGATTGCCGACCCTAATCCGAGCAACATAACGGATACAATGATCAGCCAATAGCTTGGTGCTAATGCTAGGCCCGCCATTCCAATTAAAGAAAATGTCATGCCAATCGGCAGCGCAAACGGCTTAGGTTTGCGATCACTTAGAAAGCCTACAACCGGTTGAAGTAAAGAAGCAACGATATTTAGTGCAAACACAATATAGCCTAATTGTTTATAACTAAATTGATATTCTTTTTCTAAAATCGGCAACATAGCTGGGATTACTGCCTGCAGCGTGTCGTTAAATAAGTGACAGACCGCGATTGCAATCATAATCGGAAATACGGGATTCGCTACGGCAGTTTGTGGTGATTTATTCATACCATCTGTTCACACCTTATCTAGTTGTCTATTTTACTTTGTAAATGTAGCAGGCATTACGACTCCCACCACTTCTCCAGAAGCGCATAATTCATCCTCAGCATAAATTTCTACAGCTACTTTCCACTTCTTTGGATGAATTTCTGTAACGTTTCCAATCGCTTTCAATACTTTTCCTTGTGGAGTCGGCTTACTATATGTAATCTGCAAGGAAGCTGTCACAAAGCGCGGAGGTACGGATCCGTCTCCAGGTTCATAACCATTCTTTCGATGTAAGGCAAGTGCACAAGACCCTGTTCCGTGGCAATCCATAAATGAGGCAAGAAATCCACCATAGACAAATCCCGGAATTGCCGTATATTTTTCAGGCGGTAATGAATACGTAACGGTTCGGTCTCCTTCCCAACCAGTTCGGAAATGATTCCCTTCCTCGTTGAGCCGCCCACAACCATAGCACCATGAAAAATCATCTGCGTAATTGTCCTGAATTGCATGTGTAACATATTCCTTCATATTATATGCCTCCCTTTCAGATGAATTCTCTCTATTATACATTCCGAAAATTGAAATATCGACCTAAAATGAAATATCTATTATTGTACGGATAGTTATGTGCGTATCTTACTCACTACATTCATATACTAGTGAGAAACGATATTTTGTGGAAGGAGGGAAATAGTATGAAGATACGTGGTGTTATATTGGCATTGCTAGTGGCTGGAGGATTTTATGTGATGATTCAGACAATCGACGAAGCTGCCTCCCATCCCTTTGAGCGATTGCAAGAACAACAACTGAATGGTTTATCGCCCTATTCATTCATTACTATCCGACAACCCGGTCTGCACGAACAGCAAGCCGTTACTTGGAAAGTAGACCAAGTAGAAGAAGTTGATCGCTTACTTCAATTTCTCCAAGCATATGATTACGAGCGTGTGGATCCCGATACATTGCAATTGTTTGATGATCAACCACTCTTTACAATCGATCTACATGATGAAACAGGAAATCGTATGACCATATTAATTGAAGAGGGGGTTTTGATCCACAATGACCGTCTGTATTATGAGGTTGTCAATGGACCGTTACAAGTAGATTGGCTAATGGAGTTCATCCTATCCAATAAACCGTAATTTTGTACTCTGAACATTCATTGTATTATACTATTCATTAATTCGAGAACCGAATAATCGATTTGAAGGAGAGATTCACATTGGTGAAAAGCTTACCGAAACGTGCACGAGTAAACGAACAAGAAACGTGGAATTTACGAACCTTATTTGAAAATGAACAGGACTACGATCAAGCAGTAAAAGATGCTGAAGTAGAAGCAACTGCTTTTGAGAAAAACTATAAAGGCACGATCGTAGATTCAACTTCTGCTATTCTAGCATTGGATGCCTATCGCCGTTTACAAGAGAAACTCGTCAAGATTTCCAGTTATGCCGAGTTAGCAGCAAGTGTGGATCTAACGAATGATCAAGCTCAAATGAGAGAAAGCCAATTTGGAACAATTGCTGCAAAAATTGCTAGCCAAACTTCCTTCATCATGAGTGAACTTACGGAACTTTCAGAAGAGACTTTACAGCAAGCAAGTAAACAATCCGAAGAGTATGCAACGGTATTCGATAAAATCATTCGGGAAAAGCCGTATCAATTACATCCAGAAGTAGAGAAAACACTCGCTGCATTCTCTTCTTCTTTCCAAGCGCCGTATTCAATGTATAATACAACGAAAATGGCAGATATTGATTTCCCCGACTTCACTGCAGAGGGAAAAGTCTATCCACTGAGCTATGTTTCTTTCGAAGGGAAATGGGAGTCTGAACCAAAAACACCAGTAAGACGTGCTGCTTTTGAAATGTTTAGTGACACGTTACGCAAGTATCAACACACAACAGCCAAAACATATGACATGCATGTACAAATGGAAAAAACAACTTCTGACTTACGTGGGTATGACTCCGTTATCGACTATTTATTGATGGAACAAGATGTGGATCGTTCCATGTACAATCGCCAAATCGATGTGATTATGAAAGAACTCGCACCACATATGCGAAAGTACGCAAAACTCCTTCAGAAAATCTATGGTCTAAATGAAATGACGTTCGCGGATTTAAAAATGCCGATTGATCCATTATACGAACCATCTATTACAGTGGAAGAATCGAAGAACTATATGAATGATGCTCTATCCGTTATGGGCAAAGACTATCTCGACATGGTGAACCGCGCCTATTCAGAACGCTGGATTGATTTCGCTCAAAATGAAGGTAAATCTACGGGTGCATTTTGCGCGAGTCCTTATGGCAACGGTTCATTCATTTTGATTTCCTGGACAGGCAGCATGGAAGACGTCTTTGTACTCGCTCATGAATTAGGTCATGCCGGACATTTCCACTATGCCAATGAAGCTCAAAACCTATTTAATTCGGAATCATCATTGTACTTTATTGAAGCACCTTCTACGATGAACGAAATGTTGATGGCCAATCACTTATTGAAGAATTCCACCGACCCAAAATTTAAGCGATGGGTACTGTCTTCCATCGTGGCCCGAACGTATTACCATAACTTCGTGACACATTTACTTGAAGCAGCGTTCCAGCGTAAAGTGTACGAGCGAGTGGATGCAGGTGGCAATGTCAATGCAACCATCTTGAACAATTTGAAGCGCGGTGTACTCGAAGAATTCTGGGGCGATAGCGTGAGAATGAATGATGGTGCAGAATTGACATGGATGCGTCAACCACATTATTACATGGGCTTGTACCCATACACATATAGTGCCGGCTTGACAATTTCCACTGAAATGGCACAACGCGTATTGAAAGAAGGAAAACCAGCTGTTGAAGACTGGCTCCATACCCTACGTGCAGGTGGTTCAAAAAAACCAGCTGAACTCGCGAAAATGGCGGGAATCGATATCACAACAGACAAACCGTTGCGCGATACGATTTCATATATCGGTGAGTTAATCGATGAAATCGAGAAACTGACGAAAGAGATCGAAGCGCAGTAAGAACAAAAAAACATCTGCCAAGCAGTTTTTTTCTGCAAGGCGGATGTTTTTTCTTTTACTTCATGATTTCACTTAAGATTTCATATGAACGAAGTCGTTCCTCATGATCAAAGATTCCTGAACTGATAATCAGCTCATCCGCTTTTGTCATTTCTACGAACTCCTCCAGCTTCCGTTTCACAGTTTCAGGACCGCCTATAATGACAGATGGTGCTTGACTTTGCTGTGCCACTGCTTCTTGTTCAAATGGTGACCATACCGCATGAATATCTTCAATCGGAGGAGTGAATTGCGTCATCTTACCTTGACGGATATTTAAGAACTGCTGTTGCATCGATGTAGCCAAGTATTGGGCTTTTTCATCCGTATCCGCCGCAATTAAATTAACCCCCATCATCGCATACGGCTTCTGAAGATCTTTCGACGGACGGAAGTTTTGATGATAAATTTGCAGTGCTTGCATCATAAACTGCGGTGCAAAATGACTGGCGAATGAAAACGGCAAGCCAAGCTCCGCTGACAATTGCGCACTGAAGCCACTTGAACCGAGCAACCAAATCGGAACGTTCTGACCTGCTCTAGGAAATGCTCGAACGCGATCAGTTGGATTGCCTGCAAAATACATACGTAATTCTTCCACTTGTTGCGGGAAGTCTTCCCCACCACTCTGTAATGTACGACGAAGTGCATACGCTGTTGCCTGGTCACTACCAGGTGCGCGACCTAGCCCTAAGTCAATACGACCTGGATACATAGCATCCAGAGTACCGAACTGTTCCGCAATGACAAGTGGAGCGTGATTCGGCAACATGACACCGCCAGAACCTACTCGAATATCCTTCGTTTCTTGCGCTACATGTCCGATGATGATGGACGTAGCAGAACTCGCAACCCCCGGCATATTATGATGCTCTGCCAACCAGTAACGATTGAATCCCCAATCTTCTGCATGCTGTGCAAGATCTACACTGTTCTTAAATGATTGACCTGCATGACTTCCTTCATTGATCATTGCTAAATCTAATATTGATAACGGAATACCGCTAAAATGTTTCGCTTGTTCTCTAATCAATTCATTCACTCCTTATAACAGCAACCATTTTTCTTGACCCACTCAAAAATGGCCTGAATAATATCTTCCAACTCTTTACCTTTCGGCGTAAGCTCGTACTCGACTTTTCTGACCTTTGGATCGGACTGGTTTTTAATGACCAAACCGTGCGCTTCTAAATCACGCAACCTTTCCGTTAGAAGACGATCTGATATCCCTTCGATTTCCGCCGATAATTCAAAGAACCTCTTCGGTCCGTCTAATAAATGATAAATAATAATTCCCATCCAACGCTTACCAATAAACTCGATCGTGTTATGGAAACTATCGCAACTTTTTTGACCTTTAGGATTTACCGACTGAACAAACTCTTCATTTTTCTTCATTAGCAAAACCCCTATCCTGTACTCCTTTCACTTTATCACACCTAGGTTTGACAAACAAGCTTACTAATAGTAACCTTAAAAAGAACTTACTATTAGTAAGTACATATCAATATATTTTAAGAGGAGTTTGTCATTATGTCACAAAATTACGAGGAATTACTAGAAATTATGCACGCACGGAAATCTGTAAGAAAGTTCGATCCACACTATACAATCAATAAAGAAGAGATTACGTCTATGCTAGAGGAGGCGATCTCCGCTCCTTCTTCAAGCAACTTACAGCCATGGCGTTTTCTCGTTATACAAGATCAAGAGTTAAAAAAGAAGATCAATCGTTTTTCATTCAATCAAGAACAAATTGAAACAGCATCCGCTATTATTGCGGTGATTGGCGATACAGAAATGTATCACAACATTGATGAGATCTATCTTTCTAATTTGGCTGCAGGAAATATAGATGAAGAGCATGTGCAGATCCAGATTCAAAATGCGAAGGCAGCTTATCCGAATGCACCACTTGAAGTAAGACGGAATATCGCGACGTTTGATGCAGGTTTGGTTTCTATGCAACTTATGTTGATTGCTAAGGCAAGAGGGTATGATACTGTTCCGATGGGCGGGTTTGACAAGCAACAATTTGCTGAGTCATTTGAACTTGAATCACGCCACGAGCCGCTAGTGCTGATCGCGCTAGGTAAAGCCGCTTCACCTGCTTATGGTTCTACACGTTTACCTATTGATTCGATTACTACTTATATGTAAGAGAATGGCTGGATCTTCAATCCCGAACCACTTACTATTAACTGTCCACTTATAAAACGTATATCCTTAAACTTAACCAATACAAGGAGGTTGGGACAGAACAGAAAAAACGTAAGGGGAATGAGTCCTTTACGCTTTTTTCTGTTCTTATCAGTAAATGTTTTTTTAGAGTATCAGAGTGTACCGGAACGGAGAAAGGCCGACTCCTGAGGGATCAGCGTGCGTCTTGAGACCCTGGACAGGTGCCTTAATTTC
>NZ_PDYL01000021.1:0-61383 GCF_002743035.1 Sporosarcina sp. P12(2017)
ACCATCTTGAAGTCCCCTATGGAATTCACCATTTCCTCCTTCAAGTATGCCTATACGGTTATCTGTGTTCATCGCAGTGTACTGAATGCCAAGGCGTTGTTCTCTCTTAATTGTTCAGCCCTTCCCATCCGTTCTCGAGGTCGAATAGTACTATGGCTTCTGCTGACTTCTGTTGATTATGCTGTCTATCACTAGACAGGTTACCAAGAGTACTTGGCATACCCGACAGACCTTCCCAGGTAAGGCCGTGGTCTTTCCCTCCACTTATATGCTCTATTTACTTGATGCAGCCCTTGGCAGAAAAGGGCTTTGTTTTTTATTGCAAACTCACCCAATTGCACCTAGCCTTATATGGAGTTCGTGTTCCACAGACCTGAGATTTGCCGCTCGTTTCCCTCAGATTCTGCGTCAACGCGGACACCCTTGCGTTAAGCTAACTGTTACTCCGCCTTCACAGTTCGGGACTTGCAACCTATAGACTACGCCCATGTTGAGCACACAATAAAAAAACGAATCAAAAATCGATTCGTTTTGGTTACCATTAATTTCTCATTACTTTTAATCCAAAGTAAATCCTCGTGGCCAGTTGCCCATTAAATCGACCTGACCCTGTTTTTAAATCGATATCACTTAATGACTGGATTTTTTCAATACGATAACGTAGACCTGCAATAGATAGATGTAAATCGTCGGCAGTTTGTTGAAGATTGCCGTTATTATCTAAAAAAGATTTCAGCGTAATAAGCAGACTGCCTGAATTAGCTTCATCATATTTTACTAATGTGCCAATTGTCTTCATATAAAACATCATAAGTTCCTCATGATCTGCACCCTTTAAGAACATCATAATTCCTTCAAAGTCTTTATACGTTGCCTGTCTACTACTTGTGGGATAAGTTAACTGAACAAAATCACATATCTGTTTGGCATCAACATAACTTTCCTTAAGCTTATATACAGATTCTACCAGACGTCCAGAACCTATATGCAAAATAATATCGGGTAAACTTGCTTTAATTTCGTTCAATAGCTTAACAGATAAAACTTCAATATCTTGATCTTCACTTTCCGCACTAATGATGACGATAAAATGATCCTTCAAAAATAAATCAAACAAAGGAAATCTTTTCGTCAAAAAATGTAAAACTCTCTCCTTCATCTTTTTTGGTATCACTTTCAGTACAATAATACGATGAGGCTCATTAATATTAAATCCGAAAATTGCTGCCTGTCTATTTATTATATTTTCATCCATAATTTTGTTATCAATCAATTCATCAAAAAAATCTTCTCTTTTATTCCAAAGTGATTCTGTTAACTTACGTTGGTGATACATTTGAATTGTAAAAACTACTAAAGCACGTTTAATAATTAGTTGTTCTCTTTGATTTAATTTTTGTTTTCCAATTACCATTAGATTACCGAGCAGCACCTTATTGCTTTTAATTAAAAATGACTCGAAGAATAAGCCATTTTGCTGATTTGTAATGACACCACTTGCCTTCAATTTCTTATACGCCAATCGTTCTTCTTCCCATTCGAAATACGACGAATATACTTCATTGTAATGATCAATGACGATGCTACGACCAAGAGTAGTACCGAGCGTATGGATTATTTCATTAATGTCCTTATCTTCCAGGAATAGTTCGGTTAACTGATTTTGAATTTTTTCGGATTCGATAATATTTTCATTTAGCTGTTCGATTTCAGCATACATATCATCTAATACAGACTGCATTGACTCGCTTTGATAGTAACGTAAGTCTAATAGATGCGTTTCATCACAATGTGCAACAGTTTCAGCGACAAAGTAACACTCGGCGTCTCCCTTGCCACGGCATTTTTTCTCGTAAGCGATTACTTCCTTACCAAATGCGCTTGTTAAGTAACCGCTTGCATAACCAATTAATGTCCAACAAATAGGCTCGTTTCCAATTTCATTTTCGGATAAATGATTCTCAGATTCAAAAGAGTTTTTCCAATATCCCGTTATATATAAATGATCATCATTAATTTCCAATATATCGGGCTCTACAGTCACAATGCCCTCTAATGTATGCATGACCGTTCCTGAGAGTATCAGTTCCTCCAGGGACTCCCAGTCATATCTCATTTTTATGGATTCTGCAGCCCGCTTGCCACAAGCCCAGCCATATCGCATTAAAAATCCTTTGGTACGTTCTTTGCCAAGCGTCTCAATTAAATCATTACGTAAAATACTAAGTGCTTCCACAGAAATTAAACCCATTCTTTTATCATGAAGTTTAATGATTCCCGTACGAGGATTGATATCAATCAAATTCTGTAATATCAACTGATTAGCTTTCATCAAATTATCTCCCTTCACCTTCTTAACAACCCATGGACAAAAAACTTGTTTTGCAATCTACTTTCTAAGGTGATTTAAGTGACAGCCTTAATGCTTTATACATCAATATTCTCAGTGTCAATAAATTTCGTTTATAATGTTTATTATAAAGTACTTAATATACAAGGCATTCAGTTTATTGTATTTATAAATTAGCGTAAAATAATACCCCTGATATATCCCCTACAATTACTATATCAGTAATTAATAAACCATCCTAAAATAGCCAGCATGAGTCCAATTAAATATAGACTTCACACTGGCTAGATCGATTAATTTATCAAGTCCAATTAATGGGCATTATCAAATCAATTAATTAGTCTCGCTCAACTAAAGTAGAGATACCTTGTCCCACACCAATACACATCGTCGCCAGACCCAATTTACTGTCTTGGCGTTTCATTTGATGTAAGAGTGTCGTTAAAATCCGGGTACCACTCGCACCTAAAGGATGGCCTAATGCTATGGCACCGCCGTTGACGTTAACATTTTCTATAGGCAAATGCAGATTATCAATACATGCCAAAGATTGAGAGGCAAAAGCTTCATTCAGCTCAATTAAATCCAAATCTTTTACATCTACATTTGCCTTCTCCAATAACTTCTTCGTCGAAGCAATAGGACCAATTCCCATAACTCTTGGTTCCACTCCGGCTGTAGCAGACATTTTATAATACCCCAGTATATCCAGACCCAGTTCTTTTGCTTTATCTTCTCTCATCAATAACACTGCCGCGGCACCGTCGTTAACACCTGAAGCATTTCCAGCAGTAATTGTTCCATTAGGGAATAACGGTCGAAGTTTCTCTAGCGCATTCATCGTAGAATCAGCACGTGGATGTTCATCCGTATCAACAGTAATTTCTTCACCTTTACGCGTTTTGAAAGTCACTGGGATTATTTCATCATTAAAGACACCTTGTTCTTGTGCTTTTTTCGTTTTCATCTGGGATTGGTATGCAAACTCGTCCTGTCTATTTCGTGAGATACCGTAATCAATTGCAACATTTTCCGCAGTTTGGGGCATGGTGTCCACACCATAAAGTTTTTCCATTTTCGAATTCACAAAGCGCCAGCCAATTGTTGTATCTTGGAGCTTCATATCCCCTCTTGGAAGTGCACGCTCCGGTTTTGCCATTACATAAGGTGCTCGTGACATACTCTCTGTCCCACCTGCAATAATTACATCTTGTTCGCCCGCAAGAATCGCACGCGCTCCAAAGTTTACTGCATCAAGCCCCGATCCACATAGACGATTCAATGTTGTTCCACTGACCTCAATCGGTAAACCAGCTAATAGAGCTGACATTCTTGCTACATTTCGATTCTCTTCACCTGCGCCGTTTGCATTCCCAAAAATAACATCATCAATTGTTTTAGGATCAACAGCTGGATTACGTTCCAGTAAAGCTTTGATAACCATCGCACCTAAATCATCAGCGCGAACTGTACTGAGTGCTCCTGCATATCTACCAATTGGCGTTCGAACCGCATCAATAATCGCCACTCTGCTCATAGCGCACTCTCCTTTACTAATTGATCCGACACCGTATATTGTAGTCCCGTAGATTCTTTGATATCTTCTAATGTAAAGCCATCAGTCACTTCTATCAGTTCATATCCACTCTTTGACCACTTAAAGGTAGCTCGTTCGGTAATTAGCAAATCTGCCGTACGTTCTGAAGTGATGGGAAAACTACATTCATTCAATAACTTTTTGTCACCGTCTTTTGATGTATGGAGCATTGTAACAATAATAGTTTTTGCGCCTTCAAGTAAATCCATTGCTCCTCCAACACCAACGATGTCTTTACCAGGAATAGCCCAATTCGCAATTCTTCCTTTGGAGTCGACTTGCAATGCACCCAAGATAGCTATATCAATATGACCGCCACGGATCATAGCAAATGAATCTGCGCTATGGAAATATGAAGCGCCAATTGCTTCACCTATTGGCAATTTGCCCGCGTTTACAAGTTGTGGGTCCAGTTGCCCTTCCTTCAATTCGGAAACCCCAAGCATTCCATTTTCTGTGTGAAAATAACATTCGCTATCTCCCAGATAATCAGGTACTAGTGTGGGAATTCCAATCCCTAAGTTAATAATGGAGTACTGTGGTATATGGGAAGCTACTTTTTGCGCGATAATTTGCTTATAATTCATACTCTACTCTTCTCCCTTCAAGCAAAGTAGCTTTACTTTGCACGATGTGGTCTATAAATAAATGCGGTGTAATAACTGCTTCAGGATCAAGACTCCCAGCCGGCACGATTTCATCAACTTCTACAATTACTGTTTTAGCAGCAGTTGCCATTAAAGGATTAAAGTTTCGAGCAGTCTTGTAATACGTCAGATTCCCCATTTCATCTGCTTTATGCGCTTTAATGATAGCTATATCTGCTTTCAAGGACTTCTGAAGGACATATGTCTTCCCATCAAACACTTTCTGTTCTTTACCTTCGGCTAGTTTAGTGCCGGCGCTTGTACTAGTATAAAAAGCTGGAATGCCAGCCCCACCTGCTCGGATAGCTTCTGATAACGTTCCTTGCGGAAGAAGTTGAAGCTGTAATTTATTTTCGTTATACATTCGGACTGCCTCTCTATTACTCGTAAAATACGAGCCGATTGCCGTACCGATTTTACCTTGTTGCAAAATAATCCCCAGGCCAATGCCTTCTTCACCTACATTATTACTGATGACAGTTAAATCTGTCACTTCTTTTTCTTCAAGCGCTTTAAGAACCGTTAATGGACTTCCGATTAATCCAAACCCTCCAACCATCACAGTCATCCCGCTTGTGAATTTGTCCGCTGCTTCTTTAGCTGTAATTACTTTATTTCTCATTAGAGAACTCTCCCTTTAAAAAATCATTAATATTGCCTAATAAATCTGATTGTAGATTAAAAGCTAACTCGTAATGATTTTCGTTTGTTAGTATCACTTGTATATTGGCCTCTTTCAATAAAGCTGTATAATTGGATTTCGTAAACAGTGGACGGTCAGACAAATTCCCTTCCCCTGTAATGAGCAGTGTTGGCTTATCATTCTTTCCCGCTGACTTCTCCACATCGTATAAATAAAAACTATCGAAGTCTTGTTTAATTAGCTCTGGGTTCGACAGGTTCCCGTACCCATCCTCTTTCTTTTTACACTCGTATTGTATTGCCTGAATAACTAAAGGATCGACCGTTACTTTCAAATTCTTATAAACATTTGCCGTTGCTTCAATATAATTCTCACAGCTTGGATAGACATGTTCCATTCGTCCTAATGAAGGATAAACCATTTTCTTCCCTTCTTCATCTACATGTCCACCGCCATCTAATAAAATCACACGCTGAATCGATGAATGTTCTCCCGCTATTTTTTGTGAAATATATGCTCCCATGGAATAGCCGAATAAAATGACTCGCTTCAGCTGTAATGAATCGATCACCTCGATAATATCCTTTGCATGCGTTTCTATAGAAGAGTCAGCTAACTGGACGGAACTATCTCCACGTCCTCTAAGATCTACAGCTATGATTTGATACTCGTTTTTGTACTCATTTATATACTTTGTTAATTGAAATTTATTTCCGGTCAGTCCGTGTATGAAAATAATCGTTCCCTTGTCGCTATTTTCTTCGGAATACAGATTATAATTCAGACTTCCCCCATCCTTTAGTCCAATGAACTGATTCATATCTATCCCTCCATTTTCATTTCACTGTAAATAATGAGTATTGAACACCACTCGGTAAACGTTCACCCGTAGCGACAAATATATGTTTATTCATCCAGTCATACTTAGATGAATCCGTTTCGAAAATTGGAGCATGTCTGAAGTAATACTGATCAGCAGGCACCTTTTCACCGCTGTTCAATTTTTCAAGAATCTCTTTAGGGCCCGTACGAATTCCACGATAAGTCATTAAGATTGTTTCGTGATCGTCTGTTTCAAGGACAATCTTCACGTCTTGGATAATTGTTCCGTCTTCTCTGACTGTTATCCAGTCCGAACCACCAGGCAATACACTCGCTTTGAATTCCGGCCCTGTTAGCTTACCGCCAGTTACTCCAATGATTCGTCTTCCTGAACCATTATATGTTTTATTTAGAACAGGAAAATCAACTTCGACGTCTAATGTCATATTACATAAAAACTCCAAATTAGGTGCTTCATAAAATTTCATAAAAAACTCCACACTTTCTTTTATAATTTATATTTAATAAAATAAAAAACGGCATTAACCAGAAGGCAAAATTATGCCTTTTGGTTAATGCCGTTATTAACTGAGGTATAAAGGTATTGGGTACCTTCTATCAGCGAACAGGCAGACTATTTTTCAATCTCATCACAATAACGTTGATGAGCATTTTTTAAAGCTACAATAACTGATTGTTGTGATGGAGCAATAAAGTTCTTTTTAATTCTTTCAATAATCTCATCTAACTCATCGTAGAAATTAGAACCAACCAATAATTTAGAGAAATAATTTGAAGCCAAGCTAGTTATAAAAGTAAATTCTACATCCACAATTCTATGGGTCTCTTTGTCGATCTCCATGACTAATCCAGCATGTTTAAACCGTTCATACATCGCCGAACCTTGTGGAGCTTTTGAATACGCAGTCACTAATATAGTATCCAATAGAAAAGACACCTCTTCAATAGGTATTTAAATTGTACATTAATCTTATCAGTATGTATTTTTGTTGTCAACATTCAAATAACTCTGCGAAGTACAAGCTACATTCATCAAACCTTCTATTTTAATTACGTAGAAATCATTATTGAATTCATTATATTCACAAATATGCTTGACTTGTAAAATTTCGTTTGTTACTATCGTATTATATTTCTGATAATTTACGAAACTAACATACGCATAGTATTTATTTGTTCCTTTTCTATCTTTCCCTTTCATGTAAGGCGATAGAGAAATACAATCTTGCCTTTATCTAGTTGGAGATACTTCTATCTTCACTCATTAGATTGTGACGGCATTAATCTGGAGATTTCCTCTCAGCAGATTAATGCCGTTTTTTTGTTTCTCCAGAAATAAATTAGCAACAAAGAAATATCTAAAGTGACTTTCACTACTTTGTAGATGAATTCATTATATATTCAAAAGAATAGAGGGAAAAAGATGAGCATAATTCGTCGGTTCAACAATGTAATGTGGTCTTCTCACCACAATACGAAAGATTTACTAACAATGAAAAATGTGAGGAATGGTGTTTCTCAAGTATCTCCTGCCATTTCAGAAGGACAAACACCTCCTCCCCGACAAACATACAGCACAAAACAATTTCTCGGCTTACTACTCGGACCTATTTTGTTTTTCTTGATTCTATATGCGCTACCACTAGAAGGGTTGAGCAATGAAGGGAGAGGTGTATTCGCAACTATTGTATTAGTGGCTACATGGTGGATTTTAGAAGTTATGCCCCTTGGAATCACTTCACTGTTACCCATTGTACTGTTGCCGTTATTGACGGATGTAACAGGAAAAGAGGCAGCTTCCAGTTATGGAGATCCTTTGAACTTTCTATTTTTAGGTGGATTCGCCATAGCACTTGCACTTGAAAGATGGCGTCTACATGAGCGTATTGCTATAACAGTGATTGGTATCATCGGCACAAGCATGACTGGTCTAGTGATTGGATTCATGCTTGCAACTGGGTTCATTTCTATGTGGGTATCGAATACGGCTACTGCTTTACTGATGATACCCATCGGCACAGCCATAGCGACTAAGGTAATTGATTTAATGAAAGAAGAGAATGTCTACACACCTGAGGAAGATACGAAATTTACAAAGTCCATCATTTTTGCAATTGGTTTTGGTGCAACAATTGGAGGAAGTGCGACACTAATCGGGACTCCCTCCAATTTAATATTAGCTGGCTTAACAAAAGAAATACTTGGAATTGATATTTCATTTGCTAAATGGTTTATTTTTGCATTTCCTATGATTGTCATATTAATGGCATCTGCAGCATTCTACATTACAAAGTTCGCCTATCCAATGAAAGTGAAGAAATTGGAGAAAGGTCATATCTTTGTAATGGAAACCAAAAAAGAATTAGGCAAGATGAGTTACGAGGAAAAGATGGTTTTAACTGTTTTTCTACTAACGGCTTTCATGTGGCTAACGCGTACATTCATTTGGGTTAACTACATTCCTGCTTTAACCGATACAATCATCGCAATTACTGGAGCAGTTTTACTTTATTTAATCCCTACAAAACGTGGTGATAATGGCCGCTTACTTGATGGTAGTTCTATAAAGAAAATGCCATGGGATGTATTGTTGCTAGTAGGTGGTGGACTTGCCATCGCAACCGGATTCAGCAAAACCGATTTAGCCGTATGGTCTGGTGATCAACTACTAGCACTTGAAGGAACTTCATACATTACAATACTAGCAATCACTACAGCTATTGGAATTCTGATGACGCAAGTTACACCAAATACCGCTACTGCAACAATTCTTATTCCTATTGCAGCTACGCTTGCTGTAGCAATTCAAGTCGATCCACTACCTGTCATGACAGCAACTGCACTGGGTACTGGATTTGCCTATATGATGCCTATTAGTACACCTTCCAACGCAATAATTTTTGCAACAGGAAAAATCACGTTCACCGATATGATACGAAAAGGTGCATGGCTCACAGCATTAACTCTTGTCTTGATTATTCTATTCGTCTATTTCTTATTCCCAATAGTGTTTTAATAACAAGTACTGAAAGGAAGTTTTAACATGAACATACACTCTATTTTTATCCACATTGTAGAATTACCAACTATCAGACCACATAAGCTATCTATGCATACTATAACAAAACAAACTATCGTCGTCGCTCAAATTAACGATACTGAAGGTCTCACAGGTTGGTCAGAAGTTGCAACAATAGGAGGAGCTTCTTATGGTGAAGCAACTCCAGAGGCTATTAAAGTAAATTGTGAAACGTATATAACACCGCATCTAATCGGAAAAAATCCACAACAATTTAATTTACTTATGTACGAAATTTCAAAAACTGTTTCAGGGAACTACTTTGCCCGCGCATTAATTGAAGGAGCGCTAATTGACTTGGCAGCAAAACAGAGAAACATTCCCGCTTACGATCTCTTGGGTGGAAAAATACATGACTCGCTTCCAGTTGCATGGACTTTGGCAAGTGGAGATACGGGTAAGGATATCGAAGAAGCAAAGGAACTACTTCTACAGAAAAAACACCGTATTTTCAAGTTGAAGATTGGTGTTGGGGACGCTATGGAGAATGTGGAGCACGTACTGAAGATTAAAAAAGAAGTAGGTGACGGTGCTAGATTAACTGTAGACGTTAATCAAGCTTGGAATGAAACAACTGCTAACTATGCGATAGCGCGTCTCCAAGATGGTGGTGTTTCAATGATCGAGCAACCACTGCCGAAATGGAACTTTGAAGGCATGAGTCGCTTGACTGAGCGCTTCTCTGTACCCATTATGGCAGATGAAGGTGCGAATTCGATTCATGAAATATTCCAGATAGCTAAACACCGATCGGGAAATAGTATCGCTCTTAAAGTGTGTAAAGCAGGCGGACTACAAGCAACAAAGACAGCAGCTGGCATTGCAGAAGCTGCGGGACTTGGGTTGTATGGGGGAACAATGATCGAATCTTCATTAGGAACAGCCGTTGGACTTCACGTATATTCCACTATTCCCCATTTGGAATTCGGCACAGAACTTTTCGGTCCTTTATTGTTCAAGGATACAATTACAGCCAATAATATCGAGTACAGTAATTTCGACGTTGTTATTCCAGATGGTCCCGGCTTTGGCATGATTATTGATGAAGAAAAGTTGGATCACTACAAGAGATCTTAAACTTGGTTAATTTTTAGTAGTCGCTAACTGTAGAGATAGATATGGAAATACTAAAAAGCAAAATCAAGGTTGGGATAAAACTAACTCCCCACTTCCCCTGCGCTCCGTTACACTCTGATTATCTAAGTTTTTTACTGACATGAACAAACAAAAGCGTAAAGGATGATCATTCCTTTACGCTTTTGTCTGATCTGTTCCAGCCTTGTTTTTGCATCTTCACGAAAACTTGTATTTCATTGATTCATTATATTATTCATAAAAAACGTCTATGAAAGTATCTGCTATATAAGCTGAACTAAAGATTTTAGAAAACACTTAGTTGATTGGAATGGCAGTTAAAATCAAAAGATAAACAGCAACAGTGCAATACCTTTTATGCTTACTTATACATAAGACTCTTTCTTTTGTGCCCAATAATAAACACCTAAACCCACTGCTATGTAAATAGAATAAAATATGTACAATGAGCTGAAGCTAATTACCCCTACAAGGACACCTGCTAAAAGCGATCCCCCACTAATACCTATATCAAAAACGGACAGAAAAGTAGCCAATGCAACAGGGTGACGCTTGGGTTCTGAGTTTTCCAAAACTACTGTTTGAAAACTAGGAAAGAGCGTACCCCAGCCTCCTCCTATAAATGCAGCGGCAATAAAAAATAGTATTGCATTAGTCGTTAAACCAAGAACTAACATACCTATTGCAAATGAGACTATCGCTGGAAAAATAATTGTGTTGGCACCATACTGATCATACCAGCGGCTAGTTAGCGGGCGTGTCAGCAAAAGTATAACGACATAAACCACAAAAAAGTAACTAGATTCGAGCCCAAGCCCTTGTTCAACAGCAAAAACTGCCATAAAAGACAGAACTGATGCGTATGCAGTACCAAAAAATGCTCCAGTAATCGAAATACGTAGTACAGACTTTTCAAATAATGCTGCTCTTTTTTCACCGACAGAACGTTTCACAACGTCTTCTTTAGGCAGACGTGTCATTAAAGCAAACAAAAAAGCGACTAGCGAACAAAAAGCACTTACCCAAAATAAGAGATTTAAACTAAACGTCTCTAATGTTGTAAGCCCAATAAATGGACCAATCACCATACCCAGATTAGTGGATAAGATGAAGTACCCCATCCCTTCACCTTTTCTCGATTCTGGTACAATGTTAGCTACAATAGCAACTGTAATGGTAGTAGCCATTCCGAACCCTAAACCATGAATGAATCGTATGATAAGAAGCAAGGGAACAGAGTCAAAAAAAACATAAAGAAATGAAGCAGTTGTAAAAAGAATGAGTGATACAATCAACATAAATTGTTTACCATAGGTCTCAATCCATGGTCCCATTAACGGTCTAATAATAATTGCAGCACCAATATAGACGGTTGTAAACAACCCAGCTACGGTACTTGTCGAACCATAATGCGTTATTGCGACAGTTGGCAAGGTAACGAGTAAAGCGAAATAGGTCACAATAAAAAAGAAGTTTGCTGCCGATATAAATAAAAAGTTGCTTGTCCATAAAGAGTTGCTGTTCATTAATAGTTCACCTCACAAAAAATGTGAAACATTGAAAGTGTGACTTGAACCGCAAATTAATTCTACCCAATCAATTTTCAATTGATTGGGTAGAATTAATTTTTGCGCTCATACGTCTAGATCAAAGCTTTATACTTCTTAACGAAACTAATTAAAACCTATTCCTCTTTCATTGTTAATACCCTTAGTTCATCTACTAATTCTGGTACTTCCTTTTCCAAATACCCCCACTCGGTATCATAAGCTAAATCCAAAAACTTTTCTTCTTCAGCTTTAGGTAGTTTGAAAAGTTCAACACCACTTTTATCCAATTCCGCAATTTCTTCTTTATCAAGTTCTGTATAGTACTCTACCATTTCTTTCTCATATTCAGCTGTTGCCGCAACAATTGCATCGCGGTCTTCGGTTGAAATTTCATTCCATTTATCATTATTCATTAGTATTGTACAGTTTTGTGTCCAAAAAGGATGATCTAAAATATATTTAGATGAATCAGTCCAACCATCCTTTCTTGGTCCATTAAATCCACCATAAACAAACCCCTTAACAACGCCTGTTTGTAAAGATGTATAAACTTCTGAAGGATCAATCATTGCAGAAGCAATTCCTAACTTTTCAAAAAAACGTGTATAGTTAGGTGCTGATCGTATAGGCATGTTCTTTAAATCATCTACGCTATCAATCGGCTCGTTTAACCATAGTCTTGGAGAACCTGTTAACCATCGACCTAAGTACATAACGTTCATTTCTTCATGCCGATCCACCATTAAATCGTAAAACCCATTTTCTCTTTCTTCAGATGGTGTTAGTTGCGATAAAGCTATACTAAGCGTTTCCGGTGCAAGTGATTGGTATTGTCCAATATAAGTAAAGTTAATATCCATAACACCTGAATTCATCGCTTCAAATTGCTCTCCAATTGGTATCACGTCGGCACCACCACGCCAATTCACCTTCACTCTTCCATCTGTTGCATCTTCTACCGAGTCAATCCAATCATAAAGTGTTGCAGTTAAAGGATGATCTTTTGGTAAAAAGCTAACGGCATTTAATGTCACGCCCTTTGAATTACTACCTTCATTTTTTCCATCTCCATTTGAACAAGCCGTTAAAAGAATGGCTAATAGCACGAAGACTGTCATCTGATATATCTTAATCTTTTTCATCACTTTTTCTCCTCCTACCTTTTACTCTAGCGAATAAAATTATTATTTAACGAAGCTTGGTAACCACAAAGTTAATGATGGGAAAACGATCATTAGTGCCATGATTGCTAAGTTCAATAAAATAAACGGAATGACCGCTTTGTAGATCTCTTTCATTGAAATAGAACCTTTAGGAATGACTGCTTTCATTGCAAACAGATCCATACCGAAAGGCGGCGTAATTGTTGCAACTTGCATGTTAAGAAGCATAATTGCCCCAAACCACAGAGGATCGAACCCCATTGCATTCGCAATGGGCATCAGTATTGGAAGCGTCATCATCATAATTGATAAAGGTTCCATAAAACAGCCAAGTATAAGCAGCACTACTTGAATCAGTATTAAAATAATAATTGGTTGGAATTCTAAATTTCCAACGAGTTGCACAAGACCTTGCGTTACACCTGTATAACTCAAAATTTGACCAAATGTAGTGGATCCAATAATAATCATAAAGATCATTACACTGGACCTTAATGTTCCAGTAAGTGATTCCCAGAATTTTAACCAAGTTAGACCACCGTAAAAATAAGACAATACAATAGTTCCCAATGCTCCTAAAACAGCACTTTGGGTCGGTGTTGCAATTCCGAGTATAATAACACCTAACAGAAGGAACACAATAAGTCCAAGCGGCAAAATATATTTAACCGTTCCGATTAGCTTTTCAGACAATGGCACTTTATCGACGTCATAAGCAGGTGCTAGCTCTGGTTGCAAATAACATCTAATGATAATATATAGAACAAATATTACTGCCAATAAAAGACCCGGCACAACAATGGCAAATAAGAAATGTCCAACAGGGATTGATGCAAGTGATGCAAGCAATATACCTAATGCAGTAGGTGGAATCATAGTGGCAAGCCCGGCACTACCAAGTATTGGTCCAACAGTCATTGCCGGACTATACCCCTTTTTCTGCATATCCGGAACTAATAATGATCCCAATAACGCAGTACTCGCTACACTCGATCCACTTAGAACTGAAAATAAAGTTCCACTTCCAACAGCAACAATACTTAATCTACCTGGTAAATTCCCAAACCATTTTCCGACCGCTTCAAAAACTTTAAAACCTAAACCCGTCCTAAACATAATTTCACCCATTAAGATAAACATTGGAATAGGTAATAAAGAAAACTTTGATACGGAAGAAAATATATTTAAGATGAGTTGGTTGAGTCCCGCTTCTCCGTTCCATAATACGATAACGCCTATAATATTTATTGTTAAAAATGAGAATGCAATCGGTAATCCTATCATAAATAAAATAAACATACTTCCAAATACTAGCGCTAAAACGCCCCACCATTCCATTTAATTACCTCCTAGCTTTTCTCTCTTCTTGATTTAAGTTTATTGATCGCAGATAGGAAGTTTCGAATGAATTGTATGAAAACAAATAAAAAGCCAACTGGTATGACGACTATTAGCAAAGAACGTGGGATTTCTAGGATATTCTCTGTTTTTATATCCCTCATATGTAAATTCCAAGTTGCCAAAAATCCATAAACCGTAATTACCAAAGAGATGATGGCCCCTATACACGAGTTCAATATCTCCATGCGCATTCTATTTTTTTCGCTTAGTCTATTTAATAATAAGTCTAGCTTAATATGTCCATCTTCTCTCAATAACCAAGCAACACCTAAAAAAGTTAAAAATACTAGAAGATATTCAGAAACCTCTAAAACCCATGGAAATTGATAACTGAAAAACTTTAATGAAACAATATCAACGATGATCAATAAACTAATGATGATGATTACTACTCTACCCAGAATCGCCATAAAGTTTATAATAGAATCCAAAAGATTACTTATTCTTAACAGCACACTCAGCACACTCATCTCCCCCTTTCTTGTATAGATTCTATTAATATAAACTTGTTATATTTAGCTAGATCTATACTGTTAATAATTGATTACTTATTGGACTAAATAGCTGCTGCAAAAGGATAAAAAATAATCCCCTAAATATATATGATATTTAGGAGACTAAATAGTAATCGACAATCCTACATTAAGGACTTTCTATTTCTTGAGGTACTCCGCTTTTTTCAGGAATTTTAATGAATTCAAAATGCTGTAGCAAATCAATAAATTTAGTGAGCACTTTCAGTTGATAATCACTCAACTTTTCTTCTTCAAAATCATAAAATCCTTTTTTAGCTTTCATCCCAATTTCGCCGCTCTTCATTTTCTCTTCAATTATTTTCGGGGGGGGGGCCAAACCATTCATCAAAAAGGATCACATACGATTTTATCTTTTTAATATTGATAACCCCCTTTTCCCCTAACTTTTACTTAACCTCATATAGTTCCTATTCAATTTCAATGCTTGCACCCATTGCTGCGATTGTTCATAGCAGTCGCCAATTTCAAGTATCTTTTTATCCGTAAATGGTTTTCCGATTATTTGAAGCCCTACTGGAAGCTCCGATTTTGTGAATCCACAAGCAACAGATAGTGCTGGAAAGCCAAGGATGTTTGCGAGTGGTGTTTTACCAAGTGTAAACATATTACTTATTGCTTGTTCAGGAACCATTGTGCCGATCTCAAATGGCGGTTGGACGTTTGTCGGTCCAATAAGCGCATCTATTCCACTCATCTGCTTCATTGTGTTTTGTACGAATTGTTTTCGAGTTCGCTGAGCGTTTATATAATCTGTCGCTGAAATGTCTCGGCCAAATTGGAATCGAAATTTCAAATCATCTCCATATAAATCACTATGTTTTTTTAATAAAGGATCATGGAAAGATACTACTTCTGATTGAGCAATCGTTTTCAAACCATCAAGTGCCTCATTTATTCCAGGTAAATCTATTGGAACGATTTCAGCTCCAAGGAACTTTAATTGATCGAATGCTTGTTCAATTACACGCTTCACATCTGTATCAATACCAGAATACATATAGGGTTCATAGAAACCTAATCTAATCCCTTTCAAATTCTGTAATGATTCTTTGAAATGGATTTCATGATTTTTCTTAACTGAAGAATGATCTTTTGGATCGTAGCCCTTCATGGCCTCTAGCATTATGGCAGCATCTTTTACCGTTCTCGTCATCGGTCCAACATGGTCAAGTGACCAACTAAATGGAAAGCCGCCATGCCTGCTCACCAGTCCATACGTAGGTTTAAATCCGACTGTTCCACACATTGCTGCAGGTAACCGGACAGAACCTGCGGTATCTGTCCCAATAGAACCAAAAGCCATGCCTGTAGCTGTTGCAACAGCAGAACCGCCACTTGAACCGCCTGGAATTTTTGTTATGTCCCATGGGTTTTTTGCACTTCCATAGTGAGGATTTTCGGTTGTTGCTCCCATAGCAAATTCATGAAGGTTTGCTTTCCCTATAATAATAGCCCCTGCTTCCTTCATTCTTTGGACGGCAGTAGCATCTTCATCGGGTATCCAATTTTGAAAGATTTTTGATCCTCCCGTTGTACGGACCCCTTCTGTTTGCAGTAAATCTTTTACTGCAATTGGGATACCATGTAGCGGTCCACGGTTTTCACCATTTTGTAGCTCAGTTTCAAGTACTTTTGCTTGATTAATTGCTTTATCTTCCATAACTGTTATGAAAGCTGTCAGTGTAGGATCATACTTCTTGATACGGGCAAGCGATAATTTAGTTAATTCTACTGGGGACACTTTTTTCCTTTGAATTAACGAACCTACTGCCTCAATAGTTTCAAATAGAAGTTCACTCATCTTTATCCTCCCCGATATTTTCAAGCGAAAAAGTAAATGCAGGCTCACCTGATAAAAGGTCCGATTTTTCTATCCCAATAATAGTAATTAAGTAATCGTTTATATTCAATTGAAAATCCTCCTTTCAACTAGTTAGCAATTGATGTGACACGCTAACTTGAAGAGATTTCGTTTCATGCACGTTTACTGATTAAATTTCAGAATGCTTGAAGGAGTCTAGATTTATAAAATCATCCCACTATATCAAAAATAATATAATTTGTGGGAATGTGATTAGTAGTGCTATAAATGCGATATATGCAACTAGGAAGTACGATGCCCCCTTAAATACAGTTGTTATTGGTGTCTCCTTCGTTAGACCTTGTACAACAAAAACATTCACACCCACTGGTGGTGTAATGGCTCCCATACTTGTCACGACACAAAGTAGAACTGCAAACCAGATAGGGTCATAACCAAGAGCTATTACGGTTGGATAAAAAATTGGGATGGAGATAATTAAAAATCCTAGGGCATCCATAATGGAGCCGCCAATGACATAAACAATCAAAATAGCAATTAGCACAAAGATTGGTGCAACCGGAAGATTAGTCACCCATTCAGCTACCGCATACGGGAGTCTTGTAACTGTTAAAAATCGTCCGAACACCATCGCTCCCACCACAAGCATTAATACCATCGCGGATGAACGGAGAGTACCAGCCATCGCTTCTAGAAAGTTTCCTTTTGTCATCTTTCCCATAACTAAGGAAATAACAATTGCACCAAATGCACCAAATGCACCGGATTCAGTCGGTGTGAAAAAGCCGAAGAATAAACCACCAATAACGAAAACAAATAGACCTGCAACAGGAATAACACCTACTAAAGATAAGAGTCGATCCTTCATGCTAGACTTTTCACCTGCTGGTCCAAGTGTTGGTGATTTCACACATAAGTAGACAACTGTTGCAATCAAGAGCGTAGTTAAGAAAATACCAGGAATGATACTCGCTACAAATAGTTCTCTAACTGATACCTCCATTTGCAATGCAAGAACGATCAGTACCGTACTTGGAGGAATAATAATACCGAGTGTTCCGCCTGTTGCAACACTTCCGGTACTAAGAGCCTTATCATATTTGTATTTATCGAGTTCTGGGAGAGCCATCGTTCCCATTGTTGCGGCAGTTGCTGAATTGGATCCGCAAATAGATGCAAACCCCGCGCTCGCTAAAATAGTAGTACTTGCCATACCACCTCGAAAATGTCCAACCCATTTATACGCTGACTCAAACATTTTCTCTGTAATCCCTGTTCTAAAAACAATTTCTCCCATTAAAATATAAAGTGGAATAACACTTAGTGAGTAGCTAGAAAATTGATTCCATAAATCAGCGCTCAAAACATTAAAGGCTGCTTTAGGTGAAACAGCAACTATCAGTCCTATAAAACCGACAATAAACATCGTAAAACTAATTGGCATCCTTAAAAACATGAATAAGAACAATGTTAGGATTCCCAGTACCGCTAATAGATTCATATCCATTTTAGGATGCCTCCTTCCATATCAAGATTGTTTCTTTCACAATAGCTAAAACTAACCCTATAAACCCAACCGAACTTAAGATTACGATTGGATAAAATGAAAATTGTATTGTTTGAGAGACTACTCCATTACTTCCTAGGTTTAGACCGAACAGTAGAAGTTGCCAAGCTGCTACTAAGAAAAAAGAAGCGCTTAAAACATTCATAAACGTGTGAATTATTCTCTGTAACATAGAAGGAAACTTATCCAAAAGCATATCAATATAGACATGTCCTTTATTTAATTGCGCATAGCCTAAAGCAAAAATACCCGTAATTGCTCCAAGCCAGCTTACTATCTCTACTGTCCCTGCAATTGGATCGGAGTACATACGCTTGATAGAATTAAACACAATCAATAACATCATCGACATTAGAGCCATGCCAGCAATAACAGCTAGAAATCGGTTTAAATAGTCAGTAGTCTTAAAAAATAGATTTGATGTAGATACTACTTTTTCTTCATGTTTGTCTTCTATAAATGAAGCGCTTTCAATATCGAATTCTACTATTTGCTCGTTTCTCATTCGTAAACCCCCGAATCTAAAGGAATAACTCAATCAGCGTTATTATATTTTTCGATTAACTCTTCCATCTCGCTCAAGTATTCCTCTGCTGGAAGACCCTCATTTTGTACTTCTTCAACAAATTCTTTTTGCATATCGCTAAGCTTTTTATCCCACTTCTTCATTTCTTCTTCTGATAATTCAACAACTTCCAGTCCTTCAGAGTCTATACTCCATTCCATAGATTCTTTAACGTGACTATCCAAGTAGTCTCCAGTAAATTCAGTCATTTCGGTATTCAATTCTTCAATTACTGCTTGAACGTCCTCAGGAAGCGAGTCCCATTTTTCTTTATTCATGACGGCAATAAATGTATTTAATGCTAATGGATAATCTGTAACATATCCAACTATTTCCGCCAGTTTGGAATCCTTAAGTATCTCCCTGGAAGATACGTAACCTTCAACAATTCCCGTTTGCAACGCTTCAGGCACTTCCGCCTGCGACATTCCAACAGGAGCAGCCCCAAGTTCCGACATAATTGGCGCAAGAGCACCAGCTATACGTAACTGTTTTCCTTTTAAATCGCTTAAAGACTTTATAGGCTTTTTACTTTGTATATATGCGGGTTCAGTTGCAAATGTAGTGATGATCTTAAAGTTATCAAGTGCCTCAGGTGGATAATTATTTACTAAATCGGCTGTGACCTTACTAGCAACCGTTGCGTTCTTATAACCTGATGGCATATCCGATATTGACAATAGTGGGAATCTGCCAGGTTCATACGATGTAGAAGTTAAACCTATATCTGCTGTGCCATTTTCTACTCCGTCGTACATATTATTGGCTTCTAGTAAGGTTCCACCGGTAAATAAATCAACTTGTACTTTCCCATCTGTTCTTTCCTCAAGACGTTTTTTCCACTCTTCCATTTGAATAGCAGGGAATGTATTAGGTGGTGCAAAAAAAGCATAACTAAGCTTAATCACATCATCATTTTTTCCCGCGCTTGCTTTCTCTTCATTTCCTCCACATGCTGACATGATCATGACCAATAATACTAACGACATTGAAATGAGCAACCTTCTCATTCTTCCACTCCCCTTTTTAAAAAAACATTAGAAACTTTAATTCACTTTCCAATACTTATTAATTTTCTACTAAGAAAAATGGTCGTCCAATTGAAGCTTCTAGTCGGAAATATCGATCTATCCCTGCGTCACGGAATGAATGCGTCATATTTGTTACCGTTTGCAAGTCGGGTATATTGTAAAGGAAACATGCATGCCAATTAGTTGGCCCTGCATGTCCCGCCGTTAAAATATCGCGGTCAAACGTTCCCAATAGTTCTGATCCATTACTTTCCCATTCTTTTATAATAGATTTCAATTTAGGCAATAGTTCATTCTCTTTTTGCTCTTGTGTAGTATCAAACCATCCTGTCGATTCAAAAGTAATAAAAACTCTTAGTGGATTCGGTATTTGCGGTGCACCATGTACAATTTTCTTCAATTTTTCCAGCTCCTCTTAGTTTATAAGTATTTATCTCATGAATAATCCGCCGTTAATATCGAACGTGGAACCTGTAATATAACCAGCGGCATCTGAAGCAAGATATGAAACCATACTAGCAACTTCCTCTGCTTCACCAAATCTTTGTACCGGTATACTTTCTTTCATATTCTCCAATTTACCTGGCTCAATGGTATCCATTTCTGGTGTCTGAATAGCTGCCGGTGCAACTGCATTAACTGTAATTCCTTGACCAGCCAGTGATCTGGCAAAGGACTTTGTAAGCACAAGTTGACCTGCTTTTGAAGCGCAATAATGAGCACCGGATGAAAGTGGCCCTGCTTGTCCGCCAAAAGATGAAATGTTAATAATACGTCCACTCTTTTGTCGTTTCATCGTATCTAGTACAGCTTGAGAGTAGAAAAACGTTCCTCCAAGATTAACGGATAAAATTAGATTCCATTCTTCTTCCGTTATATCTTCAACAGACGTCTCTCTTCGAACTCCCGCATTATTTATCAAAATATCAATTCTTCCCCAATGCTCTACTATGGTCTGCACACTTTCTTTAATTGCATTCACATTCGATACATCCATAGCTATAAACATTGTTTTGGAAGAGGCATATTGGCTTACTAGTTCTGACGTCTTCACTTCGTTTAACAACTGTTCATTTACATCTACAAAAACAACACGTTTCCCTTCTAAGAGAAAGTTTTCAGCAATAGCGAGACCTAATCCCTGACCGGCCCCTGTTATAATGGCTACTTGGCTTACCGTATTTTTTTGCACAGTTACACTAGCCCCTATCTTTATAAAATTCAATACACCTTTAGATACTGGTAACCAACTCTTGAAGTGTACTTATGTTGGATTAAACCAGAATGTTCTTCATAACTTTCATTGCATTCTGACCAGAAACTTTAACAATGTCTTCAATTGAATAATTCTTTTTTATCATCCAACCTATCATATTCTTCATTGCTTCCGATGGATTTTCCAATCCTTCAACATACGAGGATTCATTAAACTCCTCTCCACTATGTGAAGCTGAAATGCCTAACATATCATCAAACGCATGTTGCAAGGCTACATGATCTCCAAAAAATGTATCTGGACCAAAACCGACATGATCAATTCCTACTAAATCCACGAGATACTCAAAATGCTGCATCACTGAGTGTAATGAGTGTTTGGTTGAGCTCTTCGTTAATGTCGTATTGGGTGCAGCACAGACTCCAATGATCCCACCTTTTTCTGCGCAAGCTTGCAACACATGGTTTGGTTTCATCCTAGGCGTATTCCATAATGCACGTGCCCCCGCATGTGTCATAAGAACAGGATCACGACTTTCCTCAATAACATCTAAACTTGTTTGATCTCCGCAATGAGAAATATCGATTATCATACCTAATGTATTCATTCTTTCAACAACACGACGCCCAAAGTTAGTTAAACCACCATCTCGACGCTCGATTAGCCCCGAACCAAGAGTATTTGCTTCGTTATACGTGATGCCCATACATCTAATACCAAAGCCGTAGAGAATATCTACACGATCCAGCTCGTTTTCAAGGATGCTTGCTGCCTCTAAAGAAGGTAGAAGTGCAGTTTGTTTCAATTGCTTAGCTTTTATTACATCGTTGTAGGTCCGTGCAATGGTGACTGTATTTTGACGTTGAATGTCTGCATATCTTATACCGAGTAGATAAATGACATCGTCCCACTTCAAACCATTCTTCGATGTAATGGTTGAAATTCCATCCATAAAGTTTTCAAAAATGATATCAATTCCTGATTTAGCAATTCCCTCATAATGAAAGAATGTATGTAATTCTCCGCAATAAGGCAAAATGTCTTCTTGTTTTTCAGGAACAATAAATCCGTGATCCCTAAGCGATACAATTAAATTCTCCGTCAAAATTTCATTTAACTTATCCTCTTCATCTGCTGTTAGATGAAGAGAATAAGCGGAAACACGATTTAGATCTGTTGAGAGCTCATAATGTTTATAGTCTTTGTTTGCTTTTAGATAGCTAAACGATGTATATCCTTCATATTGTTTCTTATTCATTGATTTTCTACTGCCTGTTTTTTCTTTTCAAACTGTTCTTTAAGTGGAAATGCTTCCTGCCACTTTTTCTCTTTGTCATCATAAAGTCCTTCACTATACAGCGTTTTTAACGATTGATTTTCCAATAATAACGGCTCTTGACCCTCTTGGAACGCTTTCGCTTGTTGTAATAAGATCCGGCGCATATGAATAATGGGCAGGTCGCTCGTTCCTAATTTCTCGCGTGTTCGATCTACGATTGTTCCCATTGTTTCAGTTGCCGCATGGTCTTGGTTCGCAATCCCACGGATACCTGTAAAGTTCCCTGTTTTCTGTAAGTCACGGTCTTGATTATATTCAACATCTGCGTTGACAACTTTTCTTAGGTCCTCATCCAACTTCAGTCCTCGGCGAGCGTGTTGTGCTTCCACGTCAATCGCTCGATCATGAGCGAACTGCACATCCCATGTCCACGTACTATGATCATCTCGCGGAACAAAGGCATGCCACATACCATCTTCACCACCAAAGCGTGGTGGGTATGTGTAGAACGGGAAGATATAATGAATTTCCATAAAGGCATTCTCTTCCTCTGTTCCAATGCCCACTGCAATGCAACGCTTCCCAAAATTCGTATCTTGAACAGATTGTTTCACCGGAGGGTTTTTAACAAGTGGATGATTCGGGTCAATTCCCAAATCACTGCTCAAAATTCCATCTTCCACTTCTTGTGTCGCATGCGCTTTATGTAAGAATGCAGCGTGAACAAAGTCCAGATCATTTTCCATCGCTTGTGCATAGTTACATTCCTGCCATACCCGTTCTACTAAATTATTTTCCCTCGGAAGGTTCATCCAATAAAAGTCTGGGAAAGCCGGTTCCGATTCTTTCGGCCCCATATACGTCCAGATAATGCCACTTACTTCTTTTGTCGGATAACTTTTTAATTGAACTGATTCTCTGAATTTCCCATCCGTTGGCTCTGATGGAATTTCCGTGCACTCCCCGTCTGTATTGAACTTCCAGCCATGATACATACACCTTAGGCCACAGCCGTCATTAATTCCATAATAAAGTGAGGTTCCACGGTGCGGACAGCGCTCATCAACTAGGCCTACTTTTCCTTCCGTATCGCGAAATGCGACCAGGTCCTCACCCAATAGTTTCACGCGTTGAGGCTTTCCGTCACTAATCAACTCTTCTGTTTGGAGGGCTGGAATCCAATATCTCCTAAATACATCGCCCATCGGCGTGCCTGCATCGGTCTGAGTCAGTAACTGATTATCTTCTGGTGTTAACATAAATAAAAACCCTCCTAATTTACTAACATTCTAAATTTACTCTTATGCCAATTCTGCTTGCATAACCTGTTCGATTTTCCCACGGAAGAAAAGTAAAGGCTCGGCTTGGTCATCGTAGGCAACCCTTTTCACGTGACCTGTCACAATATAATGATCTCCGCCTTCAATAACCTCTGCTACATCACATTCAATTGTAGCCAGATTTTCATTTAATATTGGAACTTTGTCTGTGGATAATGTATAGGAAGCGCCAGCAAACTTGTCCTCAGTTCTTTTTGCAAATCGCCAGCAATCCTCTTCCTGTTCTTTTTGAAGAATGTTAATTGCGAATGGGATACCTTTCTTTAATGTCTGCAAACTACCTGATTTTTTATCGATACAAACCAACACTAGTGGTGGTTCTAATGAAACAGATGAAAACGCATTTGCTGTTAACCCAATTTTCTCACCTTCACCTGTAGTAGTTGTTATTACCGTTACCCCTGTCGCGAAGTGTCCAAGTGTATTTCTAAATTCTCGTGGATCCATACTTACTCCTCCTTTTATTTAAATAGGTTTTATCTTTCCAAGTAACAAGTAAATTTGAAGCGCCATTTGAATTTCAAAGCGGCTATTAGAATTTGAAAGATTAATCAAAAGTAATTCCTCAATCTTTAGTATTCTATATCTCATCCCACTTATTGAAATAGACATCTCACGTGCTGTTTTATGCAAATTAAATTCATTTTGCGTGTAATAAAATAGTGTTTCTAATAACTCCGAATTCTTTTTTGTATCATAATTAAGTATTTCATGTAACTTTTCACTTGCAAATGACTCTAATTCTTCTGGTTCTCTCGCATTTAAGAATAATGTTAAGTTACCTAATTCACTTGATAAAATAACTCCTGACTCCCGCGAGCGAAACTTCGCTAGTTCTACAGCCTTCTTAGCTTCTTTCGATCTATTATTAAAATCTGTAAGGTTTTCAGTTGTATCACTTATGCCGATACAAATTTGTTTACCTTCATCGTCAAATTGCCTTAGCAATCTGTCACCAAAATCTTGTATAGTCATTTTTTCATCATATAGAAATTGTTTAGGCACAATTGTTTGAATAGCATTTAGTTTGGTCAGGACTGGAATATTGTAGTTATACTTATTTTCACCTTGAAAAAAGTTTGTCAGTTGTCTTCTGATTTTCAAAAAATCATTATTTGTTTTGATATCTTCATTTATTGTTTGATCATTTATTTCAATGTAAATAATGTAATGGGGTTGCTTTAGATCATAACCGAGATAAGAAAATCGATTATAAATTTCCAAAACATCTGCACTTTTCTCATTAAGTAATTGCTCAAGTAATTCACCCTTGAGTCTTTGTTCTGTTTCAATAGCAACACGTTGATTTTGCATATACAATGCAACCACTACGGCCACTCGTTCTAGTAAGTCTCTATGAAAACTATCGCTCTTTCGATTTAGAGCTATTGTAATAAATCCATAAACCTCATTTTCAAGCAAGATTGGTGCCGTTAATAACTTAAATGTTTTATCTTTAAGCTCAGTTTCAAGGAATTCGGGTATGTTTTCATTACTTATGTCCCAGAATTTATTCGCTGACATATTTCTTTCCATACCGGGATTATCTCCGTATTTACCTATCACTTCATAATTCACATTTTCAATTAAAACTTCACAATGTAAGCTTTTCCCTAATAGTTCGGCAAATTCTTTAAATCCGCCTCCTTGAAGCATTACTTTTGTTAAATTACGACTTAATGAGTAACCCGTTTCAAGTCTATCCTTCTGGCGTTCAATTTGCTGATACATCTGATCAAGTTCACCAGACATATCTTCATCTTCATAGTAGAGAAGTTCTTCAGAGATATCATCTCCCCATTCTTCTACTGTTTTTCCGGTATAGCTACAGTGATCATCACCTTTGCCTTTACATTTTATTTCTTTAAAAACTATTTGCTTTCCTAAACATTCGCTTGTATAACCACTTGCGTAACCAATTAAGAAGTAACAAATTGGTTCTACATGCATCGGAAAGTATTCTAAGTGTTGTTTGACTTCTGAGGAATCAATCCAGTATCCAGAAACATTGAATTGTCCCTTCTCCATATCTACATTGAAATCTTCAGGATAAGATAAAGACCGGCCTGTTAAATTATGCATTTTAGAACCTGCAAGCAGCCATTCAAGATCATCATTCCATTGAATCTTTTCTTTCAAAATACGAGCTTCATGCATTCCGGATCGGTATGCATATCTTAATATAAATCTTTTAGCTCTTTGAATTCCCAGCGCATTGATTAAATCTGTTCGTAGGACTGCCCATGCATCCATACTTGTTAGTGCAAAGTTTAAGTCTTGGAGTCTTTCGCCTGGCTTTGTTGAATTAGTGAGCAAATCATTAAGTGTAAGTTCACTTGCTTTAAGCTTCATATAAATCACCATCACAACACTGTTCAGGTAAGTGTCTTTCTACGAAACTAGAAAGACTTTCCGTCACACCTTTTTTACCAAATTGTAAAAAATGTTTTTTTTCATTGTAGAAGCCATGTGAAAGCAAGTAGCGCAAATAGTGATCCATTACTTTACGTCGTAACACAATATCCTTCATTCCATAGTCAAAAAGCCAACTATCAATAACATTAAATACGCCCCGATTTATAAAATAACTTTTAGCACACCAATCAAAAAAACGTCTGTCAGGTAAATGAAAAAGATCTTCCATTTGCTGGTGCGTAGAGACAATATTTATATCTATTGCATACATATTTGACACCCCTTTTTATTTACTATCCAAGAAACGGATTTTGCATAGAAGGAAGTGATTACTTCCTTTTATGCAAATATATTCATCTCCGTATATCCTTTCAAAATAACTATCATGTTAAATGAAAGGCTATCTTTCTCTTTCTGTTCTTTCGCAAGCATTTTCTAAATATAAAGCCGTATCTCAATTAAATTCTGATACTTCATTAAATTATCTCATGATAGCGCTTCCAAAGGGTGGCAAATACTTTTAACACTACACTTGTAAATAGAACAATCATATTCCAGAGTTGAATAACTAGTTTTCTTAGGTATTTAGTACCTAAGACATTTAGTCTGAATCCAATAATAAATACACTATCACTGTATGTTAGCCGCTATTATTGTTCTTTACGCATTACAAAGTTTAAAGCAGCCTCATAATGGTCACCTTTATTTTCAAACTTTGTTAGAAGATCCAAACGAACACCATCTGCCACATCATTTTCAAGCCATTTGTCATCGTCTGGGAATACTTGTGTAATCAGTGTTTCATGACCTTCAGCTTCAAACATTAAGTGTAGGTGCGCAGGACGCATTGGTTGTTTATCCGTAAATTCCAGGAATTCACCTGTAGGACCGTTTGTTGGAATTGGATAAGGTGTTGGTAGAATAGTTTTCACTTCAAAGTTTCCATTTTCATCCGTATAGAAGTGACCTCTTAGATTATATTTTGGCGCAACCGAGTCAAATGCAGAGTAAGTAGCATCTGCATCATTTTGCCACATTTCAACTTTGATATTGCCAAGTGCTTCGCCATCAACACTGCTTACATTCCCTTTGAAATACAATACATCTCCTGCTTCATTAGGTCGTTGCGTCAACACAACAGGTTTTCCATCTTCTGCTTCTAGCAATGGAGTTCCCTCAATAAAATAAGGTCCTAAAAGTGACGGTTGTGTACCAGGCATCTCTGTATACATTGCACGCAACAAATGTGTCTCTAGGAATACATCTGCAAATAGGGGTAGTTCTCCAGTACGCCCTAAACGATCTGCCCAGTTTACGAAGTTTGTATATTCTTCATGATTTAGTTCTGCTTCTTCCAAAAAGCCTTGGATATGTTTAATGAATAAGTCGAAAACTTCTACAACTCGATCATTTTTTTTAATAGCTTCTTTTTGCATGGTTAAATTCCCCCTAATTAGTTGTTATACTAACATTTTCACTCAGCTTTAATAAAATACGTTCTTAACTTTATAAGTCTGTGAAAAGTTAGAATATTTGATCTACACTTTTATCTTATTCCAATGTAAAAACGAAATCAATATACTTTTAGGACTGACTATATCCATTTATTAGACCTATTAGTACTAATTATAATTCTTTAATTAGCGTCATTCTATAGACATTATCAATACAGATTAAAGATAGTATTAGTTCTGAATTATTCAATAGCCAGATGAAAAACCGAAATATGATCATAAGTTTATAGCTCTAAGCTAGCTTTGTAGGTTTACCAGCAATTTCGCCTATGTGTTTGGTAGGGTTTGGAATACTTCGTGATTTTTTGGCATACTTCTCCCTTGGTCTAAGCTGTTTATAAAAATCAGTTATTCTGCTTCACCTCAATTGGATGAGCTGGACACGTACCAACACATCCCAGAAAAATCGGTCGTAGATGAAGCTTGAAGTAATCTTCATATGCAAGTAACGACCGGACTTTACCAACTTACTCGTAACTTTCACTAATCGGGTACGAATCGTTCCCTTTTAAATGCCTTTGGAGGCAGCCGGAAAGCTGAGCGTGAGCAGCCAATTGGTCAGGTTATAAGTAAGCAGACTGACCGTCATGCGGGCTAGGTTGACTGGACGGATGAAATCGACGACGCCATTGGAAGTATAGACATTTCCTAGACGCAACTTTGCTTTCAGAAGATCTCCGGTCAAGCGGTCGAAAGCGACTAACGGATGAAGCTCAATAGTCTGATAACGCGCATTATAAGCAGCCTTTTCTTGTTGAGTGTATGTATCGGCATGCGAGGAATCAAGGTCCATATTTATAGCACCTGCCTGACGTTCACGATGAACCCGGTCTAGTAACGTCTGATTCGCCGTTTGAAGGCGATCGAGCGCTTCCAAATCAAATCGATGAAAAAACTGGACAAGGATAGCTGGGAAGCCAATGCTGGCTTATCGGGGATCTGGGTGAAAACGGGATCTGTCGTTAAATGACCCGCTGCATCGTCTTCGTGATATCGGGCAATCAGCTGGTAGATTTTCTGTTGAAGCAACTTGTTGTTTTCATAAATGCAAAACGTGCGTTCATCGGAGAGTTGAAGCTGATCTGCGATGGTTTGGGAGAACCCCAATTTCTCGCCAAAGAACATGGTCGCGGTCAACTAGAGGGTCTGTTTGATGATAAGGAATGCCTGTATGTGTTCGATCGAGGCTATTTGGATTACGAACGGTTCGACTGTATGACGGATGAAGGCTATTTCTTTGTCTCCCGGCTGCGAAAGAATACGGTTGTCCGGTCATTTGACCACTACAAACTGCCTGAAGACACTGGCGCATTATCCGACGAAATGGTGGTCATCGGTACGTCCCAAAACCGTTCGGAAAATGTTTTCCGTCTTTTGAAAGTACTGGATTCCAAAGGTAATCAACTAAACCTGATTACGAATCGGTTTGACTTGTCTGCCGACGAAATCGCAGACCTGTATAAGTCTCGCTGGGCCATTGAACTGTTCTTCTAATGGATGAAACAACATTTAAACATCAATAAATTCTACGCACAAAGTCAGCAACCAAGTGTATCTTGCGATGATCGTCTACTGCTTGAATGTGCAGGCGCAGTTACGAAAAAAGTGAGCGAACATACCTACAGATCAGCCGCTATATAAAGGCATCCTTATTGAAGTCCGCGCATATCTGGCTTCGAAGAATCAAAGGAAAAGGCGTACCGTAACGCGGACAATCCGTTTCTGTCACAGTAGCCAAAAGGCATAGTAAAAAAAAGGATGTTGACTATCTCTGGTCAGCTATCTTCATTTTTTCCATGTGGACAGAAAAATGTAGACTGAATATTAAAAACATGTTTATGCAACGCTAGTGGTTCAAGTTATATAGTTTAAAGATTCACGTTTGTTTTTCACACAAGTACTATTTTAATAGTAAAAACAGCCGCCCGATGAAAGGTTGGCTGTTTTTGACTTTACTCACCCTACAAACACATTAGCAATCAAAATACACACTAACGACACGGCCCATGCAATGGTCGTTGGAACCGACCAAACCATGACTTGCTCCTTCACTTCCTTCACACCAAGCATACGGTTGACAACCCAAAACATGCTATCATTGAAGTACGAGAAAATCATTGCACCTAATGCAGCGGCTTGCGCAGCAAGGGCCATATTAACATCCAGATTAACGACAATCGGTGCAGAAATTGATGCTGCTGTAATCATTGCTACTGTTCCACTTCCTTGGATTAAGCGAACAAGTGTAGCGATAAAGAATGGCACAAGTACTGCTGGTAAAGGAAGTAATGCTACTTGCTGTGCAATGTAGTCTCCTGCTCCACTGTCACGAAGGACTTGTCCTAGCGCACCACCAGCTCCAGTTACGAGTAGGATAATACCCGCTGTAACCATTCCTTCCTCCATACGATCAAGTGCTTCCTCTCTCTTTAAGTGACCTGCCAACAAATATATCGCAGCAATTAAAGATAAACCAACAGCAATAATCGGCTGACCTAGGAATAATAGATAATCGATCCATCCACCTGTCAATTCCATGGCAACGAGTGTTGTATTCAAGAATATAAGAATAATAGGTAATAAAATCGGAATCATTGAGCGGAACAAAGAAGGTAGTTCCTTATTTCGTTCATCAGTCAATCTCACAAGTTCCTGATATGCCATGGGCTCATCAGGCCTTTCGAAGTCGAGACCGTCTTCTGTCGGAATCTGATAAATTCGTTTACCGACCCATTTTGCGTATAACACACCAGAAATGATAATTGGAATTGAGAACAACAGTCCCCATGCTATCATCAGACCAATATCAACGCCGAATATACCTGCTACGCCAAGTGGGCCTGGTGTTGGCGGGACTGCATGATGCGTTGCAACTAAGCCAACAGCAAGCGCAATGCCGAGGGTGATGACAGATTTCCCTGTCTTTCTTGATAGCGCTTTCACTAATGGGTTTAAAATCACAAATGCCGAGTCAACAAATATAGGAATCGAGACAATATATCCCGCAATCGCCATAGCCCATTCTTCTTTGCGTTTGCCAACAAAACGTATAAGACTATAAGCCAGACGCTCTGCTGCTCCTGACACTTCTAGAATTCTACCAATCATTACCCCAAATCCGACAACAATACCGATAGAGCCAAGAGTGTTCCCGAAACCTTTAGATATTGTAGTAGAAACCTCAATCGGATTCATTCCACCGATTAAACCCGTTAATGAAGCTGCAATAATCAAAGCTAAAAATGCATGAATCTTCGTTTTTAAAACAAGTAAAATTAGTGCAGCCACACCTATTACAAGGCCTACAATCATTTGCATCTCTGGTGTCATCTGTATCCCCCAATTTCTGATTAAATTAAGTTATTGAAAGAGAGTCTCCCCTCTTTCAACGGATTATATTATAGTGATTCTCTAGTAAACTTAGGTGCATACTCAGCTGCTAACTTAATACATTCTTCCATGCTCACACTTGCTGCAATGTTCTTCCAAGCAATATCAAATGCTGTACCATGGTCAACTGAGGTACGTAAGAACGGAAGTCCATTCGTGATAGAAATCGTGCGGTGAAAATCTGTCATTTTTGCAGCAATATGCCCTTGATCATGATAAAGGGAAAGGACCGCATCATATTTACCATTCAACGCCTGGAAGAATACAGAATCTGCTGGAACAGGACCGTATGCATCAATGCCGTCCGCTTTAGCTGCTTCGACACCCGGTGCGATTTCATTTACTTCTTCCATGCCGAACAGACCGCCTTCTCCACTATGCGGATTCAGACCGGCGACCGCCAACTTACGATCTTCTACACCTAGACGTTGCAACGCTTGGTCACAACGGCTCAAGTAATCACGAACACGTTCTTTCGTCATTTGGGAAATTGCTTCTTTTAAAGAAACGTGACGCGTCAAGAAGAAGATTCTCATTCCGTTTACTTGGAACATGGTTAAGGGATCAGGTGCTCCACCCAAATCTTCAAGCATTTCAGTATGACCGATATACGGAACGTTTGCAGCTTTTAATGATTCTTTATTGATAGGTGTTGTAGCTATTGCCGCTACTTCATCTGCCATTGCGAGTTCCACTGATTTCTTGATGAATTCAAAAGCAGCTTGTCCGCATTGCGCCTGTACTTTTCCAGGTTGCAATGCATCGATGTCAATATTGTTCATATCTAACACGTCCACTGTTCCAAATTCATACTTTCCTTCCTTTGGATCCGAAACAATGTTCACCTGTAAATTCGTTCCTGTTACGCCGATTGCTTTTTTCATAACGTCTGCATCACCGACAACGAGTGGATTACACATTTCATAAATCTCTTGTTTCGCTAATGATTTAACGGTAATTTCCGGTCCGATTCCTGCTGCGTCACCCATTGGGATTGCTATAATTTTACGTTCGTTTGTCATATTAAACACGTCCTTCATCATTTTTTGTTTGAAGATAAATAAGGCATTTATAGATTGATTGCTTTTCACCGACCATGCCGCCTTTTGTCACAACCTGTATGCCATCAAATGTCCCCCCGATGAATTTACCATACGCAGAAAGCGGTATTACTTCCTCATCAAGTTGAATTGCTTCAGCACCACTGATTGTAAACAATGCTGCCGTAACATCGCCGCCACTGGAAAATGTACCGTCGATTTTCATATTACAATTTTGTATGATTGAATGCGTTACTTTCGCAAGACCCGAAGTAATCCGCTTCGCGAGCAGTTCTTCGGTGGTATCTTCTTCTTTTGCAATACTTGTCAGAGACAGAATTTTTGAAGTCGGAGACAGTGTCGTTACAATTAAAACTTCCTGCTCTTTCAACTTCCTCATTCCTTCGTCAGTTGCACGCTTCACTTCAACGTCCCATCTATCTGTTGTCGTCGCCAATTGCGATGCATCCACATAGACCGGGGAGGAATTAGTTTTATCCATTAAATAGCGCAATTGTCGGCCGGTAAGACTGGTAACACTACCTACTGTGACAATATATCTATTCCTGTACAGTCTTCGCCTAGTCAATACACGCGCAAAAGCTGCTGTTAGCGGACCTGGATCCACCGGAAATAACGTATGCTCTTCCATCATCGCCATTGACTCCGCGATATTGCTTATTTCTTCATTCGTAACTGCATCGATCACAATGATTCTCTTACCTGCATTGATTTGCTCCAACAAAGAAGCGGTAATTTTAGTTTTTCCTTGTAAGACATCCCCTAATCCAATATGTCCAATTTCATGTTGGCTTTGCTCCGCAATCACTGCGGGCACAAATGATTTGGATATTGGGTTCATCGGATCTTTTGCCACATCTGTTTCCTGAACTGGCACGCCTTCCACTAACAGATAGCCGCCAGATGTAACCCGTCCTGAGTCAGGATAAGAAGCAACGACAATAGCGATGCTTTCTTCCCCTGTACTGGTAAGCAATGCATCAATCTCGGAACCAATATTGCCCCGTATCGTACTGTCAATCCGCTTTGCGATAACATCAGCTCCCCACAATCGAAGCTGCTTGAACGTGTCTTGAACCCTCTCTTTTGCAACAGTAGCATCTACATACCTACTGTCCGTATCTACACAAATCGATGTGAACTTGTCCGATTTCGGTACCTGTGCACCAAAAATTATCGTGGCGCTTTTAAATCCGACTTTCGCAAGACGTACGCCCGTTGCGTTCGCTCCTGTCAAATCATCTGCGATTATTCCGATCTTCATATACTCACCTACTCTGCAATAATGATTTCTGCCAATTCGCTATATTTCTCCATCAGTTCTTCCGATAATTGCTGATCTGTAATAATCGTAGAAACGTCTTCCAGATCACAGACCTTTGAGAAGGCTTTCTGATTAAACTTTGTTGAATCTGCTACAAGTATTGTTTCTGTGGCTGTTCTGATCATCTCGCGTTTCAAGGATGACTTATCGATTGTGGGTGTAGTAATACCAAACGAACTGTGAATCGCATTTGCACCCAAAAAGAACAGGTCGACATGGATTGATTTCAAGATATTTTCTGTCAAAGAACCATACAGAGTTCCCGTTTCTGTCTGTAACCGACCGCCAAGAATGATTACTTCTAATTTGCTGCCCATAAGCTCAGCTGCTATTTTTATATCATTCGTAATCACTGTGATTTGTTCATGTGTTTTTAATAACCGTGCAATTTCTAGCGTCGTAGTTCCTGAATCGATGAGCACTGTCATACCGTCCGATACAAAAGAGACAGCATGTTTTGCAATCATCTTCTTTTCTTGGACAGAAATATTAGACTTTAATTCAAACGTCTTTTCGTGAATCAGTGCTTGTGATGGAACTGCTCCGCCATGTGTGCGAATCAGCTTGTTCTGCTTCTCTAGAACATCGAAATCCCTTCGTATCGTCATAGGCGTTACATTCAATACTTCCGAGAGTTGGATGATGTCCACTCGTCCTTCAGTTGCAAGCGATTCCATTATTTTCGATCTTCGTTCTTTTGGAGACAATCCAATGACCTCCTACATGCTACGTTCATCAGAATCAATAATATGTTCTATATAAACATTATTATGTTACTTTCAAACAAGTAAGTCAATCATTTATTATTATGTTCTTTAATAATTATAGTATTCGCATGAAACTTGAAAAATATAACGTGACAATGTATTTGGATTGGTTAGTATTTCGTATGAAGTGAATGTTTCCGCACAGTATAAAGAAACGGTATGAAAACTGCCGTTAACATCAAAGGCTCACCCTTCAACCTCATCGAGAAGTACCTTTGTGTAAACACACACGAAATCTCAATGCTATAATAATCTAAAATTCACAATTAAGATGGATCTAGGAATTACCCAATTATCATACTATCCATCAGCAACAATCCTCATATTGGACTTCGGTAGTTAAACGCCTGGCCATCATGCAACACGTACAGGTATATAAATCACTGTCTTGACACAAGTCATAACACACGTAATAATTTAAGACACTGGATGATACATACACAACAATCCACATGACTAGAGAGAGGATGATACATGTGAGAAAGAAGTTGAAACTAGGAACGATGATCCACGGTGTCGGTGAGAAGATTTCAGACTGGCGGCATCCTACTATGCCATCGGATGCAAGTGTAAGCTTTGAATTTTATAAACAACAGGCCCAAACATCAGAACGCGGTAAATTTGATTTTGTTTTTATCGCAGATGCTTTATACATCAATGAAAAATCGAACCCACATTATCTGAATCGATTTGAACCACTCACGATACTTTCTGCACTGGCAGCAGTGACGTCGAATATCGGATTAGTGAGTACATTATCGACAACCTATAGTGAACCTTTTTCTGCTGCACGACAGTTTGCTTCACTTGATATGTTAAGCGGTGGCAGAGCCGGATGGAATGCGGTGACGTCAGGATTGGAAAAGACGGCATTAAATTTCAGCAAAGAAGTTTCAGATCATCCAGATCACGCCACACGTTACCGGATGGCTGCCGAGTTCGTGAAAGTCATGAAAGGCTTATGGAATTCTTGGGAAGAGGATGCGTTTATCCGCAATAAACAGACCGGGCAATTTTTCGAGCCAAGTAAATTACATACTTTGAATTATGAAGGCGAGTTCTTTTCTGTACAAGGACCACTGAATATCGGCCGTTCACCGCAAGGGCAACCGGTAATATTTCAGGCTGGTTCCTCAAAAGCAGGCATTGCGTTTTCTGCACAAGAAGCAGATGCAGTTTTTGCTATTATGCCTACTTTAGAAGAAGCGCAGCGCTATTACATAGACGTGAAAGAGCAAACAGCCGCTCTTGAACGTAACCCCGATGATGTTTTGGTTCTACAAGGTATCAGTCCGATTATTGGAGATACGATAGAGTTAGCGGAGCGGAAATACGAAGAACTTGCCGGTTTGGTGACGATAGAGCAAGCACTCGCTTTTTTAGGTCGTCTTTTTGAACATCATGATTTTTCCCAATATCCATTGGATGAACCTTTTCCTGATATAGGAGGCATCGGCCAAAATAGTTTCAGAAGCGATACGGATCGCATTAAGTCTGAGGCACGCAAGCAAAACTTAACCTTGCGTCAAGTAGCTTTAAGAGAAGCCACACCGAGAACGCCTTTTATGGGAACACCGGAGCAAGTCGCCCATCTTATCGAAGCCTGGTACGAACAGAATGGAGCAGATGGTTTTATGCTCATCGCGAACTTGCCTAGCGAATTAGAAGCCTTTGTTGATCATGTTGTCCCTATCCTTCAAATGCGCGGGATTTTCCGGACAGATTACGAAGGGACTACTTTACGGGAGAATTTGGAGTTGCCTTATGCGAATAATAACTATTCTAATTAGTAAATAAAGTTTTTCGCTCAATTGTAAATCATTATCATTTTTTAAACAATTTAATACTTTGTACGTTTTTTGCTGTATAATTATCTAATAAATATAAGAATGTACTTCAATGAGGAGGTCTCGCATGAAGATTGCCCCGATCACATATTCTTATGAACTTCAGAACATAATTAAACGTTCGCATCAATTGGATCAAGGCTTGTCGGAAGTAGAAGTAATTGGTTACATCAGCAAGTTGGCAAAGATTGATGTAATGGATATGTATATTGATCATCATGCAGATAAAGTAACTAGTCCAGTCATTTACGAAGCAATCTCACAAGCTTTCGGCTTCCATTTAGAAAGAGTTCCTGTGTTGACTAAAGTGAAAATTGGTACTTTTGAGATTCAATCATCCACGGATTTGGATACTTTTAATAGTTCTCCTTCACAAATCATTCTAGATTTATATTTGGCACATCATCATTATCATGTGACAGGTGACAATGTGCGTACAATGATTAACCACTATTTCGGCATGAATTTAGCTGGAATTGACGGATTGGGAAAGACTAAGATCTCTTTGTATTCAAAAGGCCAGTGGTTGGTGAAGGATGAAAAAGACTTATTTGTAATCCATACCGGAACCAAGGATGTAGATGTGAAAATCTACGGCACAAACTACTTTATGAAGCGTACTGGATCAAAAAACTTACCGACTGAATTACAGCGATCTTTAACTGACATGGGATATAGTTATAACCCAAAATTGGATGCGTATTACTATTCAAACCCTTCAGGACTTTCCGTTTCCAATGCATTTAAAGGTAAAACAATAGATGCAATCATTGACATCACAAATGCATTATACAAATCTATCTGACTATGATAAACAACCCAGAGAGGAGGCAATCAAGCCTCTTCTCCGGGTTATTTACTTTCCAAAAGAAGATAGAAACTTCACGCGATCTCCCATTGGTGGTATTGTATTATCTATCAGGAAAACTTCGAGGACTGACGGCCCCTCGACGTTCATAAGCTCGTCTATCACTTCTTGGGTCAGATCCTCCATCGCTTCAATTCGTTTACTCGGTATGTTCATGGCAGTAGCCATAGCTGCAATATTCATCGGTTCTTGTTCGAATGCTGGGTGGGAGCGTTTATATTGCAACGAATGTCCATGATAGACCATTCCTAAGCGCGCATTATTCATCACAACAAATAATATAGGCAACTTATGTTCTTTGGCGGTCAGAATTTCCATACCGTGCATGAAGAAACATCCATCACCGGTAACGCAAACTACTGGACGTTCAGGTTCAGCAAGCTTCGAGCCAATTGCAGAACCTATACCGCTCCCCATCGCCCCAAAATGCACATTAATATCAAATGAACCGGTCTCCACTACGTTCATATCATGAATGATATACGCCATGAACTCACCTATATCAACGGTATATCTAGTATAGCGGGGAGCGTATTCTTGTAGACGCATCAATATATTTTTCGTGTTGTACTCTTCATTATCTCCCATTCCTATTTCCTGTTTACTAAACGCTTGATCTTGGGTCGGCAAGTTCAAACTTTGTAATTCATTTAGTAACGCAGTCAAGCTTAAATCTATGTCTCCCAAAACAGCAGCATTCACTTCATATTTACGATTAAAAACGGATGAATCGTAGTCCAATTGAATAGTGTACCGATTTTTAGTGAGATTGACGTTCCAATTATTCGTAGCCGTCTCGCCTAAACTGGAGCCTACCACCAGCAAAGCTTCACCATCTTTCCCATTAATCAATGAAGAAGCCGCGTCATGACCGGCAAAACCGAATACGCCGGCGAGGAGTGGATGATCATCTGTAATATAACCTTTTGCCTGCGGTGTTGTAATGATCGGCCAACCAAGCACCTCCGCTAAATCAAGTAACTGAGCCACGGAGTGCCTAATACCTTGTCCTACAAAGATATATCCATCCTTTTTATTGGCAAGCTCTCTTGCAACAGACTGTATGGTATTTTGATCTGGAACAATCGGCGCTCTTTTTGGCGGAGCCGGTATTTCGGGAGGTTCAATTTGATTGATTTGGATATCTATCGGCATGGCGATATGGACAGGACCTGGTACACCAGAAATCGCTATTTCACATGCCTTTGCCACTTCTCCAAGTAAATCCTTCGAATCCGTCACAGTTACACTATATTTCGTCACTGATTTAAAAAGCGGTTCAGCATCCAATTCTTGAGAGGCATTTAAACCGACAGTATTAACTGGAACCGCGCCTGTCAAAAACAAAACAGGGAGATGTTCACGCATGGCATTTGCGGCGCCCGTTAGCAGATTAGTACCACCAGGTCCACTGCATCCTATACAAACGCTCATAGTAGCCGTATATTTGGCATATGCAACTGCCATATAGGAAGCCGCGCCTTCATGCTTCGTCACAATTGGCGTTAGTTCTGGTATTTCATACAACTCATCAAAAAATGCATTAACCGAACCTGCCGGGATGCCAAAAACGTGTTTTACCCCACTAGCTCTTAAATAATCCAATACTGCTCGAATAGCTTTCATAAAAACTCTCCTTTAGTAGCCAGATATGTGCTTTCGAATTCATTCACCTTTAGCGGCACATTAAAGTAATAGCCTTGCATGATGTAACATTCTCTCGAAGCCAAAAATTCGGCTTGTTCTAGCGTTTCGACACCTTCAGCAACTAAATCCAGGCCCAGGTTTTTTGCCAATGTAATAATTGTATTCGCGATGGCTGAATTGTCGTCATTACTTTTCAATTCTTGAATAAAGGATTTATCTATTTTCAATGCATTGATTGGCAAGTTTTTTAAATAACCTAAAGAAGAATAGCCTGTACCAAAGTCGTCAATGGACATTTTGATGCCTATTGCCTGTAATTCTTTCATTGATTGGATAGTCAGTTCTGTATTTTTAATGATTTGGTTCTCCGTAATTTCAAGACATAAAAGTTCCGGTGATACCCCTACTTCATCTAATATGCCTTTAACTGTTTGGAATAAATTATTTTGTTCAAACTGACGGGCCGATAAATTTACGGATACTACAATTGGTGGATATCCTTTTTCTTGCCACTTCTTGATTTGGTTACACGCACTTCTGATCACCCACTCTCCGATAGGAACGATTAGTCCCGTCTCCTCCGCCAGCGCAATAAACCTATCCGGTGAGATCAATCCTTCTGTTGAATGATTCCACCTCAATAACGCTTCTGTTCCAATGATAGAACGTGTACTATAATCAATTTGAGGTTGAAAATAAAGTTCCAACTCCCCATGGTCAAGCGCTTTATATAAAGCATTTTCAAACTTTACATTTTCAAATGTCCTGATATCCATCGCCAAATGATAAAATTGATAACTGCTGCCAGATACGGTTTTAGACTGATACATCGCGATATCGGCATTTTTTATTAATAATTCCGCCGTCTGCCCATCTTGCGGATATAAACTGATCCCTATACTGCTATGGATATGCATTTCATGTCCTTTTAGGTTGAAAGGCTTGTTGAATTGATCAACAATCTTTTCTGCCACCTCTATCACTTCTGCTTCGGATTCAATACAAGGCAAGTAAATAATAAATTCGTCCCCGCCTTGACGAGAAGCTGTAGCGCCCTCGGGTAGGCATACACATATACGTCTTGCTACATGTGTCAATAAAATATCACCATAGCTATGTCCTAATAAATCATTGACTGATTTGAAACGATCCAAGTCCATGAACAGTACAGCTGCTTTTTCTTTAAGAGTATGAGCAAAACTCAAACCCTGTGCCATGCGATCTTTTAAAAGCACCCGGTTGGGTAAATTGGTCAAGCTATCATAATACGCATGGTATCTAATTTCTTTCTCCATCTTCTTTCTTTCAGAGATATCTTTAAATGTAACGACATCCCCAACGATCCTATCTCCTTCTTTGATGGATGATCTAACATATTCTACAGGGAAGCTGGATTGATCTTGCCTAAAAAATATAACTTCATCTTTGTTCGTATTGTTTTCATTGTAAATAATATTGACAGGTTTACCTATTAGCTCGTTCTTAATCTTATACCCTAGCATCATGGCTGCGGCTGGATTACAAAAAGTAATAACGCCATGTAGATCCAGCCCGAATATCCCTTCACCTGCCGAATGAAGAATCAGTTCTTTTTCTCGGCTAATCCGCTGTAATTCTTTCATGGCCGTTTCAAGTTCGTTATTCTTTTCCGTTATCTCTGCGGTCCGCTGTTCTATGATCAACTCTTGCTTTTCCATATTCAATAAGTTCAATAAAGTGGAAGCCGTTGTATCTACAATAGATTGCGTCAGTTGCTGACTGGCCTGGGAGTAATTTGGACTCTTTTGTTGAAGGTCTGCAATGACTATTAAACCTAATACTTTCCCCATGGAAACGATAGGCAGAATAAACATCGATTGAATACCGAAGTATTGACATACTTTATGGTTCACTCGATTATCTGCATAGACATCTGGAATGTGTTCTGCTTTTCTAGATGCAATGACTTCCTGGAACACCTTATCATTTTCATCGTCAAATTTTATCTCGTCATGGGATTTCACCCAGGTTTCTGCAGACCAATCACTATTACGATTAAGGGTTGCAGGCTTAATCTTCATATGCACCGATGGATCAATCAAATGTACACCTATATTATTGTTTCCAAGCACTCTTTCTATATATAGAAAACATATATCCAGTGCTTCCTGCATGGTAGAGCACAGTGATAAATCCCGAGTTATATCTAACAATAATTGCTTTTCCTGAATAAGTTCTTCTTTATTCGTTAGCAGTTTGGCATTTTGAATAGCAACAGCAGCCATATTGACATAGGACTGAACTGTTTGAATCTCAAGCTCCGTTAAATTCATTGGTATTCCATAGTCGAACAAGAACACTAGTCCAAATAATTCCGTCTCTACAGTAATGGGTAAAACTAATAGAGATTTTATCTTAAATCCTTCGACTGCTCTTGGATCGGGTCGATGATCTTTGGATGTATCCGGTATATATATCGTTCTTTTCGTTTCAATTACTTCTTTCGCCAATAAATCGAAGTCGGTATCAATTATATGCATATCGAGTGTCATGCCGTTGATCACTTCGGGCTTTCCTACGAACCCCCTAAATGATCCGTCTAGTTGTGGCAAATAAATTCCAACCGAGTCACATCGGACAATCTCTTCTGATATAGCAGTAACCACGTGATTCAGTACTTCTCTTAACTCTAACTTTGAATTGATTAACTTTGTTATATTCGCTAGACGAAGATATCTTGTTTGATCCTTCACTATTCGTACCTCCTCTGCTCAAGTATTCTTTATTTATAGTGTAGTAGATACCCTCATCTGAATCGAGAAATAACATCCTATTCTATTATTCTAAAAGATATTCAAATAGCCTTTCAATAGATGTGAACCAGCTATATTAAATATATAACGAACAGGAATATATTTAATAAGCATAAAGTAGCATTCATAAAATACTCCCTCAGCAGTAAAGTGGTTACCAAGAGGATATATGTTTAGACTTTTAGTTTCTAAGCAAGAATATTACTCCTCCTACTCCAAAATGGGTGCAAAGTACCCGTGACAGAAAGTTTCATCACAATGTTGTAGGGGAATGATAGATTAACTAAGTCAAATATTCGAGGTGTATTATGTTCTTTAATGGATGGGAAACTCTTCTACGAACTGTTGTAGTTGGTGTTTTAAGCTATATAGGATTAATTTTCATTTTGCGTATATCAGGTAAACGTACGCTTTCCAAGATGAATGCATTCGACTTGGTTGTGACAGTCGCACTCGGGTCAATCTTAGCCACCATTTTATTAAGTAAAGACGTAGCTCTTTCGGAAGGTTTGACCGCTTTCATTGTTCTGATAGGTATGCAATATATAGTTGCCTGGTCATCTGTTCGATTTCGAATTATTAGCAAACTGATTAAATCAGAGCCAAAACTATTGTTTTATGAAGATAGTTTTTTGAAGGAGACAATGAAATCAGAACGAATTTTGGAAGAGGAAATATTCCAAGCCGCACGTTCCAGTGGCTTAGGCTCTCTTGATGATGTAACGGCCGTCATACTAGAAACTGATGGCAGTATTTCTGTCATTCAATCTGAAAGCCAAACCTCTTTTTCTACTCTGTCCAATCTTAAAAAAGATTAGAGATAATTATTTAAAAGTATCTGCTTGAAACATTCATAAGTGTTTCCATAGGTACTTACTACAAAAATGAGTTGCTAATACTCTTCCATGCTGTATACATTATTTGATTAGATAGTATAAGAAAGGAACTTAAAAAAGGGAAGACTTCTTCATCAAGGAGTAAAAAGCAGTGCAAGTGCTTAGTAAAAGATACTGTGGGCAATGCTTTCATGAGCGTTTAAATATTCTTGTTTTTTGAATTCAGAGTTCAATGTTGTACGGGTACTTTTTATTAATTCCCCATTTCAAACAAAAAAGGCAGCGTTTTATGAAAACGCTCGCCCACTTTATCATTCCTACTATTATCCCCAGTGCTTGGCTATGAATTCATTGCGCCCTGAACGTGCACGGTTATCTGTGTAATGTTCCTTTTCTTTTATGTAATAGTCTTGATGGTATTCTTCTGCTCGGTAGAAAGTTTCTGCGGGGCGGATTGTCGTGACGATAGGCTTAGTAAAAATGCCGCTTGCAGCTAGGTTGGCTTTCGATCTCTCGGCAATTTCCCGTTGTGCATCTGTGTAATGGAAAATGGCGGTTGTATAGGATGAGCCGCGATCGTGAAATTGACCTTCTGCGTCTGTCGGATCGATTTGTTGCCAGAATACTTCGAGCAATTTCTCATATGGGAATAAGGCAGGATCAAACGTAATTTCAACAACTTCTACATGACCGGATGTGCCTTTTTTTACATCTTCATACGTTGGATTATCGAGATGTCCGCCCATATACCCTGACACGATATCCTGGACGCCTGGCCATTCTTTAAACGGTTTCACCATGCACCAGAAGCATCCGCCTGCAAATGCTGCTTTTTCAAAATTCTTTTCAACCATTGCTAACATCTCCTTTATTATGAATGCGCGTGCCCAACTTCCCTAAAACCAACGACACATCTGCTTTTTTAAAGGAAGTTGAAAACAATCCAAATAGTTTTTAACCTCTTTTTGATTGGGCACCCGTTACGCCATACTATCATCTTTTATCTCTTTCCATCTATCAATAAAAGTCCCTCTAATCTATAACAAAAAGATAGAAAGAATTATCCACAAATCCTACAATCTAGATCAATAGCATGTTATTTTTTAAATTGAACGTGAGTATTTCATCTATCGACGCCTTTGTCAATCACCGGCTAGCCCAAGGTGATTTTACGAGGTAACTAGCAACGTTTTCTCCTTTATCTTTCCACCTTCTTCTTCCGGTATACGAATGAATTTAACGATAATCGCACTCACTAAGTAGAGAGCACTGAAAATCCACACGACCCCTTCCGCTCCAACAAGCCCGATAAATGTCAAGGCAATCGCAGGAGCTACGAATGTCGATAGACCTGCAGAAAAATTCAACACGGACATTGCCGCGCCTTTATCTTCACCCGCCACGGATGGTACTAGTGCACCAATCGGAACATAGCCTGCTACTAAACCGCCCCAAATGAATCCGACAATGCTCGTCATAACAATGCTGCCATTTGTAATTACTGGTATATAAAATAATAGTGGCGTGAATATCGCACAACCGATACCACCAAACCAAATGATTGTGTTTTTCCAGCCGAATTTATCTCCAATGAAGCCGAACACTAAATTAAAGATAATGTTTCCTAAGAAAAATGTACCCCATAATTGTAGCCAAGCAGTTGTTTCAATACCGTGCTGTGCCATATGCATTGGTAAGAATACTGGGAATCCATAAACGCTTAAGCTATTAATAACGCGGACAATCCCACCTGCAGCAACTCTCGGATTCGATTTCAAAATGGTGATACCTTTCAATAATTCTTTGACTGCTTCTTTTTTGTTTGCGAGTTTTTTCCTTTCAAACTTGTCTTTATTGACTACTATAGCTAAAACTGCACCAAGACATACCCAGAATATAGATGTCCACATAGTATTGATGTAACCGAAATGTTGGATTGCAACACTTGAATACCAGGCGCCAAGCACCATCATTCCCGCACAAAAAACAAACCAGAACCAACCAACAGCAGAACTCAATTTACTTTGTGGTGTTTTATAAATGACCCATGTTAAGAAGGAATAAGCAAATAACGGATAACCAAAACCTTTAATAAAATAAGTCAGAAGCATAACCGGATAATTCATCGTTGAAAAACCATATGTAATAAACCCTGCTGTACCGATAATATAGACGGCTAACCCGATTGCCATTGTACGTTTCGGCCCAAAAACATCTACGCAGACGCCTGAAAACCAGGAAGACAGAGCAATCGAGACTCCGTATACTGTGAATATAGCTGCTGATTGTTGAATGGTTAATCCACTTTCAATTAAGAAAGGACTTAACCAACCCGCTTCAATTCCATCTCCCATCATGAACAACATAACACCGAAAAAGCCCCATCCTAAGTTTTTTGTAATCCCTATTTTCTCCAACATATCAATACTCTCCATTCCTGCTTATGTATTTTGCATTGTCTTTAGAAAATAAAAAACCTTCCCGTAAAGACGGAAAGAGTAGTTGGCAATTATCGCTAGCACAATATAAATATGCTATCCTCTTTCTATCTCTCAAGCTACGCTTGCTGGATTTGGCACAATTATGTTGCCGAAGTTTCATTGGGCCAGTCCCTCAACTTCTCTCGATAGAAAATAATATGAAATTGGTAGAAAGTTATTAAAATTGAACTAATGAAGCTACTGTACATAATAATCAATTCAAAGTCAATCGATTATCGGAACTTTCTAAATATACTATCTCCAATATGGTATACTAACTAACATAAACTATTTGTTTGAGTCGATTTACTAATAGAGTATTTTTCATCAATATCAGAAAAAAGTTGATTTACACTTCAACATGCGCTTTCCTTTATACTCAATGGAAATTCTCTATTTTTAACAATTAATCGATTATTAAGCTTCAGTAATATTAGGATTTCATAGTAAATTTGCAATTGCAAAATTAATTCGTTAGAAAGGACTTGTGTAATGCAATCGTATATTGATGTAGAAAATGGTATCGTTCCCTCGGTTTGTTCTCTTGATTGTCCAGACCAATGCGGATTGCTTATTCATAAAGAAGCCGGGAAAATTGTTAAAATTGAAGGTGATCCTGAACATCCAGTCACAAAAGGAAGCATTTGCAACAAAGTTCGGCATATGGCTGAAAGGATTTATGATCAAAATCGAATTACAACCCCTTTAAAACGCATTGGGGAAAAAGGCGATGGTCAATTCGTTCCAATCAGTTGGGAAGAGGCCATTACAACTATTACAAATCAGTGGAATAAAATAATTTCTGAAGAAGGTCCAGAATCGATTCTTCCTTACAGCTTCTATGCAAATATGGGAAAACTCAGTTCTAAAGGAATGGACCGCCGTTTCTTTAATCGCCTTGGTTCGAGTCAACTGGATCGGACGATTTGTTCAGTCGCCGGCGAGGCGGGCTACAATTACACAATGGGCGGGCGTTATGGAACGGATCCAGAAGAGATGACGGAAACGAAATTATTTATTTTTTGGGGGATCAATGCGGTCAGTACCAATATGCACCAAATTATGATTGCCCAAAAGGCGAAAAAAAACGGCGCGAAAACTATTGTCATTGACGTCCATAAAAACCAGACCGGACGCATGGCTGATTGGTTCATCCCCATTCTACCTGGAACTGACGGAGCGCTTGCACTCGGAATTATGCATATTCTTTATAAAGAAAAGCTAGTCCATCAAGCTTTTTTGGAACAGTACACAATCGGCCATGAAGCGCTGGGCGAACATGTTAAGTACTACAATCCGCAAAAAGTTTCCACCATTACGGGCGTGCCGGAAGAAGATATTTATGAATTGGCTCGAATGTACGGTAACATCTCTCCTTCCATGATACGCATCGGCAATGGGTTGCAGCATCATGATAATGGCGGCATGATCGTCCGGACCATTACTTGCTTGCCTGCTTTGACTGGGCAATGGGAATTAAAGGGCGGAGGAGCAGTCAAATCAAATTCCGACTATTTGACGCATAATATTGCCGCACTAGAACGGCCTGAACTTCAGAAAAAACCAACGCGGAAATTCAATATGAATTTATTGGGACAAGCATTACTGAAGAAACAACAAAGGATTCGCTCTTTGTATGTCTATAATAGCAACCCCGCCGTTGTCGCACCGGATGCCAATAAGGTCCAGGATGGCTTAGCACGCGAGGATTTGTTTACAGTGGTCCATGATTTGTTTTTGACGGATACTGCCTTGTATGCGGACATTGTTCTGCCTGCGACATCCGCTTTTGAAAATACGGACTTTTATACATCTTTCTGGCATCACTACATCCATTTGCAGGAACCTGTCATCGAAACATACGGGGACAGTAAATCTAACCCGGACGTTTTCAGATTGTTGGCGCAAGCAATGGGCTTTGACGAGCAACCCTTCCTAGATAATGACGCTGAAATGATCGATCAAGCATTAAGCGATTTGTCCAATCCTCATTTATCTGAAGTATCGTATGCTGCATTAAAGGAGCAACGCTATATGAAGGCGAGTGGGACAGGCGATTTATTGAACCATTTAAAGACGCCGAGCGGAAAAATCGAGTTGTATTCAGAACAAATGAAATCGGCAGGATTACCGGCCCTTCCCACATATATCCCGATTGTTCAAGATTCCGATTATCCTTTACTGTATGTACCTGCAATTAACCATAATTTTATGAACACGATTTTTTCGAACAATGAAAAACATATCCAACTTGAAAAAGCCCCTAAATTGTTCATCAATCGGCACGATGCGGAAAGGCGAGGAATCGAAGACAAATCGACTGTCCGAATATGGAACGAGCGCGGGGAATGTATATTCACTGTCTCTGTAGGCGAGCAAGTCCTTCCCGGAGTTGTTGTCAGCCAAGGTATTTTGGGAGATAGTTCAGGTCAAAAACACCTTGTGAACGCTTTAACACCAGACCGAATTGCTGACATGGGCGGTGGCGCAACGTTTTTCTCAGGACGTGTTGAAGTGGAAAGTTTATAACTTGAAGAAACGGATCAGAATTCCTACTGTATAAAAATGAGCCTCTTATGAACTATCCCAAGAGGCTCATTTCGTTCTTATACTGTCTCAACAATACCCCATTGGTCGATGGCACGCTTCAAAGTCTCTGACATTTTTGCTATTATTTCGATTCATTTGTCATTGGCGTTAACCGCCGCCCGGAATTCACAACAAAATGATCTCCAAAGTCTTTCAAATATTAAACGCTGTGCACAAAATTTCATGAATGTTTAAACATTCAAGTTTGTTTTTTACAAGTGTATAAAAACACTTATGACTGCTTTTCACACTAGGACTTAATTAACCCTTCGCATCATTCGGGAAATCCTCATCTTTCCAAGATGTTGCGTATAATAACAACAAGGTCAGTTCTTTGATACGTTTAGACTACTATAGCTAGAACGCTTTTTCCAACTATCAAAAACCCTTTACCTGTACAGGTATTTCAGCAATAGATAATGGATTGTAAAAAACAGTTATATATCACTACCTTTTTGACTACATTCTGAATTTACGTCAAGCAATCTAGCATGCTAAAATATATTGAATTCATTTTACTAGAGGAAGTGTGAAACTCAAGAGAAGTCCTATATTCGCTGTACACTCACTACGTAACACTGTATTTGATTTATAGAAATCAAACTAGTAAAGAGGTGCTCAAAGTTGATAGCGGAAAATAGAGAACAAACCATATTTAATCATAGAGGAAAGAAAATCGTAGCTGACCGTGACATCGAAATTATTGCGAAAGTCGATGAACCATTAGTTGTTGTCTTAGGCAATATGCTAAGCGATGAAGAATGTGACGAACTGATCCGGCTGTCAACTGACAAGATGAAACGATCCAAAATCGGAACAGTTCATGCAGAAAACGAGATTAGAACTAGCAGCGGTATGTTCATTGAAGAACCTGATAACTTGATTGTCACGAGAATTGAAAAACGGATTGAAGCGGTTATGAATATCCCAATCGAACACGGTGAAAGACTTCAAGTATTGCGCTATCTGCCAGGCCAGGAATATAAAGCACATCATGACTTCTTCTCAGCAGCGAGCAACGTTACCAATAACCGAATCAGTACGCTCGTCATGTACTTGAACGATGTCGAACAAGGCGGCGAAACGTTCTTCCCCCACCTGAAACTGTCTGTCACTCCCCAAAAAGGAATGGCCGTCTATTTCGAGTATTTCTATAACGATCCACTGTTGAACGACTTGACGTTGCATGGTGGTGCACCGTTGGAAATCGGAGAGAAATTTGTAGCGACGCAGTGGATGAGGAAGCAAAGAGTGCGGTGAAGAGCTTGGCTAAACCTGATCAGTCAGTATCCGTAGATGAGTGTTTAGTTCAAGATAGCTATTATATAAAACGGATCCAAAAATTTAAGTATTCTCGTTAATCGAGATGGTCATTATTTCTTACGTAAATAAACTATAAAAAGCGTCAACTCCTAAATAATTAGGAGTTGACGCTTTTAAATTAGAGCAGCTTGACTTACATCATGCCGCCCATTCCACCCATACCGCCCATATCAGGCATTCCTGCTGCACCTGCTGGTTCTGGTAGGTCTGCAACAACAGCTTCAGTAGTTAAGAACATAGCCGCTACAGATGCTGCGTTTTGAAGTGCATAACGAGTTACTTTTGTTGGATCCACGATTCCAGCTTCCACCATGTTAACCCATGTGCCTTCTGCTGCGTTAAAGCCGACGCCGACTTCTTCGCGCTTCAAGCGGTCTACTACGATAGAACCTTCAAGGCCCGCGTTTGTTGCGATTTGACGTACTGGTTCTTCGAGTGCACGAAGTACAATCTTAATACCTGTTGCTACGTCGCCTTCCGTGTCTTCAAGTAATGTTTCTACTTGCTTATAGACGTTCACGAGTGCAGTACCGCCACCCGATACGATTCCTTCTTCTACTGCCGCACGTGTTGAGTTTAATGCGTCTTCGATACGAAGTTTACGCTCTTTCAACTCTGTTTCAGTTGCAGCTCCGACTTTGATGACTGCTACACCGCCAGCTAGTTTAGCTAGACGTTCTTGCAATTTCTCTTTGTCGAATTCAGAAGTTGTTTCTTCCAACTGTGAACGAATTTGGCCTACACGTGACTCGATAGAACCTGCGTCACCGCTACCTTCAACGATTGTTGTGTTGTCTTTTGTAACGACGATTTTCGCAGCGCGTCCTAGTGATGTCAGGTCAGCAGATTTCAGATCAAGTCCTAGATCTTCTGTGATTACCTGTCCACCAGTTAGGATTGCGATGTCTTCAAGCATAGCTTTACGGCGATCACCGAAGCCTGGTGCTTTAACAGCCACTGCGTTGAATGTACCGCGTAGTTTGTTGACCACTAGTGTAGCTAGAGCTTCACCTTCAACATCTTCTGCAATGATCAACAATGGTTTACCTTGCTGAACAACTTGTTCAAGCACTGGTAGAATTTCTTGGATATTGTTGATTTTCTTATCTGTAATTAAGACATATGGATTTTCAAGCACTGCTTCCATTTTGTCTGTATCTGTTGCCATATAAGCAGATGCGTAACCACGGTCGAATTGCATACCTTCTACTACATCGAGCTCTGTTATAAAGCCTTTAGATTCTTCAATTGTGATAACACCGTCGTTGCCTACGCGCTCCATTGCTTGTGAAATTAACTCTCCGACTTCTTCGTCTCCAGAAGAGATTGCCGCAACTTGTGCAATTTCTTGTCTGCTTTCGATTTCATCTGAAACGCTTTGAAGACCTTCCACGGCTGCGACTACTGCTTTTTCGATTCCTTTACGGATACCGACTGGGTTTGCGCCAGCTGTTACGTTCTTCAAGCCTTCACGGATCATAGCTTGAGCAAGGACAGTTGCTGTTGTTGTTCCGTCACCTGCGATGTCATTTGTCTTCGATGCAACTTCTGCTACAAGCTTTGCGCCCATGTTTTCGAATGCATTCTCAAGCTCGATTTCTTTTGCAATGGTTACACCATCATTCGTGATGAGTGGTGAACCGAATTTTCGCTCAAGTACGACGTTACGACCTTTTGGCCCAAGTGTTACTTTTACAGCATCTGCTAGTGTATCTACACCGCGGAGCATTGCGGAACGTGCTTCTTCGTTAAATTTAAGTTCTTTAGCCATTGTAAATGATTCCCTCCAGAGTTTTCTATTTGTCTACTATATTTACGTTTTAATTAATTATCCAATAATTGCAAGAATATCACTTTCACGAAGGATTAAGTATTCTGTACCTTCATACTTCACTTCAGTGCCTGCGTATTTAGAGAAGATGATGCGGTCGCCTTCAGATACTTCTAGTTCAACGCGCTGTCCGTTCTCAAGAACACGGCCTGTACCAGCAGCGATCACTTTACCTTCTTGTGGCTTCTCTTTCGCAGAGTCCGGTAGAACAATACCGCTTGATGTTTTTTCTTCTGCTTCGATTAATTCGATAATGATACGGTCACCTAGTGGTTTCAACAAATGAAACAACCTCCTCGAGATAATGTGTAATTTTTAGCACTCACTTATATCGAGTGCTAATATAATTCTAATAATAAAGAATTCCATACATTATTGCAAGTAAAAGTGTTCGACATTTTCTTCTTTTGCCAAACGCCTTTTTTCGCGTTAAACTAATCAACATGTATGGAGGAAAGGTTGTGCACCGTGAAAAACTGGGTTGTTGCTCTGATGATCTTCATGTCGTATGTGTTGCTCCAGATTACCAGCATTTTTCTTGCCCCTGAATTAATTGTTTACTTCACCGGCAAAGACTTGTCCAAGATAGAGGCCGTTTCTCAAGGGTTCGCTTGGACATTATTCATCACGCAAGGTATCGCTGCACTCATAATCGCTGTGATCCTGTTACGTAATAAAAAGTTCTTACCTGTATTTAAAGGAAAGCCATCGGGATTCGGAAGCGTTCTTCTATGGGGAGTACTTGGTTTCTTCCTCGCCATGGCTGGACAAATTGTAGGCGCTGCGATTGAGTCAGTGTTCGGTGTGGCCACTGGCTCCGAGAATACGGAGTTATTGTCAAACATCTCGAAAACCGCACCTATTATCATTTTTGCCATGGTGTTGTTTGCACCGTTCCTCGAAGAAGTCGTGTTCCGCCGGATTATCTTCGGTGGCTTGTACACAAAGACGAACTTCTGGGTTGCTGCGATTGTCAGCGCCATCGTCTTCGCAGCAGTGCATAATGAGTTACAACACTTGCTCATGTACTTGATGCCAGGTCTAGCGTTCGCCTTCGTCTATTACAAGACCAAGCGCCTACTGACCCCGATGATTGCCCATTTCCTCATGAACAGTTTCGTCACTGTCGTGCAATGGAATGCGGATAAACTGCAACAATTACAAGATATGCAACAGAGTATCATAACATTACTACAATAGAAAAAATCTCCCCATTCAAGGGGAGATTTTTTAAATATGAATATGCAGAAAGATGAATCAGGCCTGTGGTTCGGGGATTGGAATTCCAACAGGGGACGCTTTCCCGAGGGCACGGCCCGAGCCTCCTCGTCGCAAAGTGCGCTCCTGTGGGGTCTCGAACTCGCGCTGATCCTCCAGGAGTCGCCCCTGCTTCCACTCCAATCCCTACTTTTAAAGTGTATCGATATAGATCACTCACTGGTGGTATTGCCTGAACTATTGTTGCCTTTCAACTTATCTAAGTTCAAGTACAAGAGTATAAACCTATTTATCAATATGCGATTAGAAAGCATATTTAAGCACTGTCTATGTTCTTACTTTTTCTTTATCTATCAAACTTCAGAACACAACAGTAGTTGATCGTAAGTGGAAGGCGGCGACTCCCGATGGATAAGCGTGCGCCTTGAGACCCTGGACTGAACGAAGTGAGGGAAGCGGCTCAAGGCCACGCCCATGGGAAAGCGTCCGCCTGGAACGTCGATCAACGGCGCCTTCCCCACTCTCAAAACCTTTACTGAGCTGCCATAACCTGCACCATCTTATCAATATCAGGCTTCGCTGTTCCTCTCACGTTCTCTGTCAAAATACTAAAGATCAGCTCTTGCCCACTCTTTGTCGTCACATAGCCCGACAACGAATCCGTGCCGTTGAGCGAACCGGTCTTTGCCTGCACCTTGCCCCTGACAACAGGACTCGTCAAACGGTTGCGCAACGTCCCGCCTAACATGCGGTCATTTACGCCTGCGATTGGCAACGAACGCTCAAACGCTGGATACCATTCCTTAGATTGAGCGACATACAACACTTCTGCAATCTTCTCAGAAGGGATTTTGTTTTTATGCGACATACCTGAACCATCCTCTACATACATACCTTTCGTGCTAATGCCGTCTTTTTCTAACGTTTCTCTGACGACACGCAAGCCAGCATTCCAGCTTCCTTCATTGTATACTGCACGTCCCATCGACTTTGCCAAAATCTCAGCATGAGAGTTGTTGCTGTACTTCATGAATGGCATCATCAAATAATACAATGACATCGATTCTTTCTTTGCGAGTAACTTTGTATTCTCGGGAGTTTTCCCGCGTGTTACACGAGCAGTCGGTTGAAGCTTAATCCCTTCTTTAGCTAGTGCACGTTTGAAGACGTCTGCTGTATAAGCTGTCGGATTGGATACCGTCACCCATTGGCGATTGCCATTTGAGTTAAGAGGAATATTGCCCGAAACGATAATCGTGTTCGTTCCGTGCTGACGTTTCATTGTGACGGTATTGCGTTGGTTTTTCGGTACAGTGCGTGTGCGATTGACGACTTTTACGATGTCTGTGTGCGGTGTCAATGTGACTGCTCCCGCCCTACCATTTCGTGTCGGCTTCGCTTGGACAATTGTCGTACCTGCGTCGTAATCTTTATTCGGCGAGATTGTCAGTGCCGAAACTTGCGCTGCGTAGTAATAAGTTTCATCTGATTTATAAATACCGGGTGATAGACGTTGTGTATCAAACCATGTATCATCCGCCACGATATGTCCTGTTACGGCTTTAATACCTGATTCACGCATTTGGCGAGCCATGCGCAATAAGTCAGCTTCAAGTAATGTTGGATCGCCTGTCCCGCGCAAATATAGATGACCGTCTAGGATACCGTTTTTCACTGTACCGTTCGTTAAGACATCTGTATCGAATGTATAATCTTTCCCTAATATTTCAAGAGCTGCTGTACTTGTCAATACTTTTACGTTCGAAGCGGGCGTGATACCTTGATTTCTACGGTATTGATAGACAATGCGATGAGTATCCGCTTCACGTACGATAACACTGCTTCGTGTACCACGCATACGCTGGCTTGAAATCACTTGATTAATCCCTGTTTCTAAGCCTTTATAGGACGGCTGAGCCACAGCTGCCTGACCTTCTATAACTGGAGTCATAACACTCGCCATAAGCAACATCGCACCTAGTAACCACTTGCTCCAACTAGTTGGAGTCTTTTTACTATTCACTTGTATTCAATTCCCCCTACTCATTCTATTCTTAGATAGTTTACCATAGGAGTATTGGTAAATGAACCCATATTCGACCACGGTACCATAAACGCAAAAAATCCTCCTGCGTTAGCAAGAGGATCTGAATGGGTTTACTTATCGTCCGTTTTATTCATCACTTCATCAATCTGACGCTGTTGCTCTGCTTTCACTTCTTCCATCTGGCGTAGACGTTCCGCTTTCTCGAACTTCCGATAACCTAGACGCGAGATCACGATACTGACCTCATACAAGATGAATAGCGGAACCGTGGTGAATAAATGCGATACGATGTCTGGTGGTGTAATGAACGCAGCCAGTACGAATAAAACGAAATACGCAACTTTTCGTATTTTGACGAGTACTTTAGGTTGCAACACACCAAGACGTGATAAAAATAAAATGACAATCGGTAACTGAAAGACGAAACCGAACGGCAATAGTAGCGAGAATAAAAAAGAGAAATATTCGTTAATACCGATTGTCTGCTCAATGTTTAATTGACCCGACAGATTAATCATGAATTTCATGACATACGGGAGCAATATAAAATAAGAGAAACTGATTCCTGCTAAAAACAGGAGAAAAGCGAACGGGATATATGACAGCGTGACACGCCGTTCTAAGTCACGAAGTCCCGGTGAAATAAAGGCCCAAAATTGATACATGATGACCGGTGAAATAATAACAATCGCAAGAAATACAATGACCTTCAAATAGATCACGACTGGATCTACGACGTTAAATGCATTCAATGTGACTTGTTCAGCCGGTGTATCGAACTGTATAAAATTAATCAGCGGCTTCGCCAAAAAGAAACTACCGATTGCCCCAACAATAAAGAAAACGACGATTACCATCAGCCGTTTTCGAACTTCATCTATATGTTCAATGATTGTTAAGTCTTTATCTGCCATCAGAATAACACCCTAACTCAGCGCACTTCTTCTTTCTTGTCTTCAACCTTTTTCACGTCATCTTCGTCATCTGTAAGGCCTTTAGTTGCGTTTTTGAACTCGCGCAATGAAGAACCGAACGCTTTACCGATTTCAGGTAATTTCTTAGGACCAAATATAAGCAATGCAATCACAGCGATAATCAGTAAACTTCCGATACCTGGAGCCATGTTGGCCACCTCCTCATAATATGTCTATTCTACATGAAAACCTATGATTTTACTATTACAGTGTCACGTAATTTGTGAATCTTTTACGTCCGTTTTAATGAGATAAATCAATGTTTGCAGCTCAACAGACAAGTCGATTGTCTGAATGCGGATTGTATCTGGTACAGCCAAGCGTTCAGGAGTAAAGTTCAAAATCCCTTTCACAGACGTTGTAGCGAGACGATCGGTCAATTCCTGTGCCACACGTGATGGAACGGTCAAAATGACCATTTCAATGCCTAATTCATTAATTTTCTCTTCAATACGATCAGGTGGATAGATAAGAATATCGTTCTTCAATTCACCTTCATACGGTGCTTTTGGATCGAATGCCACGACAATTTTCGTGTTATGAATCTTTTGGAAATTGTATTTCAAAAAGGCGTTTCCGAGACTACCTACGCCAATCAATGCCACATTGGTTTCTTCATCTTGATCGAGTGTTTCGCGGAAGAATTGCAACAAGGAATCGACGTCATAGCCGTACCCTTTACGTCCAAGCGCTCCGAAATGTGAGAAATCTCTTCGGATGGTCGCCGCATCAATTTTCATCGCTTCACTTAATTCGCCTGATGAAATACGTTGTACGCCTTTATCTGCATAATTTCGTAAAAATCTATAATATAATGGCAACCGTTTTGATGTTGCCTGTGGAATTCTAGGTTTACTCACAGCTGTGCCCTACCTCCATTGTCACTTCAATGACCAACCCCTAAACAAGGGTATAGCCGCTTTTATCGTACAGCACAACGAGTTCATTGTAAAGCCGATTATTGCATGGGACGCCTCATTCCATTAAACTGATAAAGAATAGAGGTGTGGGGCTTGATTATTTTACAAGTGAATGGACTGACCAAGTCTTTTTCAGGCACGGATCTACTAGAGAACGTCCGTCTCGAAGTACAGCATCGAGATCGCGTCGCACTAGTTGGACGGAACGGTGCTGGAAAATCGACATTATTGAAAATAATTGCAGGTGAACTATCCGCTGACGAAGGAGATATTATCATTCCGAAAGATGTACGCATGGGCTATCTCGAGCAGCACAGCGGACTGGATTCGGAATTGACGATTTGGGATGAAGTGATGACGGTATTCGCACCCCTTCGTGAAAAGGAAAGTCGCCTGCGCACGCTAGAGCATGAAATGTCGAATCCTGCGGTATATGAAGATGCAGATCGCTATGCTCGCGTCATGACGGAATACGATGAACTGCAAATTGAATTTAAGGAAGCGGGTGGCTATCAGTTTGAAGCCGATGCCCGTTCTGTGCTGCATGGCATGCGGTTTTACCCAGATGACTTCGAGAAGCCTGTGCATTTACTATCTGGCGGTCAAAAAACTCGTCTAGCGCTTGCAAGGATGCTTCTGAGCAAGCCAGACTTATTGATACTTGATGAACCGACAAATCACTTGGATATCGAAACACTGAACTGGCTTGAACGATACTTATCGGGTTACGAAGGTGCAATTCTAATCGTTTCGCATGACCGGTACTTCCTCGATAAGGTAGTTACAACTGTTTATGAAGTGTCTCGACGGAAAGTCTCAAGGTACAGTGGTAATTACAGTTCGTACTTAGACGAGAAAGCGAAAAACTACGAACGTGATCAGAAGTTGTTCAGTCAGGAAAAGGATGAACGTGCTAAACTGGAAGAGTTTATTCAGAAGAATATTGCGCGTGCATCGACTTCCAAAATGGCGAAAAGCCGACGTAAACAACTAGAGCGTAGAGACTGGATGGACTCCCCTGATGGCGACGAGAAATCCGCGAACTTCTCCTTTTCGATTGATCGACCGAGCGGTAACGATGTACTGTCGCTAGACGATGTCAAAATTGGCTATGGCGAAGAGCCTGTATCGAAGAATATTCATCTGCGTATTTATAAAGGTGATCGCGTAGCATTTATCGGTCCGAACGGTGTCGGCAAATCAACGTTACTTAAAACCATTGTTAAACGCAATGAACTAATGGGCGGCGAAATCCGTTATGGGACAAATGTTCAATTTGGTTACTACGACCAAAACCAGGCAACACTCATCGGTTCTGGTAACGTTTTGCAGGAAATATGGGATGACTGGCCACAAATGAATGAAAAAGATGTCCGCTCACTACTTGGACGCTTCTTGTTCACGGGCGACGACATAGAAAAACTCGTCTCTTCCTTGTCAGGCGGAGAAAAAGCCCGTCTTTCATTAGCACAATTAATGCTCGAGAAATCCAATACACTGATCTTGGACGAGCCAACGAATCATTTAGATCTCGACAGCAAAGAGATATTAGAAAATGCACTTGACGATTTCCCTGGAACGATTCTGTTCGTGTCACATGACCGATACTTTATCAACCGAATCGCAACCAAAGTTATTGAAATGAGTGACGATGGCGCAGTTGAGTATCTGGGCGACTACGATTACTTCATCGAGAAAAAAACTGAGATGGAGGAAATACTAGCTGCCACACGACTTGAACAACAATTAAAAAAGCCCATCGTCAAGAAAGAAGTAGCGAATAAAGAAAACCAACGTCACGAACGCCGGCTAACGAGATCCATTGCTGACTTAGAGAAAAAACTCGAAGCTTTCGACGAAGAAATTGAAACTTTGCAAGCAAAACTACTAGAACCCGAACTGGCGAACGACCACATTGAGCTAATGAATATCCAACGCCAAATCGATGAAATCCAAGCCGTCCATGACGAACAATCAGAAGAGTGGCTGTTACTTCAAGATGAGTTAGAAAACTTAGAAAGACGTCTGGATCTATGAATTAATGTAATACAAAATGAGCATTGAGAACTGATTGGTTCTTGATGCTTTTTTGTTTATATTGCATTGGTTATGAGCGGTGGTGGTGATGGATAGAGCGGTTGCGGGGAGAGTATGAGCGGTCGCGCAGAAAGTATGAGCGGTTATGACTTCGCATAGAGCGGTCGCGCAGAAAGTATGAGCGGTTATGACTTCGCATAGAGCGGTCGCGCAGAAAGTATGAGCGGTGACAGCTTCGCATAGAGCGGTCACGGGGGAAGTATGAGCGGTGACGACTTCGTATAGAGCGGTAGCGCAGATTGTATGAGCGGTGACAACTTCGCATAGAGCCGTCGCGCAGAAAGTATGAGCGGTGACGACTTCGCATAGAGCGGTCGTCACATTCTATAGAGCGCTTGTGTAAAAATATGATGCTTCAACTATATTATCCGAACAATCTCACGACAAATTACGACAAGAATCATTCCTTTCCTCCTATCATTCGTCATTTTCATACTTTTACTTAAAATTGTAAGCTAAAATACACTTTATTTCTCCACAATCTTCTCCACAGAGTAAATCCCCATTTGAACACATATGAACATAGTTATCCACCTTATCCACAATTACCTGTTTATTAGTCCACATAGTTATCCAAAATGTATCCGTTTACCATTCACAGGTTACGAATGTTACTCACATTCTATCCACAAATTGTGCATAAGTACGAACGTTCCCTCTTGACAATCTAATTTTCGTCTAACAAAAAAACACACAATTTGCTGAAAGTTAGCAAACTGTGTGTATCTTCAATAATTCCATGATTTTAATGGCATACCAGGACGACCATTCATACTTAAATCACTTCGAACGCCGCTTTTCCACATCTCATAGCCAGCCGCAGCAATCATAGCCGCATTATCTGTACACAATGAAATAGGTGGAACATAAAAAGGAATTCCCTCTTTTTCAAGCGCAGTAGTTAACGATTTTCGTAGTCCTTGATTGGCAGCTACACCGCCTGCTGCAATCACTTGCTTCACATCATATTCTTTTGCAGCTTTCACTGTCTTGACAGTCAGTACATCGACAACACTTTGTTGAAAGCCCGCCGCAACATGATTATGATTGATCTTTCCGCCTTTTTGCTCGATATTATGCTTATAATTAATAACCGAAGATTTCAATCCGCTAAAACTGAAGTCATACGAATCTTTTTCGAGCCAAGCGCGCGGGAAATCAATACTCTCATCACTCGCCAGTGCTAGCTGATCTACTTGCGGTCCTCCTGGATAAGGCAAACCAAGTACACGAGCTACTTTGTCATAGGCTTCACCTGCTGCGTCATCACGCGTTTCACCAATCAATTCGAATGACCCATGCGACTTCATAACGACAAGCTCCGTATGACCACCTGAGACGATGAGCGCCAGCAAAGGGAACTCCATTTCATGGATCAATTGATTGGCATAAACATGTCCTGCAATATGATGGACACCTATCAACGGTAACTGATTTGCAAAGGCGAAAGCCTTCGCTGCATTGATACCGATCAACAGTGCCCCCACTAACCCAGGTCCTTCTGTCACAGTGACGGCTTCCAAATCACTTGGTACAAGCTTCGCTTCATTCAAAGCTTCCTGAATCACCAGTGTGATTTGTTCCACATGCAGACGCGAAGCTATTTCGGGAACAACACCGCCGAATTGCTTTTGCTGCTGGATTTGTGACGATACTATAGAAGAGATAATCTCCGTTCCATTTTTGACTATAGAAGCTGCGGTTTCATCACAGCTCGTTTCAATACCTAAAATATAATGATTTTTATCCATTAGAATTCCACCCACATGACGAGCCCATCTTCATGGTCGTCTGTATAATAGTTTTTCCTTATGCTGCCTTCTTGAAAACCTAGCTTACGATACAATGTCCGTGCTGTTTCATTGCTAACACGCACTTCAAGCGTCATGGTTTTCACTTCATTCAAGCGGCACAGCTCCATCGCCTGACGCATCAGATCTTCTCCGTATCCTTTACCTCGGTGAGCCGAAAGTACGGCCACATTGGTAATATGACATTCATCGAGAACAATCCACATACCGCAATGCCCAATTACTTCACCGTCAAGTTCCGCTACAATATAATGAGCATACGCATTTCCTGTTAATTCATGATCAAAAATCTCTTCTGTCCAAGGCGTCGCAAATGATTCGAGTTCTATACCTGCAACTGCCGGTATATCATCATGCGTCATCTTTCTAAATAGTACTTCATTAATCATGGGAAGACCCCTTCTTCACCAAATTGGCTTCTGCCTCAGTAATACGCTTATACTGTGGCGTAAACGTATGCACTGTTTCCGGTTGTTCTGCACTTTGAGCCAGTAATATAGCAGAAGATGCACGTGGCACATTCAATGCAAACGGAGCTACATGTGCTAGCTCTCCAAGATGTTCACGAATAGTTGATTCATGCAATTTTACATCTTCTCCAACAAATAAGATTGCTTCGTTATACTCTTGTAACTTCTCCAGCAACTCTGCAAGTGCACAGTGCTGATCTTCTAGAACATTGATCAGTTCAGTCCCCTTCGCACGATAGACACCTGCGTAGACGTTAGATCTTCTCGCGTCAATCACGGAACAGATTAGACCGTTAAACAGTTGTCCATTCACCGCTAAAGCCTTCAGACTCGATACACCATAAAGTGGTTTATCAAGCGTCCAAGCTAGTGTCTTTGCAATTGTCACGCCAATGCGGACACCAGTATAGGAACCTGGTCCTTCTGAAACAGCAATCGCATCTATTTCCGAAGGAGTAATGTCTGCTTTACGACACGCTTCTTCTACTGCTAGCATCGCGCGAAGCGAATGATTGACCTTCATCATGCTTGACTCTTCGATCAGTAATCCATCATCTTTAACAATTGCTACAGATAAAGGTGAATTTGCTGTATCTATACCTAACCATATCATGTAAAAATCTCCTCACAAATACGTGTAAATCGTTCACCTTTTGGCGTACACTCAACTCTGCGGCAATCAGGCCCCGTATGATGGATGACTAATTCCAACCGATGTTCAGGCAACTCTTCATGAATAAATTGAGCCCATTCCACCACAGAAATCGCATCTCCATAAAACAGTTCGTCCCAACCTAAGTCTTCCTCGCTATTGGCTAATCGATATACATCCAAATGATTGAAAGGGAAATCCCCTTCATACTGCTTGATAATCGTAAAAGTAGGACTGCTGACGGTCCGTGTGATACCGATTGCTTTTGCAAGCGCTTTTGTGAATGTTGTCTTACCAGCTCCGAGATCACCTTCAAGTGTCAGCACGTCAGGAGGTCTTAGATACCCACCGATCTGGGCAGCTAGCTTCTCCATCTCCTCAACGGTTTCGATTTCTTTCTCCCACACAGCTAACTCACCCTTCTCTTCCTATTATAGTACTAGTGTACAGAAAAACCTTAGAAAACAAAAGCTAAGAAGACAGCCTCGTTTATTTACAATAAAAAAACGATCACACCCGTTAAGGTGAAATCGTTTTGGAATGTTAAAATATGGCGGTCCCGACGGGAATCGAACCCGCGATCTCCTGCGTGACAGGCAGGCATGTTAACCGCTACACCACGGGACCACTGAAAAGAAACCAAAAAAATAAAGCCTAGCAACGTCCTACTCTCACAGGGGGAAACCCCCAACTACCATCGGCGCTGAAGAGCTTAACTTCCGTGTTCGGTATGGGAACGGGTGTGACCTCTTCGCCATCGTTACTAGACTCTTTGAGTAAAGCTTG
>NZ_PDYL01000022.1:0-53217 GCF_002743035.1 Sporosarcina sp. P12(2017)
TTTAATCAAGCTAGTAAACCATGTATAGTGCATGGGATGCGGGTTATAAATTTACTGTGAATTCTTAAGTTGACAGCTATGGTGGCTTGAGCCGCTTCCTTCGCTTTGCTCCGTTCAGGGTCTCAAGACGCACGCTGATCCCTCAGGAGTCGGCCTTTCTCCGTTCCGGTACACTCTGATACTCTAAAAAAATATTTACTGATAAGAACAGAAAAAAGCGTAAAGGATTCCCCTTACGTTTTTTCTGTTCTGTCCCAACCTCTTTTTTATGGTTTAGTTTAAAATTTAAGTATGTTTATACTGGCAGGAACTAGTATCTACGATGGGATTGAAGCTCCAGCTGGGGACGCTTTTCGGAGGGCGTGGCTTGAGCCAAGCGAACAGCGAAGGGTTCGCTTTGCCGTATTTCTGTGTACTTTGCAGAAATTAAGGCACCTGTCCGGGGTTTCAAGGCTCACGCTGATTCTCACGGAGTCGCCCAAGCTTCCGCTGAAACCCTCACAAAAACAAAGAAGGGGAGCTAATTCCCGCTAGAATAATTAGTAAGGATACCGACGCGATGATTGCGGGTTTCATAAATGCCGGCTCTTCCTTCACCAGCTCCTTGATCGCATAAATTATCGATATAACAAAAACAAATGGCCATACGAACCATGTCCATAGATAAAGAACACTTAAAAGCTTCATGATGCTAATAAACATAAACTTCACTCCTTCTATAAGAATAAGAGCTCACTATAATAAAAAAGAATAATGTGATAGATAAATGCTCTTTTACTGTTGTTTCCCCTATTTTATAAAATTCACACTTTTCGTAATGAGATATATAACAAAATTATTTGTGATTCATCAATGGACCAATCACAGGGGAGTATGTAATTACGAATAAACGAGTTGCTCCTCCAAAATACACAATAAAAAAGACGAGTGAGAGAAATCTTCTCGCTCGTCTTTCATTATTTACATAGAACTACTTCACGTGAAAACGTACCTTTACGCGCGAGACAACGATCGGCTATCTCAAATCCAGCAATTTCGAGCATTTCGTCCATATTCTCAATCGTAATAATTAAACAGCTTTTCGCAAAACGACGAGCTTCTTTCAAAATCTCGAGTTGGCCTTCTGCTGTAATATGCGTAAATAAATTATACGGCATATCTATAATTGCTACATCATATTCTTCGTCGACTTCAGCAATTGGACCTATTGTGACATTGCCTTCCAAATCGAAGTAGTCGATATTTTTCCGTGAACCATAGACGACAAGAGGATTAATATCACGACCTTCAATAGGGATACCCATAGAGAGTGCTTCAACAAGGACAGTTCCAATTCCACAGCAAGGATCGATGACGCGTTTCCCTTCAGGATGTGGCACAGCGATATTGACAGCAGCTCTGGCTAAACGTGTACCAAGTGCAGTGGAGTACATATGTGGCTTCTGTTGGTGCACATGCCAATCAGAAGAACTGTAAAGTAAATTTCCAACATACCAGTGATCATCCAATTGCATGATGCCGATAAACACTTCAGGGTGATCCAACTCTGGCTCGCCTTTGATACGTAATCCAATTGTACGCTCTATTTCGCGACGATCATCATGACCGATTTTAGCTGTTCTTGCAAGCTTCATATCGTTCAAGCAGATTGTCTTAAATAATTGATCGATCCTCAGCTCAGAAGCTTTGTCTGCCAGCAATTCTAAACTGTCTGCATCCAGTAAAACTTCGAGTCGAGTTTGTATAAACGGACTTCGTGACGGATCCACCGCAACATCACTTACGATTACGTTGTCTTCTACGTCATGACCGAAAAAAGCCCGCATTTCCATTCGACATAATTCCTTTTCATCACGGTGTCGAATATACGTGTATATAAATTGTGAAGCCATTAGTTATTTGCTCTCACTTCATGCAAATCGACAAGTGCATCATACAAAAGTTGTAACGCATCTTGGATCGACATCGTCTCGTCAAATCCTTTAAGAGAATCAAACGGAACATTCAATTCCCAGAAACCTTCGTTGTCAGAAAACGAAATACTAAAGCCATTTAAGTTGTGCTGAAGTTTTTCTTCAATAAATGTGCGAATTGTTTCGGCTTCTTTTTTCTTACCTTGTAAACCAAACAACGCCATATACGTCTTGAAAATGTCATCAACTTCAAGTGCTAGCGAATCCACTTTGATCTCATCGAAGTCAGGCGACTCGACAAAAAGAAATTCAGCTATATTGGATTTCAAGTAAGAGATGGATTCCTGTAAAAAATGCTCATCTGCAAAGCGTACGGTTTCTTCTGTTTCTTTTACACATACTTCTATTGTTTTGATTGTTACTGTACTCATTTTATTCACTCCTCGTTAGTAAGTATACCGGATTGTTTTTCGGGATACCAAGGATTTAAGTGAATTAACACTTCATCGACGTCTTCATTCTTTGCCATGATCAAATTACGTAATCTACTTGAAATAATATGGCCTTCTTGCACGGTTAAATCTCCATCGACTCCGATGCGAATATCGACCAATACATAGTGGCCATGTTCTCTGGCGCGCAAACGGTCAATTCGTTTTACCTCTGGAATTGATTGAATCAATTCTTCAAATGCGATTAATCGATCATCATCAACACTTTTTTCCATTAATATATCAATACTATCTTTACCGATTTCCACCGCAATTTTAAATACGAAAATGGATACAATAATTCCCGCGATAGGATCACCGTACGAGAGCAACAGCCAATCATAGGCATCCCCTATTAATGCAAGTCCAATTCCGACCACTGCGGCAAGTGAGGCATAAACATCAGCCAAATGGTCATAAGCCGTGGCAATTAAGGCTTTACTGTTTTCAGCTGTTCCTACACGTATTGTATAAATATAGAGCACGTATTTCCAAACTAACGATACAATTGCTGTGAGTAATGCAATTTTACTGGCTGTCGCTGGTTCTGCGAACAACGCTTTCGCTGCTTCAAAAGCAATATAAATGGAAGCTAAACCTAAAATAATTGCTACGATACTTGAGCCAATTACCTCTGCTTTACCGTGCCCATACGGATGATCTTCATCAGCGGGGCGTTTCGAAATCTGCATGGATGTCAACGCAGCGGCAGAAGCGACCACGTCACTGGCATTGTTGAAACCATCTGCGAGTAAAACCGGACTTCTGAAAATAAACCCAACGACTAGTTTTAATATGGTTAGTACGATATTGCTAATTAAACTAATCCAAATTGCTAAGACAGAAGATGTAGAGTGTTCATTGATACGAGTTGTCATAAAAGTTTCCCCCCTCTAACAGTGTTGCCTTTAAACAACAAAAAAACCTCGCTTATTTTGGGCGAGGTCATAAATAATTTTAATTGTTGGATTGGTGCAAAGTTCATCATTGTCATCACTCATTCATTTGTAGTTCAATCATTATCCCATAAATGTACAGTTTATGCAAGGAAACGCAACGGCACTCACAGTAGAAAAATGTCTTCTATTGTGTCAAAATAAGAGAATAGAAACAATGCAAGGAAGTAACAGTTATAGTTGTTATACGCAGTCACGTATAAAAATACAATTCGAGAGGTTTGATGAATAATGAAGCTTTGGGGCGGACGTTTTAGTAGTAAAGCATATGAGATCATGGAGAAGTTTAATAGCTCTTTACCCGTTGATTATCGTTTATATAGAGAAGATATCGCAGGTAGTATCGCACATGTTACGATGCAAGTTCATTCGGATTTATTGTCACCGGAGGAAGGTGAATTGCTAGTGAACGGCTTGCAGTCAATTTTGGCAGATATTGAATCTGGCGAACTAAAAATTGAAGGAAATTATGAAGATATTCATTCATTCATTGAAATGAACTTGACGGAGCGGGTAGGGGAGACAGGCAAGAAATTACATACAGCCCGTAGTCGAAACGATCAAGTAGCTGTCGATATGAGACAATATGCGAGAAATCAAACTTCTATCATCATGGATGCGTTGCAGGTCTTAATTGATTCACTTGAAGCAAAAGGAAAAGCAAACAATGTTATTATGCCAGGCTACACACATTTGCAACGCGCGCAGGTCGTCACTTTCGGACATCATTTGGGCGCATACGCACAAATGTTCAAACGCGATAAAAAACGTGTGCAAAATGCGGCCGAGATTCTGAATGAAAATCCGCTTGGCTGTGGTGCGCTTGCTGGTACGACGCATGATATTGATCGTCAAGTGACGACCGCGTTGCTAGGTTTCGATAGGCCGGTAGATAACTTCCTTGACGGCGTCAGCGATCGCGACTACTTAGTAGAATTGATGTCCGACTTCTCACTCATTATGATGCATATGAGCCGTTTAAGTGAAGAATTGATTCTTTGGAGTAGCCAAGAGTTCCGTTTCATCACCATCTCAGATGCCTATTCAACAGGAAGCAGCATCATGCCACAGAAGAAAAATCCGGATGCAGCAGAACTGATTCGCGGTAAAACAGGACGTGTATATGGCTCTCTATTCGCTTTACTGACGACGTTGAAAGGATTGCCATTAACATATAATAAAGACATGCAGGAAGATAAAGAACAATTCTTCGACGCACTGGATACAGTTCTAGATTGCTTGGAAATCATGTCTAAAATGATCGACACTCTACAGGTAAATGAAAAGCATATGAAAGCAGCAATTAAAGGAGGATTTTTAAATGCAACAGAAGTGGCGGACTATTTAGTTGCAAAAGGTACGCCATTCCGTGATGCACATGAAATTGTTGGAAAAATCATCATTTATTGTGAACAGGAAAACAAAGCGATTGAGGACCTGACAGTGAGGAAACTCAAAAAGTTCAGCGATCATATCGAAGACGACATCTATGAATATATTGATTACGAATCCATTATTACAAAAGGCAATAAAGGGTTGATGAAAGAACAGTAATTCTAGTAAGGAAACTAGGTTTTCTATAGACGCTGGCTAATACTACCTCAATAAAACTGAACGATCATAAGCATGTAAAAAGCCTGTGAAATGTCCACAGGCTTTTTACTATTCAACACGGGGCTTACCTTGGGCAGATGCGACAATAAAACCTACTGCACCAAACACTATAGCAGGCAAAATCCAACCGACACCTTGTTCATATAATGGCAGGAATTCCAATATATGTGTAACCGGTACCACATCGATATTGAATGCACGTAACACATCAAAGAATCCAATCAGACCTGCTGCTAGTAAACCGTACTTGTAGACTTCTTGATAGCCTTTGAATAATGGGTGTAACAATCTGAAGATTATTAAGACAATGGCTAGCGGATATACTCCTACTAGTACGGGAATCGTCACTGCAAGCAACTGTGTGAGACCGACATTCGCAACTATCGTAGAAAACGAACAAATAATAAACACAAACGCTTTATAAGAGATCTTTGGTACGACTTTTGAAAGATATGTAGCACTAGCAGTCGTCAGTCCAACCGAAGTCGTTAAGCAAGCTAACGTGACTGCAAGGCCAAGTAAGTATAATCCGTTATTACCCATCAAAGCATATGCAAGTTTTGCTAAAATATCTCCGCCATTCGTGGCACCTTCTGCTACAGAGCGGCTCGTCATCCCTAAATAGGCTAATCCAGCATAAACAAAGCTCAACCCGATAACTGCAATGGATCCTGCTTTCATCGTAATAGAAGTAATCGCTTTTCTATCTGTAATACCCTTTGCCTTCACGGCATTAATTACAATGATAGCGAAGACGAGCGCAGCCATTGCGTCCATTGTTCCATACCCTTCGATAAAACCTTTGAAAAAATAATCTTTTGCATAAGATCCTTGCGGCGCGCCCGCTTCACCGACTGGTTTGATAATACCAGTCACGACGATAAGCGTTACGATAGCTAGCAATATGGGAGTTAAAATACTTCCGAATCGATCGACTATTTTATTTGGCTTAAATGAGAGCCAAATCGTCACTGTAAAAAACACAATGGAAAAGAGCGCCAGTGCTAACCTAGAGTACGACTCCGGTACAAATGGTGAAACGGCAATTTCGTATGAAACAGTCGCTGTACGCGGAACACCGAAGAACGGTCCAAGCGCTAAATATATAACTAATGGAAAAATCATGGCAAACAAAGGAGATGCTTTTCTCGCTAAATCACTTAGTTGGCTACCACTCATAGTAACTGCAATTACGCCGAGATAGGGAAGACCTACTCCTGTTATTAAAAAACCAACTAGCGTAATCCATGTTTGTGTTCCTGCTAGTTGACCCAGTAGCGGTGGGAAAATCATATTTCCTGCACCGAAAAAGAGAGCGAACATCGTCAACCCTAATTTGAACGTATCAAATTTTGTAAATTGATTCATTTGGAATTCCTCCTGAAATACTTTGAAAAGTGTATGTATTTAGATAATTAGTTGTGTGTTAGTGAAAAGAGCTCATAAAAAAGGATTCTCCTAAGAGAATCCTTCAGAAGATTACCCCATAATATGGTAGCCGGCATCTACATAGATGACTTCACCTGTCACGCCACTCGATAAATTACTTAACATTGCCACTGTCATATCTGAAACCTCTTCAGGTTTGACGTTACGTTTTAGTGGCGCACGCTCCTCAATTTGACTGAGGATAGTATTAAAAGAAGGAACGCCTTTTGCGGATAATGTACGAACTGCTCCAGCAGAGATTGCATTGACGCGAATATTTTGTTCACCTAGCTCCGATGCCAAGTAGCGTACAGAAGCTTCAAGAGCAGCTTTTGCAACACCCATTACGTTATAGCCTTCAAGAACTCGTTCTGCTCCTAAATAACTCATCGTAATGATCGCTCCGCCTTCTGTCATATAATGACGGGCTTCACGTGCTGCTGCTACCAGTGAATAGGCACTTGAATCTTGTGCGAATGCATATCCTTCACGAGTCGTTTCGACGAATGGATTATGCAAGTCTTGTTGATGTGCAAATGCGATGGAATGGACTACTCCATGAATAACACCAACTTCTTCGCCAATCGTTTTGAAAGCCTGTTCGATGCTTTCGTCACTATTCACATCACATTGAACAATTTGTTTGGCTGTGAATTCGTTTTTAGCTAACGCTTTTTCTAATTTATCACGTGAGCGATCTTTACGGTAGGTGAAAATAACATTCGCACCAACTGAGAATAATGCTTTTGCAACTCCCCAACCAATACTACGTTCATTTGCCACACCCATAATCACAATATTTTTACCGGATAATTTTAATAAATCTACCATAATAGCCTCCTGAAAGTTTCTTATTCATTTGATCATATTATACACTCCATAATAATAACATATAGCGAAGAAGAAGTTATAGATTTTCTATTAAGAAAGGAAAGAGAATTTATAAGTTAACTGTTAATAAATAAAAATACAGTTGACTTTATAATTATACATACGTATACTTGTCATTAATGAATAAAGAGGTGATGGCGTTGAAGGTTGGAATCGTAGGAGCGTCTGGATATGGTGGCCTAGAATTGATACGGTTGCTACAAAACCATCCGGAAATTGAACAAATTGATTTATTCACATCGTCAGAAGTAGGGACGATCTTTTCTCAAAAATATCCGCATCTCGTGAATATTCACGATCAGCCGATGAAGGCTATAGAACCTGAACATATTAGTAAGCTGGACACAGTGTTTTTCAGTACACCAGCAGGCGTTACAACTAAGTTACTTCCTCCATTGGTCGGAGCGGGTGCTAAATTGATTGACTTATCAGGAGATTTTAGATTGAAAGATCAAGCGACTTTTGAGCACTGGTATCAAAAGGAAGCACCGCCAATTGAACATTTGGAGAAAAGTGTATACGGACTTCCCGAATGGAATAAAGAGGATATTGCCGATGCAGAAGTAATTGCGAATCCAGGGTGTTACCCGACAGCGGTACTTCTTTCTTTACTTCCGTTACTAAAAAACAAACTAATTGACGGTAGCCAATTGATCATCGATGCAAAAAGTGGTATATCCGGTGCAGGTAATAAACCGAGCCAGGCGACTCATTTCAGTGAAACAAATGAAAACTTCTCTATATACAAGATTCATCAACATCAGCATATACCGGAAATTGAACAGGCAATGAATACATTTGCCGATCAGCCGGATCCAATTATGTTCACTACACATCTTGTTCCTATGACGAGAGGTATCATGACAACGAGCTATGCGAAAGTGAATGGGCAAGTAACGGAAGAACAGCTTATAAATTGCTTGCAAGAAACCTATAAAGATAGTCCGTTCGTTCGCATTATGACAGACGTACAAAAGGTCAGTACGAAACAGGTATATGGCTCCAACTATTGTGATATCCATGTCAAGGTAGATCCCCGAACGAATCAGGCAACGATTATAGCAGTCATTGATAATGTGGTGAAAGGCGCCGCTGGACAAGCTATACAAAATATGAATATCCAATATGATCTAAATGAAAAAACAGGAATCGATATCATTCCATTATGGATTTAAACAATGAATGTGGAAACGAGAACTAGAGGGGGAGCACTACTATGGAAACTATCGAAAGTATGAAGCGCATCTCGCGTAAAAATATTATCTCACCAAAAGGATTCAAGGCAGTCGGCATTCACTGTGGGCTAAAACATAAGAAAAATGATTTAGCTCTATTAGTCAGCGAAGTGCCAGCGAGTGTTGCGGGTGTCTTCACAACGAATGTAATCCAGGCAGCTCCACTTCAAGTCACAAAAAAAGTTGTCAATGAGACACAGAAAATGCAAGCGGTCGTTATTAACTCCGGTAACGCGAATGCATGTACAGGAAAGCAAGGCATGCAAGACGCAATAACTATGCAACAAAAAACCGCAGAACACTTAGGTATTGATTCCGATCTTGTAGGGATTGCTTCAACAGGTGTGATTGGTGAACAAATGAATATGGTTCCTTTACTATCAGGTATTGAAAAGCTTCAACCGATGGACACATTGGAAGGTTCCATTCAATTTTCACAAGCAATTTTAACAACAGATACCGTAACGAAAAATACTGCTTATGCAACGGTGATCGATGATCGTGAAGTGGTAGTAGCGGGTGTTGCAAAAGGTTCAGGAATGATCGAACCAAATATGGCGACGATGCTTGGCTTCATCACAACCGACGCCAATATTGAATCTGAGCATTTACAAACAGCACTAAAAGAAATTACAGATGTAACTTTCAACTCCATTACGGTAGACGGTGATACGTCAACAAATGACATGGTTCTCGTCATGGCAAACGGGCTAGCGGGTAACCACTCACTAACTCCGGATCATCCCGAATGGCAATCTTTCATCGATGCATTGCATGCCGTATCACGTGATTTGGCAAAAATGATCGCCAAAGATGGAGAAGGTGCTACCAAATTGATTGAAGCGAAAGTTACAGGTGCAGTTTCGAATGAACAAGCGCGTCAAATCGCAAAATCTGTTGTCGGCTCACCGCTTGTCAAGACGGCAGTATTTGGCTGTGACGCGAACTGGGGAAGAATTATTGCGGCAGTTGGATATAGCGGAGCCACAATAGATCCCGAAGATATTAAAATCTATATCGGTGACACTGTAGTAGTAGAAGGCGGAGAACCTATTCCGTTTTCAGAAGAGAAATTGTTAATTTACCTTAAACAGCATGAAGTGAAATTTGCAATAGAGTTAAACCAGGGAGCTGGGCAAGGAATGGCATGGGGGTGCGATCTTACTTATGACTACGTCCAAATTAACGCAACATACCGCACGTAAAAGACAAGTTATTAAACTAGGCGGCAGTATGCTAGACGAATTAAGCGATAGTTTTTTCCAGGGTGTGAAGAAATTACAGCAAGATGGTGTTCAAGTAATTATTGTTCATGGTGGGGGACCAAACATTAATCAAGAACTTGAAAATCGTGGTGTCGCTTCGACTGTTGTCAATGGGTTCCGTGTTACGTCTGCTGAAGCAATCGATATCGTTCAGTTAATCATGATTGGCCAAGTGAATCCAGCGCTCGTTCATCGTTTCAATCACGAAGGAATCAAGGCGGTTGGATTAAGTGGATTCGATGCGAACTTATTTACATGTGATGTACTTGATTTTGAAACCTATGGTTATGTGGGAGAAATTAAAACAGTTAAAACAGAAGTTTTGGATGCACTATCGGATGCAGGAGTTATTCCTGTTATCTCTTGTATCGGTACAACTGCTACTGGTGATCCATTGAATGTCAACGCGGATACAGTCGCGAGTCAAATTGCATTAGCAGTCGGAGCGGAAAGTTTATTATTGGTGACAGATACATCAGGAATCCGGATCCAAGATCAGCCCCAGACAGAAGTGGTACCGCAAGCTATTTATGGCTGGATTAAATCAGAAGATATCTACGGAGGAATGATTCCGAAAGTAATGGCGGCAATAGATTGTCTAGAAGCGGGTATTCCATCTGTACAGATCGTCTGTCAGAAATTAAAAGGCACGGTCATTACCAAGGAGGAGGCAATCGCGTGACGTATTTATTCAATAACTATGCAAGACGTGCGGTACATCTCGTAAAAGGACAGGGTACCGTAGTGACAGACGATAAAGGGAAGGATTATTTAGACTTTACTAGCGGCATCGCAGTCGTCAGTTTAGGACATGCTCATCCTGCAATTGTTAAAGCTTTGCAAGAACAAAGCGAAAAGTTATGGCATGTTTCCAATTTATTTGAAAGTCCAGAACAGGAAAAACTTGCTGAATCATTAACGAAAAATACAGATCTGTCATATGCGTTATTTTGTAACAGTGGAGCTGAAGCAAATGAAGCGGCGATTAAACTAGCACGTAAACATACAGGCAAGCATCATATCTTATCGTTCAAACAGTCATTCCATGGGCGGACTTTTGGCGCAATGGCTGCTACGGGTCAAGATAAAATCCAACAAGGATTTGGCCCGATGCTTCAAAGTTTTGAAGCATTGCCATTTAATGATGTCGAGTCTTTGAAACAAGCAACTAACGATAGCGTGGCTGCCATCATGCTAGAAGTCATCCAAGCAGAAGGTGGGGTTAACTCTATCGAACCGGCTTTTGCTGAAGCGGTTATGGCTGCCTGTAATGAACATAATATTCTCCTCATTATCGATGAAGTTCAGACAGGAATTGGACGTACAGGAACTCGCTATGCCTACGAGCAAACTGCATTAAAACCTGATATTGTCTCACTTGCTAAAGGTCTTGGTGGCGGTTTCCCGATTGGCGCATTGCTTGCTGGTGAAGAGCTGTTCGATACTTTCGGACCTGGCGCACATGGTACAACGTTTGGCGGAAATCCATTAGCCATCGCAGTTGCCCAAACAGTAGTTCATCATGTGTTTGATCCTGCCTTCTTACAGGATGTTCAAGAAAAGTCTACGTACCTGAAGAAACAACTCCAATCAGAACTACCAAATGATAAATACTCGATTCGGGGTCAGGGCTTATTAGTTGGAATTCATTCAAATAAAGAAATCGCCCCATTCATCCAAGCGGCCGAAAAACAAGGATTACTCCTTGTACCTGCTGGAACGAATGTCATCCGTCTATTACCACCGCTGACAGTTTCAAAAGAAGAAATCGATCAAGCGGTAGCGATTTTAAAGAACATATTAACGTAATCACAAATTGAATTAAAGTAGTCTGCGAACTGCTATTCAGTAAACAAAAGATCTCCTCGAAGTTATAACACTTCAAGGGAGATCTTTTTTGCATGGCTATAAGTCAAGTACAGTTACACTTTTTGGAATTCTTTCTATACAAAGAATTATTCCTCAGGTATAGTTAAGGCAAAACAACTTAAGAGAATGGAAGTGTACTAGACTTGAAAAAGATATGCGCACTAGCGCTAACGATAATGCTGGTCCTATATGCAATCCCAACCACCTCGCTTGCGAGCGTCTTTCAAGATGTACGTCCCCAGCACTCGGCAGCTGATGAAATACAATATTTAGTTGAAAAAGAAATCATCATAGAAAAACCAAATACCAAATATCGTGTAAACGAACCGATCACACGCCTCGAAGCCTCAGGGATGATCCAACGCGCACTAAAAATTCCTGTGGAGAATAGACCTGATGCAAAGCTGTCTGACGTAAAGCTGTCTCATTCCCACTACGCACTCATCGCTGCAATGGTTGATGAAGGTATTTTCATGGGCAACGAGAAAAATGAATTTCAACCGTATGGTAATCTAAAACGTGGGCAAATGGCTGCGGTATTCGTTCGCGCATTCGATCTGACGGGTAAATCTACGTATCGATTCCGTGATGTGCCTGCAACATATTGGGGTTTATCGGACATACAAAAGTTATCTGTAAATGCGATTACGACAGGCTATTTGGATAATACGTTCAAACCGAATCAAACGTTAACCCGTGGACACTTTGCAGTATTTCTTGCACGAATTCTTGAGCCTGACTTCAGAGAACAATCAGCGTGTTTTAAGCCGAATAATACACCAGTGCAAACAGTAAATGTTCCTGTGACGACACTCTGGAAAGAGCCAGGAAAGTCGCGAACAGTAGATGCTTATGCCACAAACAAATCGCCTGATATTACGAAGTGGGTTGCTGCGATGAGTTTACGTGAAAAACAATGGCTAGTAGGTAAATTAGAAACGCAAGCACTATATGGTCAAACGGTAAAAGTTCTACAAACAAAAGGGGACTGGGTGCAAGTGGCAGTAGTTGATCAAAGCTCACCTAAAAATGCTGCAGGTTATCCTGGATGGATGTTGAAGAATCATTTAACGACCGTATATCCTAACTATGCAACATGCGACACGGCTATGGTGACAAAGAAGTCAGCTTCACTTACGATGGATGAAAGTGGCAAGCAATCTTTCCGTTCCATCAGCTTCAATACGACGTTGCCAATAGTTCATGTTGTGGATAACAAGCTCGCTGTCCAAACACCTGCAGACGGGATAAAGTATATTGACAAAACTGCAGTGAAGGTAGTTGAAGCAGATGGCGTCATGCCAAAGCCGACAACACAGCAAATCATGGAAACAGCCAAGCTCTTTGACGGGTTAACGTATCTATGGGCAGGTACTTCAGGATTTGGCCTGGATTGCTCAGGATTCACTTACTCAGTCTATCGTCAGCATGGTATTGATATCCCGCGTGATGCATCTGTACAAGCATTAAATGGAAAGTTGGTGCAGAAGAAGGATTTGCAACCTGGAGACTTAATGTTCTTTGCTTATAACAAAGGTAAAGGTATCATCCACCATGTCGGGATGTATGCAGGAAACGGTCAAATGATTCATGCACCAAATCCTAAGCGTACTGTAGAGGTCATTCCAATGACCGTGGAACCGTATAAGTCAGAGTATGTTTCGGCTAGAAGATATATAAAATGAGGAGAATATCTATTTACTTTTTTTGACGAAAATGATTTGTCTGGTTTAATTGGGCAGATGAAAAACAGCAAATTAAAAACAAAGACACATTCCAAATTATTGGGATGTGTCTTTGCTTATTAAGGTTCTATCAATATAATAGATTTCTAACTTTGAATTACACACTAGGCTGTATACTATGTTTCTTATATTGACGGGCCTCATCTTTGCGCTTCTGCTGTATCCGAAGGAATATATTATTTCCTAACAGCGCCGCGATAATAAACACCGTACCGATGTAATCAAAAATTGTTAACTGATATCCTTGAATATAGGAAATTACCAGTGTGGTCACCGGCACGAAATTAATAAACAATAAACCATTCAATGGAGACAAGATGCGTACACCAACATTCCAACCTACTAACGCAATGATACCCGGGAATGCAATCATAAACAACATGTGCGGTGTTACCACTTGTAATGTATCCATAGTCGGGACTGAAATATAACCTGTCAACGTTACGAAGAATACCACTATACAAGCAGTGAATGTACCAAGTAGACAGCTTAACGTAGAATATCGCAACGCTGACCATTCACTAAATCGATTTCCGCCCATTGTATAAATGACCCAGCCGATTACCGCAATGAAGATGAGTAATGAAGGTACAATGTCATCTGTTGCTGTGAGGAATGTGCGTAAGTCGCCTTTTGTGATCACAAGCATTACACCGACAAAGGCAGTAAACACACAAGTGAGCGTGAAGCCATGTGGTTTATGTCTACTAATCATCCAGACAATAACAATAGAAATCATCGGCATCATAGCTTCTGAAATAGATGCTACCATCGTTCCAGGTTGTCCCATCAGATCTTGCCCCCAGAAAATAAAGAGGTTATAGACAACGAATGCCATTGTCCCGAAGAACCAAAGGGATAAACCCCTCTTTTCAAAGCGGAAAGCCCGTGTTCCTTCTTTAAGCCATAGTATGATGACGAGCAGAAGTGTTACCGAAACATAACGAATTAATGTGAAATAAAACGGGTCGATATTTTTGAACGCGCTATTGGCAACTGGGAACATTGCACCCCATGACACACTGGCTATAAAGCACAAAAACGCTCCCCAGATAATTTTGTTTTTCAACAGACCCAACCTCCTTGAAGTACTACTTCTAGTAAACACTATATTAGACATCACGTAAAACGAATAATAATGATGACTACTATCAATTTTATTGATATCATATATATAAGAGAATATTACTAGGAGGATATACATGGAATTTAAAGACTTAGAGATATTCCAGGTGGTCGCAGAAAAAGGAACAATCACAGCGGCAGCTAAAGAATTACGCTATGTACAGTCAAATATCACGTCTCGTATACAAAAGCTCGAAGCGGAATTAAAGACGCCATTATTTAACCGACACAACCGAGGAATGATCTTGACGCCTGAAGGGAAACGACTTCTCCTATACAGCGAGAAGATTTTATCGCTAACGAATGAAATGAGAAAAATCGTGCAGAATGACAAAGAACCTTCAGGAAAGCTTGAGCTAGGCTCGGTTGAAACGGTCATCAAATTGCCGATTATTCTGTCGAGGTATAATAAAAAATATAAGCAAGTCGATATTTCACTATTAACAGGCGTAACGGAAGGATTGCAATTTAAGGTTCTAAACCATCAACTTGATGGGGCGTTTATATCGGAAGGTACGACGCATCCCGATCTAGCAGTACATGATGTGCTCGAAGAAGAACTCGTGTTACTTTCGAGTAAACCGTTCCAATCAATTGAAGATATTAAAGATGAGCCAATTCTTTGTTTCAGAAAGGGTTGTGGTTATCGAGCTCGCTTAGAGTCATGGCTTGAAGCTGAGCAATTCAAGCCAACGAAAATGATGGAGTTCGGAACACTGGAGACGATTCTCGGCAGTGTGGCAGCCGGATTAGGCGTAACATTCGTTCCGAGATCAACTGTTTCTCATCTGTTAGATCAGGGGTCAGTCTATTGCTATCATCTACCGCCCAAATACAGCCAAATTAAAACGGTTTTTGTACGACGGGCAGATTCTTATTTGACACCGACCATTGCAAAATTTATAAAAGTGATTAACGAATTCAGAGAAGAAATGGAAGAGCAATTTCAAAAATCGACACAATTATGATCTGCATAGCATGTTACGTATGGTACGATATAGGGTAGTTATGAATATAGAATTAGGAGTGCTATTAGATGAACTATACGAATCAAACAACACCGCCTGCAAATTTCAAGAAACGAAATTACCGTCCGGCGATTATCATTATCTCAGTCATTCTCATCGGTGCGATTGGCATCTTGGCAGGCATGCCGGGCGTAGAAAACTTCACAGCATTCGATATTACAATCTTGCCTCTATTGAATGCCATATTTAACACTTTCACTTTTATTTTCCTTGTCTGTGCATTAGTCGCGATCTTGAAGAAAAATATCAAACTGCATGAACGTTTTATCTATGCAGCATTTGGGACAACCGCTTTATTTTTAGTGACGTATGTCGCGTATCACTTTTTATCAGAATCTACACCGTTTGGTGGTAGTGGTTTCTTGGCTGGATTCTATTACTTCATCTTGTTCTCACACATCGTGTTAGCTGCTGCAATCGTTCCACTCGCACTAACAAGTGTCGCAAGAGCATGGAATATGGAAATCCCGCGCCACCGCAAAATTGCACGTTGGACGATGCCTATATGGTTATATGTTAGCTTTACCGGAGTACTTGTGTATATATTGATTTCACCTTATTATTAAGTAACCAGAAAAATAGCGTTGAGCATCAGTCAAAAGTAGGTGAATGACTGATGCTCTTTTTTACAATGATATAATCTGAATAATCAAATTCAATGAATAGGAGTGCTATAATGAAAACACCAAATTTCATGTCAGATGAATCATTTGATGAAGTGTTTAAACAAGAATCTGATCTAATCAATGAACAACTACAAAAAGAAATTCTTATTGCGATGGTCGGAGACATCAATGCAGGGAAGTCATCTACACTGAACCGTCTTATGCAAAAAGATGTAGCAGAAGTGGGAGCGCAGCCAGGGGAAACGAAGGAAGTTAAAAAGTTTTATTACACAGACAATATACTGTTTGTTGATACACCGGGTCTTGATGATATTTATCAGGAACATTCAAATGAGACGCTAAAATTTTATAATCAAGCAGATGTGATTTTATTTTTCTTGAATGCAGCGGGTACGGTATTGTCAGATACGGAACTAAAATCATTGAATAAGATTGCTACGCTCAATAAGAAAATCATTCTCGTACTCAATAAAATAGATGCAGCTGATGATATTCCGAGTTTAGTGAACTATGTTTTGGAGCATACTGGGTTTGCCTATCCGGTTATTCCAATCTCTTCAAAGACAGGAGAACAAATGGAATTCCTGCAAAAAGAGATCCTACAACAATTAAAAGATGTTAATAAAGATCTATTACTCGCAGCGCATATGGACGATAAGTCGTCCATTGCCAAACGATGGATTCTTGCAGCAGGTGCATCTGCCGCTACGATTGGAGCAGTTCCCATTCCAGGTGCTGACTTTATACCGTTGACAACATTGCAAATGGGCCTTATGTTGAAGTTGTCTACATTATATGGAAAACCGATTACGAAAGACCACGCCAAGGAGCTGATCATTGCAACGATCGTAGGGAATATCGGAAAAACAGCTTTCCGTCAAATCGTTAAAGTGATTCCGGGTGCAGGAATGGTCGTTGCTGCAAGTGTTGCCGGGTCTATGACAGTTGCGCTAGGATATGCAGTGAAATATATGTATGAACATAATATGGAACTCACGCCTGACACATTGAAAAAAGTATATGAAATCTATTTGAAAAAACAAAAGTAAAAAGGGGCGGAATGTATGGAATGGTTTAACTACGCAACATTTGTAGTCGCTTTACTAGCTGGTTTGTATTCGATGGAAAGTATGAAACGAAATAAGGAATTAGAAGAACGTGTAGAAGAGTTAGAGAAGAAAAATGCGGCCGAGCTGGACAAGCATCGGTTGTAGAAAGGGGAATACATGAAAAGCGAATGTCCGATTTGTCGGGGGAATAATTTTTGTGGTAATACAATGGAAAATGACGAACGTTGCTGGTGTACAAAGATGACCTTTCCGCCAGAAGTGTTTCGACAAATACCAGAAGAAGACCTGTACAAACGTTGTATATGTGAAACGTGTTTGAACCGTATAACTGAATTAGAACAGGCAAGCAAGAGGTCTATGGACCACTAGCTTGCCTGATTTTTATTCGGCTTCAAATGAACGTGTGGAAAGTTCTTTCTCGTAGATGAACAATGCGTTCTTATCGTCACGGATCCGCTTCAAATATTCGATATGTCTATCGAATGTTGCTTCCTCTTCTACTTGCTCGTCAAGGAACCAGTTCAGGAAAGAAATCGTTGCATGTTCCTTTTCTTCCCATGCCATATCCATGATTTGATAAAATGATTTTGTCACTTCTTTTTCTTGTAATAATGCCACTTCAAACGTGTGGACCAAGTTATCAAATGAAGTAGTTGGTGCAGGTGTTTCTGTAATAATCGCACGGATCCCGCGATCATTCAAATAAGTATAGATTTTCATTGCATGTTGACGTTCTTCTTCTACCTGCTGGAGAAAGAAGTGCGCAAATCCGCTGTAATTGCGATATTCACAGTAAGATGCCATGGATAAGTAAGTTTGTGCTGCGGCAAATTCATTATTCATTTGCTCGTTCAACGCTTGTGCTAATTTTTCACTAATCATGTGGATCGCCCCTTTTCTGATAGTAATGTAACTAGCGTAAAGTATGACACCTCCGCTATCTATAGTATACCTTTAAACGACAATATTTGCATACTAGTTATTTAATTGGATACTCATTAAGGTCTACTGATATACTTAAATAGAAAACTAATGAATGTTTGTACATAATGAGAAAGAAGGTCATCACTTGAAACAGTATACTATCCCTGCTTTGGACGTCTCAGCAGGAGTGGAAGCAAAAGCGTATGTAGATACATTGACGAAACCTATCGGAAGTTTAGGGAAACTTGAAGAAATCGTAATTACTTTGGCAGAGATACAAGGTCGGAAACAGCCTAGCATAAATCGATTAGGTGTACTGGTATTCGCAGCAGATCACGGAATTGTAGAAGAAGGGATTTCAGCATTTCCTCAACTAGTCACACGTCAGATGGTGCAGAATATGGCGGTAGGCGGGGCGGCTATCAATGTATTCAGCAGACAGCAACAAGCAGAATTTTCATTGGTTGACGTGGGTGTGATGGGAGAGTCGTTTTCAGCACCCGTGAAAGACCGGAAGATTCGACAGGGGTCGGAGAACTTTCTACGTACCGAGGCGATGACTCAGGAAGAAGTAGAGAAAGCGCTGGAGATTGGCTATGAAGAAGCGATGGCGCTATTTGAAAAAGGTGTAGATTTCTTAGTAGTAGGGGAAGTCGGTATTGGTAATACTACGACAAGCAGTGCTGTAGTGGCGGCCATAACAGGTTTAGATCCGGAAGAACTGGTTGGATACGGAACAGGAATATCGTCTAAACAACTTCTTCATAAGATTACAGTAGTTCGGGAAGCGCTAGCTCTTCATCAGCCTAATTCTTCAGACGGCTATGATGTGCTGCGTAAGGTTGGTGGTCTAGAATTGGCTGCGATGGTAGGAGCAATGCTTGCGGCCGCTTCTAAGCGCGTACCTATCATTTTAGACGGATTTATCTCAACTGCGGCAGCTTGTGTGGCGGAAACTATAAGCCAAGGCGCAACAGGATATATGTTACTTGGTCATCAATCCATGGAACCGGGACATCAAAAGGCATATCAATATTTAGGAAAAGAGCCCATTCTGTCTTTGTCCATGCGATTAGGGGAAGGTACAGGTGCAGCAGTTGCATTCAGTATTATTCGATCAGCTGTGTTGATGATCAATGAAATGGCAACCTTTGAAAGTGCCGGTGTTTCCGGAAAAAATTAATAAAAAGGGAAGAGTGAGCAGCGATGCCCATTCTTCCCTTTTTTGTTATTCAGTTACTTTAACTGTTTCGACTGGATTAATCAGTGTTTCCTCATCTTCATCATCATCAGCGGAGTTGCTAATTATGCTTGAAAGTACATGAACCCGTAAAATAATACCTTCAATTCGGTTCGTTTCATCTATAACAACAAGTGGGTATTTGGAATCTAGTACACGGGGAATTATGTCTTGTACATATTCCTCTGGAGTAGCTGTCAATACATCAGTCGTCATCACTTCATCCAATGTTTTTTTGTTTTTTACGCCTTCAATCGCACAGTCGATTGTTACTAAGCCGAGCAACTGTCGTTCACGATTCGTAATGAAGACACTAGAAATACCGTTCTCCTTCATATTCTTGATCGCGACATGCAAACCATCTTTACCATTCATAACACTCAATGGTTTTGACATGATATTCATGGCTTGTAACACTTTCGAACGGTCGATTTCACGAGTGAAGTCCATAATATAATCATTTGCAGGTGTTTCTAATAACTCTTCGGGAGTACCGATTTGCTCTACGTGACCATCTTTCATAACCGCCACGCGGTCACCAATACGGAATGCTTCGTTGACATCATGTGTGATGAAGATGATAGTTTTTTGAAGACGTGTTTGAATATCCAAAAGTTCCATTTGCATCTCTCTGCGAATAAGCGGATCAAGCGCACTGAATGGCTCGTCCATTAATAGAATATCGGGATCATTTGTCAAAGCACGTGCAATACCGACACGCTGCCGCATACCGCCTGACAGCTCGTCAGGATATTGATTTTCATACCCTTTCAGACCGACCGTCTCGATATGTTTTTGTGCGATATCGCGACGTTCACTCTTCGATAGTCCGCGAATTTCTAGACCGTATTCAATGTTTTCTATAACGGTTCTATGGCTGAATAAACCAAAGTGCTGGAAGACCATTGCAATTTTCTTCTGACGGTAAAATTTCAATTGTTCTTTATTGTACTTGACAATATTCTCACCATCTACATAAATTGCACCTGACGTAGGCTTGTTCAACAAGTTAAAGCAACGGATCAGTGTTGATTTACCACTTCCAGATAGGCCCATAATTACAAAAGTTTCACCTTCCATGATTTCCATGTTGGCATTATAGACACCTACTGTATGTCCAGTCTTTTCAAGGATTTCCCGCTTAGTAGCTCCTTTTTCGATCATAGGAATAACTTTCTTCGGGCGAGGACCAAAGATCTTGGTGACATTTTCCACTTTAAGTTTAACGGTCATGCTGATCTCCTCCCTGTATTTTGTAGACGGTTTGCTACTCCATTTGTTAAACGATCAATAATAATCGCTAAGAACACGATACTGATACCTGCTTCGAATCCTAGTGAAATATTGATCTGGTTAATAGAGAATAGTACACGTTCACCCAAACCGTGAGCACCAACCATGGAACCAACAACAGCCATGGATAAAGCCATCATCGTCGTTTGGTTGATTCCTGCCATCATAGTAGGCAATGCCTGTGGTAATTGTACTTTTATTAACATTTGGTTTCGAGAAGATCCAAATGATTCTGCAGACTCAATCACTTCAGAATCAACGTTTCGAATACCAAGTTCTGTTAAACGGATCACTGGAGGTAACGCATAAATGATGGTTGCAATGATTGCGGGAACGTTACCCAGAGGGAAAAAGAATATTACGGGTATCAAGTAGACGAATGTAGGCATCGTCTGCATGGCATCCAATAGAGGACGCATGATGACGGAAAATGTTTTACTAAATGCCATTAAGATACCGACTGGAATACCGATCGCAAGGGATAGTACAACTGAAATGACGATAATAGCAACTGTTGTCATCGTATCTTCCCATAAATTGAAGGATCCAATCAAAAAGATAAAGGCGGCAAACATTATACCGTTTAAAATGGAATTTAAATACCAACCAAGTAGGAAAACCACAATCATGATGGCCCACCAAGGTGTAGCGAGTAAAGCTGTTTCAATCGTTCGGATGGTAGTGGAGGCAATAGTGAAGATGAAATCAAATAACCAGCCAAAGTTCATTGCCAGAAAATCAATAAACTTTTCCACATAATCTCCTATAGGTATTCTGACATTAGGGAATTCATTCATAGGCAGTAAGCTAGGACGTACTAGCTTGTCCCTCTCTTTCTCTACTTTTAGTATTCGTGCAAATTAAAAAGGGTGGAGCGGAAAGCGTCCACCCCGAAAATCTATAATGTATTACAGTGCTGCTTTTACTTTCTCCGCAACATCTTCAGGCACCCATGAAGTCCAAAGCTCTTCATTTTCTTTCATGAACCACTTTGCAGTATCTTCTGGGCTAGCTTCATTTTCACCCATATACTCTAATGCTTCTTCTGTTAAAGCACTGCTAGTTTCGTAATGGCTGAAGAACTCTACTACTTCAGGAGCTTGTGTTTTCAAGTCTTTATGGACGCTGATGAAGACATCATTTGGAGGGAATGCGCCAGACTTATCTTGATCCCAAGCTTCTCGGTCAAATGGCTCGTCTTCCAAAAGAGTTAAATCATATGTTGCAGTGACCCAAGTAGGGGACCAGTAATATCCAACCCATGGCTCTCCTTTTTTATATGCGCTAGCCAAGTCAGCTACGATAGAAGAATCGGAACCTGGAGCTAAATACGTAAACTTGTCATTTAATCCGTAAGTTTCTAACTTTTCACCTAAGTGTTTACTAACGATCCAGCTAGATGGTGCACCGATGATGCGTCCTTTATCCTTGTTTTCAGGATCCTGGAATAGTTCGGGATACTTTTCTAAATCCTTTACCGTTTTTAAATCTGGCGCTACTGCTTCGATATTACGCTCTGGATCCCCTTTAATAACGTATGTAGGAACATACAGGCCTTGAGAGTTATCATCGAAGTTTGTGGAAATGGATTCGATGTCTCCGCTGTCGATTGCGTTTGTATACGCGTCGCCCAAGTTATCAGACCAAACTTCTGTATACACTTGTAGATCACCTTGCTGTAATGCTTGGAATGTTGCAGAAGTGGTGCCGTTAACTATTTCTGTGTCATAGCCGAATCCTTCTTCTAAAATAATTTGTGCAATGCCGTTATGGATACGAATACTATCCCACCCCGCATCCGCTAGTTTAATTGTGCTAATTGAATCTTTGCTGTCACTGTTACCGCATGCTGTTAATAGTAGTAATGTAAAGATAGATAAAAATAACATAAACTTTCTCAAAAAATCAAACCCTTTCTTTTTATAATTTTTTCATCACGAAATGCTGTTTTTTGCTTAGATCTCTTAAAATTAGCTGCATGAGATAATATGCAGGTAGTTGAAGGAATCAAGGGGGAAACATTACATTTTTCGCAAGACTATTACAAGAGTTTACAGGATAATTAAATTAATATCAATTTAATTATTTAGAAAACTATTTGATTTATGCGATTTTAAATAGATGTATAGCTGTATTTTATGATTAAAAAAGCAAATTGTATTTGATTGATCATGGTGGGTGAACTGAGGTGCTAGCCTATAAGGGGGATAGGCTCAGGCTTTGTCGAATCATAGGGGAAATGATAATGTATAGTATGTTGACTGTGTATATAAAAGGAAATTTTATCGTGCGATATGTTTATTTATGCACTTTGGACAAATCTTTGTAACAGTTTAAAAGGAATCGTCTTGATTTTTTGATTTTACTTTTAAGAAAATGATATAGTTATATGTACGAATGGAAAAATATTTAAATGTAACGTAAAAGGAGAACGGACCCATATGACGAAAGAAGCCCATGTTGTTTCGAGTACGACTCAAAGCCGCTCGGCGTCTACCTTCTTCTCGGATATTAAATCATTAGTTAAAGGACCTGTACTAATCGCGAATGTCTTTCCGGTTTTTACGGGGTTTTGGTTGGCACTATATTTTTCAGGTATGACACTTACAGGTAACTGGGGTGTGTTTCTGCTAACCATGATAGGTAGCACCTTTTTAGTTGCAGGTGCACTTGTAATGAATAACTGGTTTGATTCTGATATTGATACGGTGATGGAGAGAACAAAAAAACGTCCGACTGTGACAGGAAGTTTCGCTTTGAAAACCGTATTAAAAACCGGTTTGATATTATCGGGGATTGGCATGTTATTATTATTATTCACTACTTTAGAAGCGGCGATTTATGCATTTATTGGATGGTTTACGTATGTAATACCCTATACCATGTGGTCTAAACGTAAATATACATTAAATACAGTCATTGGTAGTGTGTCGGGGGCAGTAACTCCCCTCATAGGATGGGCAGCTATTATGTCGGCGGATCATATCGTACCTATTGTTTTGGTTGCTATACTATTCATTTGGCAAATGCCTCATACATTTGCAATTGCTATGAAAAAGTACAAAGATTATAGCGCGGCTAACGTAGCGATGTTGCCTGTTGTTTATGGATTTAATTTCACTAAGCGCCAAATGTTGGTTTATGTATTATGTTTATTGCCGTTACCGTTTTTATTAACGATGTTCGGTACTACTTTCATTATCATCGCGACATTGATGAACCTTGGATATATTGCGGCTAGTATCTACGGATTTTATGCAAAAGATGATTATAAGTGGGCTAACTTCATGTTCTTATATTCAGTCAATTACATGACCCTATTATTTGGTATGATGATTCTTTGGACTTTTTAGTGAATACAAAAAAGACTTCCTTTCACACGATGTGAAAGAGAAGTCTTTTTTATGTTAGAATTATTGAGAAGTTTGAAAAGTCAGGATTAAATCATGCGATACATAACAACGAACGACAGATATTAGGAGGCGTCTTAATGAAAGTGCAAGTACAGTTACTGAAGCCGAAACTAGATGAAGTGTTTGCGCATTTACACAGTCATCCGGAAGTCAGTTGGAAGGAAACAGAAACAACAACTTACTTGAAAGAATTTCTTGAGAGTGAAGGATTTCATGTGAATGTATTTGATGGAATAACAGGTTTATCCGTAACGATTGGTGAAGGTAAGCCGGTAGTCGGATTACGCGTGGATATAGATGCATTGTGGCAAGAAGTAGATGGTGTTTATCAAGCGAATCACTCATGCGGACATGATGGACATATGACCATGGGAATTGGCGCTTTACTTATGGCAAAAGAGCGTGGTATTCCTCAAAAAGGAACATTGAAAGTATTCTTCCAGCCGGCAGAAGAGAAGGGCGAAGGTGCGTTAGCTGTTCTTGAGCAGGGATTGATCGATGATATCGATTATTTATTTGGCGTTCATGTACGGGCTGCAGATGAAATGGCGGACGGTTACTCCGCTGCTTCCCTGCGTCACGGGGCGGCGAAGATGATTAGTGGAACGATAAAGGGGACGGAAGCACACGGCGCAAGGCCACATCAAGGAAAGAATGCTATCGAGGTTGGTGCTTCGTTAGTGGGAGGCTTGCAGTCCATTCATTGTAATCCGATGGTTTCCCATACAGCAAAGATGACGATGTTCCAAGCGGGAGGCGAATCCGCAAATATTATTCCGGGAAACGCGAAATTCAGTTTGGATTTACGTGCCCAAGAAAATGGTGTCATGGACGAATTATATGAACAAGTGGAACGTGTAATTCAAGCGGTTGAAAGACAATATGATGTAGAAATTAACTATAAAATAATGGCGGAAATGGTTGCAGCGGAAGTAGATGCCGAAGCGGAAGATCTCATGTATCAGGCGATTGTTAAAGTAATTGGCGAAGAGAAGGCTACACGTACTGTCGTCACACCCGGAGGAGAAGATTTTCACTTTTATTCTGTCCGCCGACCGGGTGTCAAAAGTACAATGCTTGGATTGGGATGTGGCTTAACACCGGGACTTCACCATCCATATATGACATTTAATCAAGATGCGTTGGCAACAGGAGTCGAAATTTTGACAACTGCCATTGAATTAACATTCCAATCTAAAAAATAGAAGGTGACAGTATGAGGAAGGATATAAAAGTTAGGAAAGTGACAGCTATCGAAGACATTTATTCCGTACAAAAGCTTGAGAAGCGGGTTTGGGGAATGGAACCTATCCCTGTCCATCAAACCATCACTGCAGTCAAAAATGGTGGCTTAATTGTCGGAGCATTTCTAGAAAATCGTTTGATCGGCTATTCCTATAGCTTTGCAGGATATTCAGAAGGGGAAGTATATTTATGCTCTCACATGCTTGCGGTAGATGAAGAATTTCAGATGATGGGCATTGGTAAGCTTTTAAAAGAAGAACAACTTCGTCTGGCGCGGGAAATGGGATATCGATTGATCGTCTGGACATTCGATCCACTCGAAAGTCGCAACGCCTACTTAAATACTGCGAAGTTATACGGTGTGTGTTATGACTATATAGTTAATTGCTATGGGAGTATGGACGATGGGTTAAACAAAGGCTTACCGACTGATCGTTTTCAAGTGGCCTGGTGGATTGATAGTCCGCGTGTGTTAGAGAAATGGCAACCTGATCTCACATATAGTCGTCCTTTTCAAATTCACTTGAGTGAAGATTCACACCCTGTCGTACTTTTGCCGGAAATGAATGATTGGCTGGAGGCAGAAGCGATAGAAGTGCCAGTACCCAAACAAATTCAATTGATGAAGAAAGAAAATCCGCAATTGGCCTATGAATGGCGAATGGAAACGAGAAATATATTTCAACAACTGTGTGATGAAGGGTTCGCTTTGGTCGATGTATGCAGAACAGAAGAACCTGTCCAATACTATCGTTTCTGTAAGCGATCCATCATTCCGTTGCAAAATTAAAGGAGCTTATCCAATGAAAATTAACTCGATTACAATTCGTAGAATGAATATGACGATGAAACATCCATTTACAACAAGTTTCGGAACGATACAGCAGAAAGATTTTCTTTTGGCAACTGTCACGGACGCGGATGGGTATGAGGGATGGGGAGAGTCGGTTGCGTTTACGGCACCTTGGTATAGTGAAGAAACGACCGAAACGACGATTCACATGCTGCGTGATTTCCTGATTCCTGCAGTACTTGGCAAGACTATTACACATCCCGATGAGGTTAGTGACTTATTTGGGCATATCCGCAAAAATAATATGGCTAAAGCGACAATTGAAGGAGCGATATGGGATGTATATGCGAAACATCACCATATGACGCTAGCTGCAGCACTTGGAGGGAAACGGCAACGTATTGAAGTCGGTATCAGCATTGGAATTGAAGAACATGTTGAAGATTTATTGGCCAACATTAATGGATTTATAGAAGAGGGATATAAGCGCATTAAAGTGAAAATCAAACCTGGATATGACGTGGAAGTGATTCGCGCCATTCGAGAAGCCTATCCTGATGTGCCATTAATGGCAGATGCGAACTCTGCTTATACACTAGACGATGTAGAGTTGTTGAAAGAACTGGACCAGTTTAATTTGATGATGATTGAGCAACCACTTGCTTCCGACGATATTATCGATCACGCAACACTACAAAAGCAAATTAAGACACCAATTTGTCTAGATGAAAGTATTCATTCGTTGGAAGATACGCGTAAAGCTATCGAACTGGGTAGTTGTAAAATTATTAACGTGAAAACTGGTAGAGTGGGTGGCTTGTCAGAAGCGAAGAAAATTCATGATTATTGTGCTACAAAAGGGATCGATGTATGGTGTGGCGGCATGCTGGAATCGGGTATTGGCCGAGCGCAAAACATAGCATTGACAACATTACCTAATTTCACGCTCCCTGGTGACACAGCGGGGTCTTCACGTTACTGGGAACAAGATATTATTACACCAGAAGTAGTGGCTAATGAAGGTTATATTACGGTTCCGACAGGAGATGGAATCGGGTACATCCCAAACATGGAAGCAGTGGAACGATTTACAGTAGACAAATGGGTATTTTTATCTGAATAATTATTCAGTTGTTGTTATTTAGTCATCACATGTGCTAGACTCTTAATTAATCGAATAAGTTTCCTTCGGGGCAGGGCGTAATTCCCTACCGACGGTGATGAGCTTACAAGCTCTTAGTCCGTGACCCGGATGCTTTATATAAAGCAGAAGGTGGATTTGGTGAAACTCCAAAGCCGACAGTTAAAGTCTGGATGAGAGAAGGAACAGTGCGTATATACTACATGTAATGATTTTCATTACTGTTTATAACGTTTATTTAGTCATGGTTACAAGCCCCGCATACTCTTTTGCGGGGCTTTTGTATGTAGAATTGTCACTAGAGGAATACCGTAAGTTGGAGTGTTGCTCAATGAATCAAAATTATATGGAAATGGCTTTGCAACTCGCGGAAAATGTGGCAGGTCAAACCTCTCCTAATCCACCTGTAGGTGCGGTTGTCGTAAAAGCGGGCCGGATCATTGGAATGGGCGCACATTTACAAGCGGGAGAGCGCCATGCCGAACGAGTGGCGCTAGATATGGCTGGAGCCAAAGCAACGGATGCTGATTTGTATGTAACACTTGAACCGTGTTCACACACCGGTAAAACTTCACCTTGTGCAGATGCCGTTATTCAAGCGGGTATCAAACGTGTCTTCGTCGCAACAGCGGATCCGAATCCGCTTGTAGCAGGTAAAGGCATTGCAAAACTTCGTGAGGCAGGAGTAGAAGTAACCGAATCGGTTTCCGTTGAACTTGCTAAAAACCTATATGCACCATTTTTTCATTTTATTAAAAATAAAACACCTCATGTGACAATGAAAACAGCTATGACGATAGACGGTAAAATTGCGACTTCAAAAGGAGATAGCAAATGGGTGACGAGTGAGCAAGCGCGACTCGATGTCCATCAGCTTCGCCATACGCAAGATGCAATTTTAGTAGGTGTGCAAACGCTTCTTCATGATAATCCTCTTCTCACCACCAGACTGCCCCTAGGTGGACAACATCCTATTCGAGTTATTTTAGATACATCTTTACGAACACTGGAATCTAGCCAGATCATTCAAAACGCAGAAGCACCGACGTGGATTTTTTGCGGAAAATATGCGGAATTATCACGTGAAAAGTTACTCAAGAAGCCGCATGTCCAGATCATCCGAATGCAGAAACCTCAGCTAATTGTAGAAGATATTCTACTAGAGCTAGGAAGACGTGGTGTCATGACATTGCTTGTAGAAGGTGGCGCCGCTATTAATGCTTCATTTGTAAAAGCGCGAGCTGTACAGAAAGTCATTTGCTATGTGGCGCCAAAATTACTTGGTGGAATTGGGTCTTTGACGCCAATTGGCGGGCTGGATCCTCTAATGATGAATGAGGCACTTCCGCTAACATTTGAAAGTGTGGAAATGATCGGTCCAGACATTAAAATCGTAGCTGTACCGAAAGAGAGTGATTAAACAATGTTTACAGGAATAATTGAAGAGATTGGTTCAGTTCAGCAAATACAACCTGGTGCTCAGTCTATGACACTAACGATAGCAGCATCTCTTGTATTGACAGATGTGAGAGTTGGGGACAGTATCGCAGTCAATGGTGTCTGTTTGACGGTAAAGAGCTTTTCGAAAGACCGATTTGCAGCGGACGTCATGCCTGAAACCGTATCCTCTACTTCACTACGACAATTAGCGATGGGAAGTCCTGTGAATTTGGAGCGGGCACTCGCGGCAAATGGCAGGTTCGGTGGACATTTTGTCACGGGACACGTAGATGGAATAGCCACGATCCGTGATAAGCGAACAGTTGATAATGCATTATATATACGCCTGTCATTACCGCAAGGATATGATCCCTATTTATTACATAAAGGCTCTATCGCATTGGATGGTACTTCATTGACGATCTTCGAAGTGAAAGATACGGATATTACGATTTCGTTGATTCCACATTCGCAGGAAATGACAGTCATTTCGAAAAAGCCGGTAGGGGATGTAGTCAACTTTGAATGCGATATGCTTGCGAAATATGTTGAGAATATGTTGCGAAAGAGACAAGATGCGGGTCAAACAATGTCGAAGGATTTTTTACAACAACATGGATTTATGTGAAGGAGTGAATGTGGATGTTTCATACAATTGAAGAAGCATTAGAAGATTTACGACAAGGTAAAGTTGTGATCGTAGTGGATGACGAAGATCGAGAGAACGAAGGGGATTTCGTGGCATTGGCCGACCAGATTACGCCTGAAATCATCAACTTCATGGCAACGAAAGGTCGAGGCTTGATTTGTGTACCGATAACAGAACAGAAAGCAGCCCAACTAGGCTTGCAGATGATGACCGATAACAATACGGATTCACATGGTACGGCGTTTACAATCAGTATCGATCACCACTCCACCCATACCGGAATCAGTGCATTTGAACGTGCAGATACAATCGTCAAAATGATGGAACCGAATGCAACAGCAGGTGAATTCAAACGTCCTGGACATATATTTCCACTCGTAGCGAAATCAGGTGGTGTACTGGAACGTACGGGACATACTGAAGCTGCGATAGATTTGGCGCGATTGGCAGGCAGCGCTTCTGCAGGTGTAATTTGTGAAATCATGAGTGAAGACGGAACGATGGCGCGTGTGCCAGAGTTACGTCAGATGGCTGAAGAATTAGATTTGAAACTAATCACCATTCAAGACCTCATTCATTACCGTCTACAGCGAGAGCATCTAGTCATACGTGAAGCAGAAATCAAGCTGCCAACGGACTATGGAGAGTTCTGCATGGTCGGCTATACCGAGACTATGACAGGCAAAGAACATGTTGCATTGATAAAGGGCGACGTTACGACAGAAGAGCCGGTCTTAGTGAGAGTTCATTCAGAATGCTTAACAGGCGATGTCTTTGGATCATGCCGTTGTGACTGTGGTCCGCAACTGCAAGCGGCTCTCTCTCAAATTGAAGAAGAAGGTCGCGGCGTATTGTTGTATATGCGTCAAGAGGGCAGAGGCATAGGTTTGATGAATAAACTGAAAGCCTATGAACTGCAAGAACAAGGCTATGACACGGTAGAAGCGAATGAAAAACTTGGATTTGCTGCTGATTTGCGTGATTACGGTATCGGCGCGCAAATTCTTCGTGAACTCGGTATTACGCAAATGCGTTTGCTGACGAATAATCCGAAGAAAATTGCTGGTTTAAAAGGATATGAATTGGAAGTGGTGGAACGCGTCTCGATCCAGCTACCATTTAATGAAGTAAACGAAAAATACTTACACACAAAAGCGGAAAAACTAGGTCATTTATTAACTTTATGAGGAGAGATGAAAAATGGGTAATTTATTCGAAGGACATTTAGTAGGTACTGGTTTAAAAGTAGGTATCGTCGTAGGGCGGTTTAACGAGTTCATCACAGGGAAGTTACTTTCTGGTGCACAAGACGCATTTAAACGTCATGGTGTAGATGAAGCGGATGTAGACATAGCATGGGTGCCTGGTGCGTTTGAAATCTCGTTAATCGCAAAGAAAATGGCGGATTCTAAAAAGTATGACGCAGTCATTACACTAGGCACGGTCATCCGTGGTGCGACTCCTCATTTTGACTTTGTTTGTAATGAAGTGGCAAAAGGTGTTTCACAAGCTGGTATGCAATCAGGTATCCCTGTAATCTTTGGGGTGCTCACAACGGATACAATTGAGCAATCAATCGAGCGTGCAGGGACTAAGGCGGGGAACAAGGGCTGGGACGCAGCGGTGTCTGCTATTGAGATGGCGAACCTAACAAAGCAGTTTGATTGATTAATAACAGAGTGAAAAGAGGATGTCCCGGAAGTTACTATACTTCATGGGATGTCCTCTTTTATTATGTATAATTCAAATTCAAGTGCAAGATTGAAAGGGGTTAGCGAATGAATGTATCATCCCCAACACCCATGCGAGTTGCTCTATTACAATCTCTATGAACAAAAAACTGTCTAAGAAACCATATTGGTTTCTTAGACAGTACTAAATTCGTTATTTTGCCGCTACTACGCCTAACTTTTCTCGTGCCTGTACAGTGGCAATTACCATATTCTTCAATGCTGCAACTGTTTCTTCACGCTTTCTTGTCTTCAAACCACAATCCGGGTTGATCCAGAACTGGTTAGGCTCTAGCACTTCAAGACCTTTGTTGATAATCTCTGTCATCTCTTCGACTGCAGGGACGCGTGGGCTATGGATGTCATAGACACCTAGACCGATTCCTTTGTCATAATGATACTCATTGAAAGCCTCGACCAAGTCGCCGTGACTACGTGAAGTTTCAATAGAGATGACGTCTGCATCCAGTGCGCTGATCGCTTCGATAAAGTCATTGAAATCACAATAGCACATATGTGTATGAATTTGCGTCGTATCTTCGACTGATGCTGTGGATACGCGGAAAGCATTAACAGCCCAATCCAGATAGTGTTTCCACTCAGCTTTCTTTAATGGAAGACCTTCTCGAAGTGCTGGCTCGTCAACTTGGATCATATGAATGCCGGCTGCTTCAAGCGCTTCAATTTCCTTACGCAAAGCGAGTGCAATTTGGTTTGTCACTTCTTCTCTCGACAAGTCGTCACGAACGAATGACCAGTTTAAAATAGTGACAGGACCCGTGAGCATTCCTTTTACTTCATGATCTGTAAGGGATTTCGCATAAACGGATTCTTCCACAGTCATGGGTTTAGTGAACGCAACGTCTCCGAAGATGATTGGAGGCTTAACACAACGTGAACCGTAGGATTGTACCCATGCTTTTTCAGTAAAGACAAATCCGTCAAGCTTTTCTCCGAAATATTCCACCATATCCGTACGTTCAAACTCACCATGCACCAATACATCAAGTCCTAAGTCCTCTTGGATATCGATCCATTCTTTGATTTCGGCATTAACGAAATCTTTGTATTGCTGATTCGTAATTTCACCTTTTCTCCATTTATTCCGTGTAGCCCGTACTTCTGGCGTTTGTGGGAAACTACCGATTGTTGTAGTGGGAAGTAGTGGCAATTGGAATTTTTCCTGTTGCTTCACTTTACGTTCTGCAAATGGAAGGTTTCGCTTACTGTCAGAAAGTAGACTTCCGGAAGTCGCTTCGCGTACTTCTTTATTATTGCGAGCAGGAAGGGCATTAAATGCAGTCAATGCTGCTTCACTGTCTTCAAATACTTTAGTGAATTTTTCTTTTCCATATTGTAGAGCTGTTTGAATAGCTTTGATTTCTTCCATCTTCTCATCAGCAAATGCTAATGCGTTCAAGATGGTTTGATCTAGTTTCTGTTCCGAGCGAGTCGTGACAGGTGAGTGGAGCAAGCTACATGAAGGTTGAATCCATAATTTATCAGGTGAAACTTGCTGTTGGATTGTTTCAGTCAATGTAAGCTTTTTTTGTAAATTAGAACGCCATACGTTGCGTCCATCTACAATCCCTGCCGCAAGTACTTTGTCTTTTGGGAAGCCATGTTGCTTCAGGTTATCTAAGTTTTTCTCGCGTCCGTGGACGAAATCGAGTCCGATCGCTGCAACAGGTAACGCAATCGTTTCTGTATAATGTTCAACTGAATCAAAGTATGTCTGTAGAAGAATATTCAGTCCGCTTAGATTATTTGTCAGTTGTGAATAAATTTCTGTAACAGTTTTCATTTCATCTGAGCTGATTGATGTACATAAAATTGGCTCATCGATTTGAACCCATTGTACTCCTTCATCCTGTAATTCCTGGAGTACTCTTTGATAAAGTGGGATCAATTGCAGGATGATAGATGGTACATCATTATCCTCAAACCCTTTAGATAATTTCAATAATGTATAGGGGCCAAGTAGAACGGGTTTACCTTCAATACCTAGTTCTTTCTTTGCTTCACGATAAGCAGCTAGCGGTTTATTTTCAGTTAGTTCAAAACGCTGACCTTCGTATTCAGGCACGATATAGTGATAGTTCGTATTGAACCATTTTGTCATTTCTGAAGCGACTGCCTCATCATTACCGCGAGCCATCGAAAAGTATGTGGATGTGGAAACTTGTCCGCCTTTCCAGTTATAGCGTGAAGGAATGATTCCGAACATTGCAGACGTATCAAGTACACGATCATACAATGTGAAGTCGCCTACAGCAATGAAATCAATTCCGGCATCTTGCTGTTTTTTTAAGTTCGCCAAGCGAATCTCTTTCGTTGTTTGAAGAAGTTCATCTTCTGAAATCTTCTTTGACCAAAATGCCTCAAGTGCGCGTTTCCACTCACGATTTTCACCTATGACCGGATAGCCCGCTATACTACTTTTTACCATGGATAAATTCCCCCTTGATTTTTTATAATAAAAAAACATCTCTAGGGGAGATGTTAGAAAAACGAGTACATATAAAATAACATGCTAAAAATAGCATGCGTTTATAGACTGCTTCTGTCTAACACTTCCCTATTCATCGTAGGATTAAGCGTCATGAAAAATAGGCAGGTGTCTGGCTGGACGCATGGGCGTCTTCACAGTGGCGGGACCGCTCCAAGAAAAGGATTCCCTTTTAAGAAATGAAAGTATTTTCATTCCACCTACTTTTCAAACTATTCAATTCAGATGATTGTCTCTAAAACTATCACATGCAAAATAGTGTGTCAACTTGCTATCTGAATTTAGTGGCGGGTACCTAAAGAACAAATGGCGTAGTGAAATGATGAAACAGTATATTACCTCTACTGTTATATAACTGATGTCAATAGCTAGACTCAGACGTAATTAACCGTGATGTGAAAATTTACACAATTCAGTTGAAAGTCAACTAGACTTTAGGTATGATATGTACTAACACGTCTTCAAGTGAAGAAGTCATTCGTCTGTTATGTGTCGATTTATGATCGACAGGCTATGGGGTGTTGCTGAATAATGGATGATGATAGGTGTTCATCGCTATATGTTATACAACAGAATAGCGCAAAAAACATTAAGGGGTGGCTTTTATCCATGACAAACTATGAAAAAGTAGGTAAATTGCAAGTCGCAACAGAACTATATAACTTCGTAAACGAAGAAGTTCTTCCGGACTTAGAAGTCCAAAGTGATCAATTTTGGACAAATTTTGATTCGCTCATTCATGAACTTACTCCTGAAAACAAAGCGCTATTAGAAAAACGTGATGAATTGCAAAAGACCATTAGCGAATGGCATCAAAATAATAAAAGCGAAATTGATTTCGCTAAATATAAAGAATTTCTAGAAGAAATTGGCTACTTAGAGCCAGTTCCTGAAGATTTCAAAGTGACAACAGCAAACGTTGACAATGAAGTCGCAAACCAAGCAGGTTCACAATTGGTTGTTCCAATCGATAATGCTCGTTATGCATTAAATGCAGCGAATGCAAGATGGGGGAGTCTATACGACGCACTTTATGGATCGGATGTAATTAGTAATGAGGCGGGTGCTGAAGCTGGCGTTCAATACAACCCGATTCGTGGACAGAAAGTAATCGATTTTGCGAAAAAATTGTTAGATCAAGCAGCGCCTTTAGCTGAAGGTTCTCATGCAGAAGTAACAGCTTATAAAATTGTAGAAGGTAAACTTCAAGTAACGCTTGAAAGTGGTATCACGACTCCATTGAAAGATGAGTCCAAGTTCGTCGGATATAACGACTCTGAAGACGCACCGACTGCTGTATTGTTAGTGAATAATGGATTGCATATTGAAATCGCTATCGATAAGAATAATCCAATCGGTAAAAGTGATAAAGCAGGTGTGAAAGATCTTGTACTTGAAGCGGCACTCTCTACGTTGATGGACTGTGAAGACTCTATTGCTGCAGTAGATGCTGAAGATAAAGTTGGTGTATACCGTAACTGGCTTGGTCTAATGAAGGGCGACTTGGAATCAACATTCAAGCGCGGTAGTAACACAGTTACAAGAAAATTGAATCCAGATCGTACGTATACAGGCGGAGATGGCAAGGAGTTGACTCTGCGTGGTCGTTCATTGATGTTCGTACGTAACGTAGGTCATTTAATGACTAATAATGCAATCCTAGACGAAAATGGCAATGAGGTACCTGAAGGGATCTTGGACGGTGTTCTTACATCGCTGATTGCTACACATAACTTTAAAGAAAACACAGAGTTTAAAAACTCCCTCCACAATTCCATTTACATTGTAAAGCCGAAAATGCATAGTCCAGCTGAGGCGGCATTTGCGAATAAACTATTTGATCGTATTGAAGATCTACTAGGTGTTGAGCGCAACACAATTAAAATCGGAGTTATGGACGAAGAGCGTAGAATGTCACTGAATCTGAAATCGGCAATCAATGAAGTGAAAGAGCGTATTGCATTTATAAACACTGGATTCCTTGACCGTACAGGTGACGAAATCCATACATCTATGGAAGCAGGTCCAGTTATTCGCAAAGCGGATATGAAGACGTCTAAATGGCTATCTTCATATGAATCTGCAAACGTAGCAGTAGGAATTGGAGCGGGTCTACCAGGACACGCACAAATTGGAAAAGGAATGTGGGCAATGCCTGACTTAATGGCTGCAATGCTTGAACAGAAAATTGCTCATCCAAAAGCTGGAGCTAGCACTGCGTGGGTTCCATCACCAACAGCTGCAATTTTGCATGCATTGCACTACCATGAAGTAAATGTTAAAGATGTACAAGCCGGAATTGACAGTTCGATCGATTACCGCGATGGTATCCTTGACATTCCATTGGCACCTAAAGCGGATTGGTCTGCCGAAGAAGTACAATCTGAACTAGATAACAACGCACAAGGTATCCTGGGCTATGTAGTTCGCTGGATTGACCAAGGAGTAGGGTGTTCAACAGTTCCTGATATCAATGATGTCGGATTAATGGAAGACCGTGCAACGTTACGTATTTCGAGTCAGCACATTGCAAACTGGTTACGTCATGGGGTTTGTACGAAAGAGCAAGTACAAGAAACTTTGGAGCGTATGGCAAAAGTAGTGGATCAGCAGAACGCGGATGATGAGTTGTATCAGCCGATGGCACCGAACTATGATGATTCCATCGCGTTCCAAGCAGCGTCTGACCTGATATTTAAAGGGGCAGAACAGCCAAGTGGATATACAGAGCCGATCTTGCATGCTCGTCGTATTGAAGCGAAAGCAAAAGCAAAACAAAAAGCGACAGTACAAAACTAATAACCATTCCAAACCGTCTCTCTTTCGCTAACGGAAGAGAGACGGTTTTTTACTAAATTAATCAGAGATGCGTATTTTTCAAATAAGTCTGTCAACATGCTATACTAGCGACAATGATGAAAAGGGGATGAATAAAGCATGTTGCAAACAAATCAAACAGTTTTCGTATTAGTCGATGTACAAGGAAAGCTCGCGCAAATCGTTAATGAAAGTAAGGAATTACATGATAACTTGGAAAAACTGATCAGAGGATTACAAGTATTGGATATTCCTATACTATGGCTCGAACAATATCCTGATGGTCTAGGGCCGACTACCGAATCGTTATCGAACTTGCTTGAAAAACAACAACCGATTGCCAAAATGACATTTAGTGCAATGGGCAATGAAGAATTTGTTAAACAGTTGAAGGAGTTGGGTAGGAAGCAAGTATTAATTGCAGGAATTGAAACGCATATTTGCGTGTATATGACAGCGGCTGATCTTGTGAAACAAGGCTATGAAGTAGAAGTGGTAGTGGATGCAGTCACATCTAGAACAGAAGCTAATAAAATGATCGGCTTACAAAAGATGAAACATCTTGGAGTCTCAGGTACATGTGTAGAAACAGCTTTGTATGAGTTGCTTGGTGAGGCAGGGACAGATGAATTTAAGCAAGTTTTGAAAGTAATCAAATAGAAAAAAGCGAAATGCCTGTTTTGATGGCATTTCGCTTTTTGTTATTCCCATTGTTCCCGCTGCAAATCTTCTGCAATGAGTTGTAAATCATCGGCAGTAATTGATAATACTTCATAGTTAGTAGTTTCAGCTAGTTGTACTGCCATTTTCTTAAGGAACTTCGGTGAACCTTCATTTTCTTCATCATATACCAGTAACAAAGCATCTGAATTTCGAAGTAGAAACTTATTCTTCTCTACAAATTGCCAAGGTGCTTCATACGGTTTGTTTGTCAGACTCACTGAATAATCTGCGAGTGATAGGATTTGTTCATATGTTTCTTGTTTTATTTCATTCCATTTTGATTGTTGATCAAGAAATGGCGTAATGACCGCGTATTGTAAGTTGGGGTAGTCTTCTTGCAAATCCCACACACATTCAATAATCCACGTTTCCACTCCAAGTTGTCCACTGACGATAACCCATTCGAGTCCTTGGTCTAGAAGAGCTAGCAATTGATCTGTTAACGCTTTTTTAATAATAGGAATACCTTGATGATCTTCATTGAAAATTCCTAATTCATGGGCTTTATAACCGCTCACGAGTAGACGTTTAATCATTGTTGTCCACTAATTGCTGCTTGTGCGAGCTTTGTAATCGTCATGTCATCCATCGGTGGGTTGTGAAGACCAGCTCGTACATCGCGATAATATCGCTGAAGAGGATTGGACATTTCCAAGCTTTTCGCACCTACAATACGCATCGCTAAGTTAACAATTTCGATCGCGCTATTCGTTACAATCGACTTCGCTACCCCCAGTTCATTTTGTAAATGAACTCGACGAGCAGGATCATCGTAAATTCTCGCGATATCATAAAGTAAATGGCGTGCCTTAATCAGTTCTAAATCCATCTTCCCAATTTGTGTTTGGATACTGAAAAGGGAAGCGATGGGTTCATTGAGGCTGTTTGGCTGATAAGTTGCTGCAAAGTGTACCGCATAATCACGTGCGGCTTGGGCAATTCCCATGTAACATGCGGGAATATGAAGAAGCCAGCCGTTTTGATTGTTGCCGCGAGGTGCTTCATTCACTTCTACTAACTGATCATCCGTTGCTATCACTTGATCCAGTACAAGCGTCTGACTTTCGGTACCGCGCATTGAAATCATATGCCAAGTATCTCTAATGGAGAGACCGTTTGCGTCACTTGGCAACAAGAAAAAGCCTGTTTTCTGCTTTTCTTCAATCCAAACAGATACAAGTATATGGGTAAGGGCAGGCGCCATAGTCGTAAACGTCTTTTCACCTGAAATCATCCAGCCACTCTCAGTGCGAACAGCAGTCGTTTGTGGTCGACCGCCACGCGTAGGGCTGCCAGTTTGAGCTTCAGTAACGGAACGATTAACAAGTGCGCCTTGTTGAACCGCTTCACTAAACTGTGCTAATTGTTCTTCCGTCCATTTACGATTCTCATACAGTTCGCCAATGACTCCCTGATGCCAGCCGATAGCAAGAGCGGTAGCACTGTCAAAACGAGCGATGGTCTCCTGTAAGAGCACCATGTCCGTCACTGTGATCCCCTCACCTCCGAACTCTTTAGGTAAGGTTAACGTCGTATAACCCATTTTTATGAGTTTTTCTATATTCTCTTGTGGGAATTTTGAAAGCTCATCAGATCGTTCTGAAAAGCCGCTGAAAAACGGACCTGCCTCAGTCAATTCATTGACCCATCGGCGTTGAAAGTCCGTTGTAATAAAAAGTTCTGTTGACACGAGTAACACGTCCTAACTGCTTCAGTCTCTTACTGCAATTTGTACTAATATATTGTAAATTTATGTAGAAATACAAAATCACCTTGAGTACATCTCTCAAGAGTCATGAAATTCTAGTATACTAGAAAAACAAAATAAATACCATTCTGACGAAAGAAAAAATTCATATCATACTATGTAAAAATTTACTGAATAATCAAGTGGCTTATAAAGCAATTCGCGGTTACAAGATGATGTTTGGCCTGAGTTGAAAATTCTATGTGTAAACTAGTTAAATTAGGAATTAAATGTATGAAGTTAAGTTCATAGTAAGGAGTTGATTGCGTAGTGTGCAATCAACTCTTTTTTAATTGAAAATACGCGAGGGCTTCATAAGAGGGGCTTTTCTTAGGATGAATTTTAAACAATGTGAAACCTGCTATTGTAATAGGAACAGGTTCTATAGACTTTTTTTCTAATTGCATTTTTTCAGTGGTCTTGCGTTTTTTAGCTATCGTGATATGCGGAACGAAACGAGTGTCTTTTTCCAACTCAAGGATCTTCTCTGTACGTCTAGCGATTTGCCTTTGTAGTTCGCATAAAGTGTCGGAATTCTGAACCGCTAGAAAAACGACACGTGGTCCACTTGCAGATCCAAAAAATGATAAACCTTGCAAGTACACTGTGAACTCTGTATGCGATGTAGCGATTTTCTGTAGACTGGATTTCAGCCATGGGAGCTTAGCCTCGTCAAGCTCTCCGATATAGCGCATAGTCAAATGTAAATCTTTAGCGTGCGGAATTACTTTGTATTTCTCGTTTAATTGGTATTCTGTACGAAATTGCTGGGCTATGTCATCAACAGGATGAGCAATAGAGATGCCGATAAAGTAATGTTGTCCCAATTCCAGCTCACCTCCTATTCAGTAGGTTCCCTTACACTTTGAAATATATGCACGACTGTACAAAATAATCTGTGTATAGCCCGCGGTTTAGGGAACGTACTAACAAATCATATAAATAATGTGTATAATAAGAGTAGGATATAACTGAATTATTATAATTGCAAAGGGGATGTCACGATGATTAAAACATTGATTTTTGATCTGGATGATACATTGATATGGGATGCCAAGAGTATTTCTATGGCATTTCAAAAAACATGTGAATATGCGACAAAGAAAACAGGAGTCAATCCAGTAGAACTTGAGCATGCTGTGCGTCAGGAAGCAAGAGACTTGTATGCTACATATGAGACATTTCCACATACTCAAAATATCGGAATTAATCCTTTTGAAGGATTATGGGGTGTCTTTGACGATGAAGGAGAAGAGTTTCAGAAGATGAAAGAGATTGTTCCTGGCTACCAAAAGGGAGCTTGGGTCAATGGCTTAAAGAAATTAGGGGTTGATGATGAAGCGTTTGGTTGGGAATTAGCGGATGTGTTTCCAAAAGAGCGTAAGAATAGCCCCTATATATATGAAGAGACGTATGAAGTATTGGATAAATTGAAGGGTAACTATCAGTTAATTCTTTTGACAAACGGTTCACCAAGTTTACAACAGATTAAATTAACAATTTCACCTGAAATCCCTAGTTACTTTGATCATATTATCGTTTCTGGTGCATTTGGTAAAGGAAAACCTGACGCATCTATATTCAAGCATGTTCTTAATTTAAGCGGTGCACAAGCAGATGAAGCGTTAATGATAGGTGATAACTTAATGACAGATATTTTAGGTTCAAGTCGTATTGGTATGCGTAATGTATGGATTAATCGTGAAAATAAGCTTCCGAATGATGAAGTGAAACCTACTTATGAAATCGATAATTTACATGGTCTTTTCCCTATACTTAGCACATTAGAAAACCGATGAGATGATCTCATCGGTTTTGATTCTATTTAACTTATTTTTAGCTGATCGTACAGCAAGGAGGTATTGGATGCTAGAATATTTATTGGTGTTTTTAGGAGCGGCTATACCGTGGATAGAAATTATGATTGTCGTGCCGTTAGGTATTATTCGAGGTCTATCACCTATGTGGGTAATCATTCTTTCATTTGCCGGTAATATGACAACAATTCTTCTGTTGATTGTTGGTTTCCAACGAATTAAGGAATGGATGGCACGTAGAAAACAGAAGAAGGGAAAAGGCGAGTCGAAACGTCAACAACGTGCAGAACAAATTATGAACATATATGGATTACCGGTTTTAGCACTAGCGGGTCCAATTTTGATCGGAACACACATCGCGGCTTTTATTGGTCTTGTATTAGGCGCAAAGAAAATGAATACGGCAATTTGGTCAGCGATCAGTATTGCGCTTTGGTGTTTAGTGTTCGGAATTCTGACTGCTATGGGATTTGATTTCTTTGTCGATCGTACATAAAAAAACCTCCAGCTGAAAATATATCAGCAGGAGGTTTTCATTCTTATAGATCGATTGCTTTTGCATCATTTATATTTTGAACTTCTTTGATACGCTTGATAGAAACCGACTCAACGTGGTTGTCGACAGCTAACATCATGATAGCATATCCGCCTTCAGTGGAACGTCCAACTTGCATTGCGGCAATGTTGATATTCTCTTCTGCTAGAAGTGTCCCTACACGACCAATTGCACCTGGCTGGTCTCTGTGTCGGATAAATAATAAGTGACCGCTTGGAATTACATCCACTACATAATCGTCCACTTTTACAATACGTGCACCAAGACCATTTAGAAGTGTACCCGCTACTTTGCGAACACCTTTCTCAGTAACAATTTCTACTGTAATCAAGTTCAAGAAACCTTTACCAGTAGTTGTTTTTTGTTCATTTACTTTAATGCCGTAACGATCAGCCAATAACTTCGCATTTACATCGTTAACAGTTTCTCCAAGGTTACGCTTCAAAAGACCTTTGACTGTATTACGAGTTAGTGCGCGCACATCGTAGTTTGCCAATTCGCCAGCATATTGAATATTGATTTCATGGATAACGGAGTTTTGGATTTGTGATAAGAACATACCCAACTTCTCTGTAAGATCGAAGAATGGCTCTATTATTGCCAACACATCACGAGAAACAGATGGCAAGTTTACTGGGTTACGAACAGATCCGATTGTCAAGAAGTTCACTACGTCGCGGCTTACGTCGACTGCTACTGATTCCTGTGCTTCGAATGTACTTGCTCCCAAGTGTGGAGTCGCAATTACTTCAGGTAATGTCAATAATTTGTGGTCGAGGAATGGCTCTTCTTCGAATACGTCCAATGCTGCACCCGCCACTTTACCAGCAACGATTGCATCGTATAGAGCATCTTCGTCAATAATTCCACCGCGTGCACAGTTGATAATTTGTACGCCGTCTTTCATTTTCTCAAATGCTTCTTTGTTGATCATTCTACGGGTTTCTTTAAGTAAAGGTGTGTGAACTGTAATGAAGTCTGCTACTTCGAGCACTTCATCTACTGTTCCAATTTCAATACCCAATTTCTTTGCAACATCTTCTGTTAGGTACGGGTCATATGCTACTACATTCATGCGTTGTCCTCTTGCGCGTCTTGCAACTTCAGCACCAATACGACCGAGCCCGATGATTCCTAAAGTTTTGTCTTTCAATTCCACACCAAGGAATGATTTTCTATCCCATTTATTATTTTTCAACGAGTTGAAAGCTTGAGGAATTTTGCGTGCCATAGACATCATCATTGCGACTGTGTGCTCAGCTGCAGAGTTTGTGTTGCCGTCCGGAGCATTGACAACGATAATTCCTTTTTCGGTAGCTGCGTCCAAATCGATATTATCGACACCTACACCAGCACGACCGATGATCTTTAATTGATCAGCTGCTTCCAACAATTCTTTTGTAACTGTTGTCTGACTACGTACTAGTAGTGCGTCGAAATCTTTAATACGCTCTTTCAGCTGATCTGGTGTCATGTCCGTTTCCATTACAATTTCAAAACCTTCTGCTTGTCGTAATGGGAAAATTCCGTCCTCGCTAAGTGGGTCACTAATAAGTATTTTAAAAGCCATGATATTCATTCTCTCCTTCGATAGTTTGTAGTGGGTGTTTTTGTAGAAACTAGGTGCAGTCGTTCGTATATGTATGTTGCGCGCTACCCCCCTTATAGGTAAAATAAAAAAGCCTTCCATCCCTTACGTATAAGTAAGGGGCGAAAAGCTCGATAAACTAACGCGGTACCACCCTTGTTTGCTGCAATTGCAGCCTTCATTCAGGATGCGTAACGTGCATGTGACGGATCAGCCTACTAAAAAAGTTCAGCTAATCAATTCAGAAGTGCCCCCAACCTCAGAATTTGCTGACTTTCACCTTTGCATCAGCTCTCTGGAAAATCCTTTTTAGGAAGGTATCTCTTCGTCAAAATTGTTTAACAACTATTAATTTAGAACTAATCATAACACGTCAAAAACTATTGTCAATTGCTTTTCTCGAAAATCCGAAAAACAGTTAAATGCGAACGTAATTATTGAATTATTTGTGAACGTTCGTGTTTGGGGAGTTAATTATAAAAAAACATCTTTAATTGAACTGAGTGAAAGGAATTTGCTTAAGTCGTCTAAAGAGAAGAAGTACAGATAAAAGTGTTATAGTGAGCTTATACTATTCGTAAAGAGGAGTGTTGGAAATTGAAAAAATTAGAATCTCTAGAGCAATTTGAGCAACTTAAACAGGAAGAAAGAGTAATTTTCTTATTCACTGCAGACTGGTGTCCAGATTGTAGAGTGATTGAACCATTCTTACCTACACTAGAAATTGAGTTTGCAGAGTATGAGTTCATCTCGGTTGATCGTGATGAATTTATAGAGCTTTGCAGTCAGTTGGATATATTCGGTATTCCTAGTTTTGTGGCATTTAGCGAAGGAACAGAAAAAGGTCGTTTGGTAAGTAAGAATCGTAAAACTAAAGAAGAGATTGAGGAGTTTATTAATAGTTTAACGTAATGCAATAATTCTCTATGAGTGGATCAAGAGACAATTAAACAAAAGGACTGAAGACAACTGTAACTGTTGTTTTCGGTCCTTTTTTATAAGAAAAGATTTTACAATAGTTCTTATATATTTGTATTATGTGAAATCTTTCAGTTGCTCTATAAGGATTTTTGCGCCTCGTGGACTGATGTATAGACCGTTCGACAATTGCTTGTTTTCATCCATCACATCGCCGGTGATAAAACATGCTCTGTTGACCTGATATTTTCTCAATATAATTCTGTCATCCTCTACGAAAATTTCGATAGGGTCACCTTGATCGATCGACATAGAATTCCGAAGTTCTTTCGGAATGACAATCCTGCCGAGATGATCAACTTTACGAACTATACCTAAAGATTTCATAAGCTCCTCCTCGAAGAAAAGTAGTTGGTAATTTCTATTATACACAAAAATAGACCATCTACAATTTACAAAACTAAAATGCGCAGAACAATTTGACAATTCTGCTATACAATTAAATTATTAATGCTATAATAGTCAGTAATTAAATATTTCTTATCAAGAGAAGCTGAGGGAATTGGCCTGATGAAGCTTCAGCAACCTCTGTGCATACAGGAAGGTGCTACCTCCAACAAGATTGTTGTCTTGAGAGATAAGAACGGTGAACAGTCAACCCTCATTTTCTTATCTAATAGAAATGAGGGTTTTTTGTATAGAAATAGTAATAATAGAACGTTAAGGGGGAAATAGTATGCCGATTAATATACCGAAACATCTACCAGCAGGAGAATTATTGAAAGAAGAGAAAATCTTTATTATGGATGAAGAACGTGCCACAACACAGGATATCCGTCCAATCAATATTTTGATTTTGAACTTGATGCCAGAAAAAGAGAAGACTGAGTTACAATTGCTTCGATTGCTTGGAAATACACCATTACAAGTGAATGTCACATTCCTCAATACAGCATCCTATGTTTCAAAAAACGTCAGTCAGACTCATTTAGAAACCTTCTATACTACTTTTGAACATGTTAAAGCTCGTCGTTTTGACGGTATGATCATCACAGGTGCGCCAATCGAACTTTTACAATTTGAAGATGTAGTCTATTGGAAAGAGTTAGAAGAGATCATGGAATGGACAAAAACGAACGTTACATCAGTGCTCCATATTTGCTGGGGGGCACAAGCGGCCCTTTATCATCATTACGGAATTGACAAGTTCGAGTTGTCAAAGAAATGTTTTGGAGTGTTTTCACATGATATTACCGATCCGACAGTGAACTTGGCACGCGGATTCAATGATGTATTTGTAGCGCCACACTCACGCCATACGGGGGTTTCATTAGAAGAAATAAAGAGTCATCCCGATTTGACTCTACTTTCTGCTTCTGAAGAGGCAGGTGCATTCATTGTGATCTCAAATGATGCAAAGCATATTATGGTAACTGGACATTTAGAATACGATGCACATACCTTGGGGGATGAATATGCTCGCGATGTAGAAAAAGGTGCTGATATTGACATTCCTGTAAATTATTATCCGAATGATGATCCATCAAAAGAACCTATGAATACTTGGCGTTCCCACACGCATTTATTATTCTCTAATTGGCTCAATTACTATGTCTACCAAAAAACTCCTTACAACTGGAGTTAAAAGAATTGCAGTATAAATTTCTATAGTTTGCACATACTCCGACTACTGGAGGTGTATGCAGTGAACATAGATGAATTTTGGGAATTGGCTTTTTGGGAAATGACTTTACGAACGGTGATTTCATTTATTGTACTGTTGATCTTAGCGCGCTTCATGGGGAAGAAACAAGTGTCTCAGCTGACTTTCTTTCATTATGTAACAGGCATAACGATTGGTTCGATTGCAGCCAACTTGGCGGGAGAGTCTGAAACACCTTTCTTAAATGGCTTATATGGAATGGTTTTATGGGCAGTGTTAACGATTATTGCTAACTTTTTATCATTCAAATCCATCAAACTTCGCGTATTACTCGATGATAAACCGATAATTGTCATTCAAAATGGAAAAATCCTAGAAGGTTCCATGCGTAAATTACGGTTGAGTTTCAATGATTTAAATATGTTGCTACGAGAGCAGTCGGTATTTTCGATGAAGGATGTCAATTACGCGATATTCGAAACGAATGGTAATTTGAGTGTCATGCTAAATACGGGCGAGAAATATGCGACAAAGAAAGATGTCAAAGCTCCATCACCAACGCCAAAATATATTCCGACTGAAATTATTACTAATGGGAAAGTAGAAGAGAAAAGTATGCGAGAACTTCAATTGACCGATACTTGGCTAACAGAACAATTAAAAAAGCAGGGGATTTCTAAGCCTGAGCATGTTCTCTATGCAGAAATTCAGACAGATGGTAGTTTATATATTAATACATTAAAATCGACTTAACGTGGAGAGCTCTGACATATTCAGAGCTCTTCGCGTTTTTTATAATATTTCCCAATTTCTTTGTTTGGCCACGACAGTAAGTTTTTCATCTGGACGAACTGCTACAGGGGAGCCAACTTTCTCTAAAACTGGAAGGTCGGAAATGCTGTCTCCATAGGCAAAGCTATTGTCCCAGTCGATAGTTTCTCCTTGTAGTGCTTGGTAAATTTGTTCGTTTTTACGTGTACCTTGAATATGTAATAAGGGCTGATCCATTGCAAGTTGTTCGCCATTTGACGGGATGTCTGTGCCAATAATTCGATCAAATATTAGGTGACTTGTAACTGCTTTTAAGAAAGGAGTATAGGCTCCAGAAACGAGCAAGACATGGTATCCATCTTTTCGGTGCTTTGCCAGTCGATTAATGACTTGTTCGTTAAAGTCCGGCATCATAACGTTATGCATGCCTTTGAAAAACTCATGTAGTTCCGTCATCGTTAATGAGTCTAAGGCTTTAAGATAAAGGTGCATCGAGCGCTCTTTCATGACAGATTCAGGCAGTATTTTTAATTTATAGCGAATGTAAAGTGGTAATATTGAACGGTAGAACTTCCTATAATACTGCTTGTAAGTAGGATGATTTTTTAATTGCTCCATGAGTAATTTAAAAGTTTCTTTAGTGTACAACGTACCATCAAAATCAAAGATCGCAACTTTCATATAGACACTCCTCTTTTGTATGCTTCTACTTAGTATACAAATATAACGAGTGTAATAGCAAAAAGCAGATGGAGTTTTTCCCCATCTGCTTGAATCGTTAACTTATTGCAGGTTGTTTGGCATACCCGGTTGACCTTGGGAAGGCGCAAAAGAATTTAGCAACATATTCATGTCCTGATCATTTAATTGTGGAACTTGATAATATTGATGTTTGTTTTGGTAAATGGACAACTCGTATGCCATTTCTATACAGTTGGGCACAGAATCTGCAAGTACACGGCGAACGACTGGATTACATACTTCTAATGAAGCAGCCGTTTTGCCTGTAGCGCCTTCTTTTGTAGCGCCCAACAAAAATCCGGAGATGATTTCATCACTGATTTCACCTGTAGATTGAATAGGTTTAGCAGGTGCTTTTTCTTTCATGCCGTAAATGAAATCGCTGCTTGCTTTCATTTGATAGCGCTGTGTAGGATGTGAAGGATCTTTGCCTGTCTTAAAACTTTCGACAAGGATATTGTACTCATCCAGCGTGAATCGGTATTGTCGATCAAGAATATCGAGAAGTTCTGGATCTTGGACGTGTGGACGTAAAATCATTGCTTGGTTTAATGCTCCAACGGTCGCGCTTAGTATCTCTTTAACATCAAATAACTCATGTCCCCCGTGATTCATCGATGGTGGTACCGCTCCGCCTTGCATGTGTTGAGATGTTTCGAATTGATTTGTCAAATTTATTTCCTCCTTCAATTGTCATGTACATCGAGAGTAGTATGTGAAATCATCGAAATCCTATACATATGAGATGGCATTCACGACTCATGCATAGTTTGTAACGCACCATCATATCATAAGGATAGAACTCAAGAAGGGTAGTGGGGATACATGCAGATTCATGTAGTTTCGCAAGGGGAGAGTTTATATGAAATTGGTAACATATACGGTGTGCCATACGAACAAATAGCAGAAGTTAATGAATTAGAGAGCGAAATACGATTAGCTGTGGGACAAGCGCTTGTCATTCCAATAATAGGTTCTTATTACTGGGTGCGACCTGGAGATAGCCTATATACAATTGCACAGAGATACGGTTTAACAGTTGCGCGCTTGGCGCAAATTAATGCAATCGACCCTACTAGAATGTTAATGATCGGTCAGCGTCTGTATATACCACAAGAAGTGAAAACGTTAATTGATTCATTATTATATGTAGAACCGCGTAATCCTGTCAGTCAAGATATGCTGGCGGAAGTTCGTGAACGTGTGGATGGTCTCACGTATCTCGCAATGTTTAGCTATGAAGTACAACGTGACGGATCACTCAAAGCACCAGCGCTCGCCGATATTCCGACTATTGCAGAAAATGCAGGTGCTCAAAATATACTAGTGCTGACCAATTTAGAAAACTATTCATTCAGTGCGGATTTGGCGCATGTGATTTTTACCGATCAAGCTGCACAAAACCAAATGATTCAAAGTGCCATTGAAGTAGCAAAAGAAATCGGCTATAGTGATATTCACTTCGACTTTGAGTTATTATTCCCAGAAGATCGGGAATTATATAATCAATTATTACGTAATGCGCGTGATCAAATTCATAAAGCGGGCCTGACAATTTCCACAGCACTTGCACCAAAAGCTGGGGAAGTAACGACAGGTATTTATGGCGCCCATGATTATAAAGCACATGGAGAGATTGCAGATTTCGTTGTATTGATGACGTATGAATGGGGATATACGTATAGTGCACCACAAGCTGTGAGCCCAATCGGTCCAGTCACAAAAGTAGTGGAATACGCCGTAAGTCAAATCCCGAATGAAAAAGTGTTTTTAGGACAAAATCTATACGGTTATGATTGGACAGCTCCATTTGGTCAATCGGACAGTAAAGCCGCCAGAGCATTAAGTCCACGGATGGCGACTAATCTGGCAATCGAGCAGAATGTCGCTATTGAATACGACGCATTAGCCCAAGCGCCACATTATACGTATTACGATGAAACTGGAACCGAACATGAAGTGTGGTTTGAAGATGCACGAAGCATCAATGAAAAGTTTAACTTGCTGAAGAAATTTAAGTTGCGTGGAATCATGTACTGGAAACTCGGGCTAGCATTCCCGCAAAATTGGTTGTTATTAGAAGATCGCTTTACTATTCGCAAGCGATAAATATAGGAGCCTTTCCTTAAATAAAAGGAAAGGCTCTGTCATATGAGTTGTCACTCGTTATTTAATAATTTCATAGCGCTTTGGAACACATCCATATCTGGATTTACGAGTAAAGCAGGTAGGAAAGCAAAAGTCATGATGAGGAGGAGGTTCGCTCCTAGGATTGATCGAATTGTACCTGTTTTCTTTGTCATGGCGCTTCGCCTCTTTCTTTTCGTATTGTTCTCACTAGTATGTGTATGCGCTTACATTTAGAACTTCACGTAGTTTGTTTGAATAGTCTAATGATACTCTGAATTCAGTCGAATGTAAATGATAAAGTTTAATATAGTACATAAAATTGACACAAAAGTTAAGTCAAAATTGAGATATTCTAAAAAAATCTTGTAACTTGCTATCTTTTCAGTGATAATATTGGAATACAAAGAAATATTTCGAACAATTAAAATTCAATTTATATTAGTAGAATTTACTCTCTTAACATACAAGTATTTTGAAATCATAGTCTCTGAGTAAATGAGCGACTGGTCAGTCAACAGTTTTTAATTAACAACTAAGGAAAGGGATGATCGCAAATGACAAAGGTTGATGAGGTAGAATATAATAATCGCAAACGAGCAAATGATTACGTTCATAATGTATATGAATTGGTGAAAAAAAGGAATCCAGATGAGAAGGAATTTCTACAAGCGACAAGAGAGATTTTTGATTCTCTTCGTCCCGTCTTTGCTAAGCATCCCGAATTCATGGAAAACGGAATTCTTGAACGAATCACAGAGCCAGAACGAATTATTTCCTTCCGCGTAGCGTGGGAAGATGATAAAGGTAAGGTGCAAGTAAATAGAGGTTTCCGCGTTCAGTTCAATAGCGATCTCGGACCTTATAAGGGAGGACTTCGTTTCCACCCATCTGTAAATAATAGTATTATGAAATTCCTCGCTTTTGAGCAAATCTTCAAAAATGCTTTAACAGGACAGCCAATCGGGGCAGGTAAAGGTGGATCTGATTTCGATCCAAAGGGGAAGTCTGATCGTGAAGTCATGCGCTTTACGCAAAGTTTCATGACAGAACTTAGCAGACATATTGGACCGGACATCGACGTGCCAGCAGGAGATATTGGTGTTGGTAAACGTGAAATCGGCTATTTATTCGGTCAATACAACCGGATTAAAGGTGGCTATGAAGCAGGTATTTTAACTGGGAAAAATCCTGATCATGGTGGGAGTCTTGGTCGTAAAGAAGCGACTGGTTACGGTACAGTGTACTTTGTTGATGAGATGCTGAAAGAAAACAAACTTTCATTAGAAGGTCAAACTGTTGTAGTTTCAGGTTCAGGTAATGTTTCGACGTATGCAATGGAGAAAGCTATGCAACTTGGAGCGAAAGTTGTGGCATGTAGTGATTCTGATGGCTATATCTACGACAAGAACGGAATTGATCTTGAATTAGTGAAGGAACTAAAAGAGTACGGAAATAAACGTATTTGGGAATATACGAAAGAACATCTTGATGCAGAGTATCATGCAAATTGTACGGAAATTTGGTCTATTCCATGTGATATTGCCCTTCCATGTGCTACACAAAATGAAATCGATGAAATTGCTGCACATATGCTAATCGCAAATGGTGTTAAAGCAGTTGGTGAAGGTGCAAATATGCCATGTACAATTGAAGCGATTGTCATTTTCCAAGAACACAATGTGTTATTCGCACCAGCTAAAGCTGCCAATGCGGGTGGCGTAGCTGTTTCCGCTATGGAAATGTCTCAGAATAGCCAGCGTCTATCATGGTCAGAAGAACAAGTAGATATGCATTTGAAAGAGGTTATGCAGAATATCTATAAAGACTGTAGTAATGCAGCGACGGACTATGGTAAACCAGGCAATCTAGTAATGGGGGCTAACGTAGCAGGCTTCCTGAGAGTAGCCGATGCGATGGTTGCACACGGAATTCGATAAGTGATATTAAGCAGACACATTTTTTTACATAATGTGTCTGTTTTTTTATGCTTTCCTATTGCGCTTCAACTAAAATATGTTATTATAAAAATACGTTAAGTTGAATAAACATACACTTGCTTGCATGAAAGGGGATCTACCCATGAAAAAGAAAAAAGTCGTTTTAGCCTACTCAGGCGGTTTAGACACATCAGTTGCGATTCAGTGGTTAACGGATCAAGGATATAGTGTAATAGCAGTTTGCTTAGATGTCGGTGAAGGAAAAGATCTCGACTTTATTAAGGAAAAAGCTCTTACAGTTGGCGCGATCAGCAGCTATGTTATTGATGCGCGTGAAGAATTCGCACAAGATTTCGTCCTACTTTCATTGCAAGCTCAAACATATTATGAGAATAAATATCCACTAGTCTCTGCGTTATCCCGTCCGCTTATCTCCAAAAAGTTGGTGGAAATTGCGCATCAAGAACAAGCAACTGCAGTAGCTCATGGATGCACAGGAAAAGGAAATGACCAAGTACGTTTTGAAGTAGCGATCAAGTCGCTGGATCCAACGCTTGAAGTCGTAGCACCTGTGCGTTCATGGAGTTGGTCACGTGAAGAAGAAATTCATTATGCACAAGAACATAATATTCCCATACCGATTGATTTGGATAATCCATACTCAGTGGACCAAAACTTGTGGGGGCGTGCAAATGAATGCGGAATTCTAGAGGACCCGTGGGCAACACCTCCAGAGGACGCGTTCGGTTTAACGGTTTCCATTGAAAATGCACCCAATACCGCTGATATTATCGAAATTGGCTTTGAACAAGGTGTTCCGGTTACGATTGATGGAGAAAAGTATATATTAAGTGAACTGATCACCAAGTTGAATGAAATTGCTGGTAAACATGGGGTCGGCCGTATCGATCACGTAGAAAATCGTTTAGTCGGTATCAAATCCCGTGAAGTGTATGAAGCACCAGGAGCTATCACGTTGTTGAAAGCACATAAGGAACTGGAAGATTTAACGCTTGTAAAAGAATTAGCGCATTTCAAACCGATCATTTCACAAAAACTTGGTGAATTGATTTATAACGGTCTTTGGTTCTCTCCTTTACGTAATGCACTTGAGGCATTTATTAAAGAGACACAGCAATATGTCAACGGTACAGTTCGTGTGAAATTGTTCAAAGGCCATGCAATAGTAGAAGGTCGTAAATCTCCCAATTCTCTATATGATGAGAAATTAGCGACTTATACAGCTGATGATGAATTTGATCAAGCTGCAGCGGTCGGTTTCATCAAGCTATGGGGACTTCCTACTGAAGTGCATAGTATGGTCAATGAAAAGCAAGTTGTGAAGAAGTCTTAAGATGGATAGTTAGAGCAGCGCGGCCAAAAGCTTCGCTGCTCTTTTTTGAAACTACTTTTCATTCATCACCGTCTTATGAATATAGCAGGGGGTGTCTGAATGAAGAAATTATGGGGTATAGCCATAATGGTAGTGTTGATCATTGTGGGACTGGGGATGTGTTGGATGTTACCAGGGGATCGAATAAAACAAGCGCAACTGATGAAAGCGAATGGAAACTATGACTATGCAATTATTCTAGGTGCCAAAGTGAACGGTGAAGTTCCTTCGCTGTCATTACGTTACCGGTTGGAGAGCGCTGTGGAGTATGCAGCGCAATATCCGCATGTGCAGCTTGTACTTTCAGGTGGGCAAGGAAAAGATGAAGACATCAGCGAGGCCGAAGCCATGTATCGTTATTTAAAAGAGCATGGTATTGCAAAGGAACGGTTAGTTATTGAAGATCAATCCACTTCCACATATGAAAATCTACAATTCAGCCAAAATATCATTCCTGAAGTGGCGGGTGTGACTATAATCAGTAGCGATTACCACTTGGCTAGAGCGAGATTTCTTGCTAGACAGATCGGATGGGAGTCTGATGTCGTTGCAGCGAAGACTCCTGAATCTGTCAAAGCAAGAGTAGGTCTTCGTGAACGCTTGGCTTTATTGAAAACATGGTTGTTCAGACGATAGGGTTATATTGAAAATAAAACATACTAACATTAGTAGCACAAACCAAGGCCATGGTTTGTGCTACTATTTTTTATAGTAGAAGTGAAGAAAAGCCGACCAGCCTCTGGGACCATTTGTGAGTCCGTATATAAAACCGGCTAACTTCAC
>NZ_PDYL01000023.1:0-51152 GCF_002743035.1 Sporosarcina sp. P12(2017)
TCAAGCATGTCAAAATGATGGTTGATAGACATAAAAAGAACTCCTTTCAAAAATGATGGTATGTATCTTTACCATCTTTTTGAAAGAAGTACACCTATTTCTTAAGTTGACAGCTATGGGCTCAAGCCACGCCCTCCGGAAAGCGTCCCCAGCTGGAGCTTCAATCCCCACCCACTTACCCCGTCCAGACTCACCTAATAAAGTAAAATAACAAAATTCCCAGTAAACTCTTGCCAATTAATTGTTTTGTCAGTATAATGAACAAAATACTGAATGGTTATTCATTCACTTGTTAGGGAGATGAAAGCATGAATTTAGTTTCTAGTGTTCAGCAAACCGCACAGAGCAAGCCAAGTAAAATCGCCTATCACTTCATGGGGAAAGACACGACGTACGCAGAGTTTGACATGTCCGTATCCATGTTCGCCAACGCACTACAAAACCTAGGGGTCAATAAAGGAGACAAAGTGGCATTCTTACTCGGCAACACGCCGCACTACTTGATCTCACTCTATGCCACTATGCGGATCGGAGCGACAGCTGTGCCGATCAATCCGCTTTATACACCTGACGAAATTTCATACATTCTAGAAAACAGTGATGCCAAAGCCGTTATTGCGATCGATCCATTACTGCCACTGGTAGAAGTAGCAAGCCAGTCATTCCCGACGATTGAGAACTATGTCATCTGTGAAATGAGTCCAGATGCAGGACAGAAATTAGCTGCGCTAAACGATGCGGTGAAGGAAAAAGTGCATTCATTTAGCATGCTCATTAAGAAATCTAAACCGATGACGGAAGCGGTTGAAGTTGACGAGAATGAAAGCGCTATCATTCTTTATACATCTGGAACGACTGGACACCCGAAAGGTGCGATGTTAACACATAAGAATATCTACTCGAATGCGCGTGACGTAGGGGACTATTTAGGCTTCTCCGAGAATGATAGAATCGTAGCCACATTGCCTTTATTCCATGTATTCGCATTAACGGTTGTAGCGAATGCACCACTCGTTAAAGGCGCTACTATTTTACTTGAACCACGCTTTAGCCCGGGCGAGATATTCCAAATGATTCGCGAGCAGAAGGCGACAGTATTTGCGGGCGTTCCTACTATGTATAACTTCCTTTATCAGTATCCAGAAGGTAAAACAGAAGACTTCGACTCCATCAGACTAGCGATTTCAGGTGGATCTTCACTGCCTGTCTCCTTGCTTCATAACTTCGAAGAGAAATTTAATGTGCGTGTTTCGGAAGGTTACGGCTTATCTGAAGCCTCACCGGTTACGTGTTTCAACCCGTTAGATCGCGAGCGTGTACCTGGATCGATCGGCACGAATATCATGAATGTCGAAAATAAAGTGGTTGATGAAATGGGCGAAGAAGTTCCTGACAATCAAGTCGGTGAATTAATTGTACGCGGACCGAACGTCATGAAAGGGTATTATAAAATGCCTGAAGAAACTGCAGCTGCACTTCGTGACGGTTGGCTCTACACAGGCGACTTGGCGCGACGAGATGAAAACGGTTACTTTTATATCGTAGACCGCAAGAAAGATATGATCATCGTCGGCGGATTTAACGTCTATCCTCGTGAAGTCGAGGAAGTGCTGTTTAGCCACCGCGATATTGTGGAAGCCGCAGTCGTTGGCGTACCAGACACGAACTTCGGTGAAGAAGTACAAGCCTATGTTGTGTTGAAGGAAGGTTCGAATGCTACGGAACAATCGCTGCATGAATTTTGTGCGAAGCGTCTCGCGAAGTATAAAGTACCGAAAACGATTGAGTTCCTTGATGAGTTGCCGAAAAATACGACAGGTAAGATTTTAAGACGTTCATTGAAAGATCAAGTTAAGAGTTAAAGATCATAGGAACGAGTGATGGGGAATGATAGCCCGTCACTCGTTTTTTTACGCATGTATTGCCAAAGCAAGTGCGGTCTTGTTATGGTTTAGAGAGAAAAGTAAGAAAATAGGAGGGGTTAGATGAATAAACGATGTGTAACGATGGACGATCTATTTGAAACGAAGTCGGTAACGAATCCGGTGTTGGCACCTAACGATCAAGAAGCGGTATGTACGGTGACGGAATTAAATAAAGAGGATAATGCGTATCATTCAGCCATCCATCATATCGACTTACAGACGGGTGAGGTAACGCGGTGGACATATGGCAAGCAACGAGTCGGAGCAACAAAATGGTCTCCAGACGGCAAGCAAGTAGCGTTTTTATCGAATCGTAGCGGAACGGATCAACTATATATGATGCGAAAAGCAGGCGGGGAAGCACGTGCTCTAACGGACTGTAAAGAGGGGATCGATTCATTCGAATGGTCGCCATGCGGCAAGAAAATCTGGTTTACGGGCAAGCTTAAAACAGGCGAAACATTTTCTACTACGGTACAAAAGCAAAAGGGATTTCCCCAACCGATCCGTGTGACGAAAATGAAATACAAAGAAGATTTCATTGGAGTCTTACCGCAAGACGAATTCACACAAGTCGGCTATGTCGATGTGGCCACGTGCACTGTTTGTAATTTCACAAAGGAACCATTTAATCATTCATTAGAAGCGGTTTCGCATGACGGCAAGCAATTGGTCATCGGCGTCAACCGCAACGAGCAGACGGATCATGACTTCAGTGTTCCGTTAATACTAGTGGATATTGAAACGAAAAAAGAAACAGTGATCCTTGATGAACAAGGCTTTTTCGGCAATGTCGCTTTCTCTAAAGACGACCGCTATATCGCGTATACAGGGTATGACATGACGTTCCAAAACGTTACGCAGGCAGATGTCTTCGTCTATGACCAAACGAATGGTCAGACGATGAATCTAACAGCGGGGATTGACGCACCGATCGGAGACGAAAGCATTTCTGATCACTTGCAACAAACGATTGCGCCAGGTGTAGTTTGGACGGAAGACGAGCAGCTGTATTTCCAACTATCCAGTATGGGGGAAGTACGATTATATGCGGCTACACTTGACGGTGCAATCTATCCTGCGACTGGTGAAGAAGAACATGTTTATGGTTATGACGTTGCGAAAGACGCTGAATTCGCATTGCTCACCGTAAGCACGATGACGAATCCGGGAGAACTGTATCGCCAAACGATTGCGACGGGGGAACGGATAAAATTGACTTCATTCAACGAAGGCTGGTTGAAGAAAGTCGAGTTAGTTGAACCGGAAACGATTTATTTTACGAATGGCAATGAAAATATCCAAGGGTGGCTCATGAAGCCAGCGAAATTTACAGAAGGTAAAACGTATCCGCTCATTGTGGAAATTCATGGCGGACCGCATGCGATGTACGGCTATACGTATTTTCACGAGATGCAAGTGCTAGCGGCGCAAGGCTACGGTGTTCTCTATCTCAATCCACGTGGTAGTCACGGTTATAGTCAAGCGTTTGTTGACGCGGTGCGCGGTGATTACGGTGGCGGTGGATATGAAGACATTATGGCTGGGCTGGATGAAGTATTGAAAACCGAAAGCTGGATCGATGAAACGCGCCTTGGTGTAACGGGTGGTAGCTATGGTGGCTTCATGACAAACTGGATTGTGGGGCATACGAATCGTTTCAAAGCAGCCGTCACACAACGTTCCATCAGCAACTGGGTCAGCTTCTTCGGAGTATCCAATATCGGCTATTACTTCACCGACTGGCATTTGAAAGCTGGAATGACAGACGTCGATACGTTATGGAAGCAGTCTCCATTAAAATATGCAGAGAATGTCGAGACACCTCTATTGATTCTTCATGCAGAACGAGACTTCGTTTGTCCGATTGAGCAAGCGGAACAACTCTTTATTACATTAAAAGATTTAGGCAAAGAGACAGAATTTGTGCGCTTCCCCGAATCCGATCATAATATGTCAAGAACAGGGAAACCAAACCTGCGAATTGCGAGATTAGAAGAGATTACCGGGTGGTTTACACGTTATCTATAAGGTAAGATGAAATTGTATGCCCGAACGGCTATACATGGACCGTATTGTGTGTATAATGGGATACGAATTAAACTTATAAAAACTACTTGAGAAGAGGTTCTGCATGATGGAAGAACAATTACTGTACAGAATAGAGTCGGATTTTATCGGAGAGAAGAAGGTGCCACAAGACGCGTATTACGGTATACAAACATTACGCGCAGCAGAAAACTTCCCCATCACGGGCTACCGCGTCAACCGCGACTTAATTCGTGCGATTGCAATCGTCAAAAAATCTGCAGCACAAGCTAACCGCGACATTGGTCAATTGGACGCTACTCTTGCAGAAGCGATTATTACGGCATCTGAAGAAGTCATCAATGGCGCATTGCGCGACCAGTTCCTCGTCGACCCAATCCAAGGGGGAGCAGGAACGTCAGTAAATATGAACGCAAACGAAGTCATCGCCAACCGTGCACTGGAGATTCTCGGTTACAAAAAAGGCGAATACGATATTATTAGCCCGAACACGCATGTCAACATGGCGCAGTCGACAAATGACGCGTTCCCGACTGCAATTCATATCGCAACATTAATGAAAGTAGATAAATTACTCGGTGTTATGGAATCACTTCATAAAACCTACTTGAAAAAGTCTATCGAGTTCCAATCGGTCTTGAAAATGGGCCGTACACACTTACAAGACGCGGTTCCAATTCGTCTTGGACAAGAATTTGAAGCGTACGCAATGGTACTACGCCGCGACATCGAACGCGTTCGTGTATCACGTGTGTACTTGTATGAAATCAATATGGGCGCAACAGCGGTTGGAACCGGCTTAAACGCGGATCCACTATATATTAAAAAAGTAGCGAGCTATCTGTCAGAAAACAGTGGTTTCGAATTAAAGTCTTCTACGCATTTAGTAGACGCAACACAAAACACAGACTCGTACGTTCAAGTATCTGCAGCACTACGCGGCACGATGCTGAACCAGTCTAAAATTTGTAATGACTTGCGCTTGATGGCATCTGGTCCACGTACAGGTCTATCGGAAATTGCATTACCTGCAAGACAGCCAGGATCTTCTATTATGCCAGGAAAAGTGAACCCGGTAATGGCAGAAGTCATGAACCAAGTATCGTTCCAAGTAGTCGGTAACGATATGACGATCGCATTGGCATCCGAAGCGGGACAGTTCGAATTAAACGTGATGGAGCCAGTGCTTGTATTCAACTTGCTGCAGTCATTGAAAATCATGACGAACGTCTTCGGCGCATTCCGCGATTATTGTTTAGATGGAATCACTGCAAACGTCGAACACTTGAATGAATATGTGGAGAAGAGTATTGGGATCATCACGGCAATCAATCCGCACGTCGGCTATGAAGTGGCGTCAGAGATCGCGAAAGAAGCGTTGTTAACGAACAAGTCGATTCGTGAGATTTGTATCGAGAAAGATATTTTGTCGAAAGAAGAGTTGGATACGATTTTGCATCCGTTCGAGATGACGAAGCCTGGTATTTCGGGTAAAGAGTTGTTGAAGAAGAAGATTATTCTTTCTAAGTAAGGTTTTACTTTGCAGAGGCTTGACTGGGGCTAGTGGTTTGGGGAATGGGGCTCCAGACGGGACGCTTTCCGGTGGGCGTGGCTTGAGCCGCTTCCTTCGCTTCGCTACGTCCAGGGTCTCAAGGCGCACGCTGATCCACTCGGAGTCGCCCGTCTTCCGCCCCATTCCCTAGGTGCATAGTGGAGGAGACATTAAGAATACACTGGCATACTAGGTGAAAGTTTTACTGAAGTCATAGAGCAACATATTGAACGATCACGATCCAAGTTATTTATATCTCCAATCTCTATCTACTCTGAGTAAGAAGGAGTATCTGACTATGAAAGTGCATAATATTATGGAGGTCGTGGTACGCGACGTGATTTCCAAATATAAGAATGAGTTGCATTTGCCGTGTACATGCGAGCGTTGCCTCAATGATGTACTGGCGATGACGTTGAATCATGTTGCACCTCAATATGTCGTTGATGAAGCAAACAGTGCGTATATCCGTGCTGTCCATGAAGCGGATCGTCAAGGGGCTACTGCGGTTTTGACGAAAGTTGCGTGGGCTGCGGGAGTTGTTGGGCAAAATCCGCGATGTGACAATATGAAAAATCCTTCCGAGTGATTCGGAAGGGTTTTTTCTTTTGGAAACTCACGCTATTGGAGGATTTCATTGCTTATAGGGAGGGTAGTTGTCGGGCCGCGCTCATAGTTGGCCGAGATCGGCTCTATCCAGGTCGGTTACTGCTCTATCTAGCGTGTTATCCGCTCATACTTAAACTTGAGCGCTCTATCCAACCGTTTAACCGCTCAATAAGGACGTTCATCCGCTCTATCGACCATGCTGTGAAGCTTAGCACGAATTCATTGCTTATAGAAAGGGCAGTGGCCGGTCCGCGCTCGTAGTTGGCCGTGATCCGCTCTATCCAGCTTGGTTACCGCTCTATCTAGCGTTTTATCCGCTCATACTTTACCGTGAGCGCTCTATCCAACCATTTAACCGCTCAATGAGGACGTTCATCCGCTCTATCGACCATGCTATGAAGCTTAGCACGAATTCATTGCTTATAGAAAGGGCAGTGGCCGGTCCGCGCTCATAGTTGGCCGAGATCCGCTCTATCCAGCTAGGCAAGCGCTCTATCAATCGTGTTAACCGCTCATACTTTACCGTGAGCGCTCTATCCAACCGTTTAACCGCTCAATGAAGACGATTATCCGCTCTATCGACCACGCCGTGAAGCTTAGGACGAATTCAGTGCTTATAGAGAGGGTGGTTGTCGGGCCGCGCTCATAGTTGGGCAAGATCCGCTCTATCCAGCTCGGTTACCGCTCTATCAAATGTGTTATCCGCTCATACTTTCCCGTGAGCGCTCTATCTATCCATTTAACCGCTCAATAAAGACGTCCAACCGCTCTACCCAGCCGATCGAACGCCCAATTCACCACGCTATGAAGCTCAATCCATCACACTTTTCCCCCGAAAAACACTTACTTCCCCTTAAACACAGGCTTCCGCTTCTCCGAAAAGGCAATCAATGCCTCCACACGATCTTCCGTGGGCAACGTCATCTCATATGCCTTACGCTCAATTGCTAGCCCTGTCTGCAAATCCGCCATCATCCCTTGCTTGATCGCAAATTTCGCCTGCTGAATCGCGATTGGTCCGTTAGCGAGCAATGAATCGACAAACGCATTCACGACTTCATCCAATGAATCCACAGGCGCTTTCTGCGTCACCATGCCAATCCGCAACGCTTCTTCGGCCGACACGCGTCGAGCTGTCAAAATCAACTCCATCGCTTTTGATTCACCAATTAACCGAGGCAACCGCTGCGTTCCGCCAGCCCCCGGAATAATCGCCAGTCCCGTCTCTGTCAGTCCCATCACTGCACTATCCGCCGCAATCCGGAAATCACAAGCTAGCGCGAGTTCCATACCGCCACCAAACGCAAAGCCATTAATGACTGCAATCGTAGGCTGTGGCAGCTGGTCAATCATCGTAAATACGTCGCCAATCTTATTCAAATTCCTTCGCACCATCGATTCAGTCAACGTCTTCCGCTCTTTCAAATCAGCACCTACACTAAAAGCCCTGTCGCCACTGCCTGTAAATACGACAGCCCGCACATCGGGATCGATTCGAATTCCTTCAACAACTTGCCCAAGCTCGAGCAACAGTTGAAAGTTAAACGCATTCATCGACTCCGGTCGATTTAACGTCACATACGCTACCGCGTCCCGCTGTTCATAGATAATTTCCTGCATAATCAAACGCCTCCTTGAAGTGTTCAGTCTAGATACAAGATAGCATGAAAGAGTTACTTCGTCAGTTTTAGAGAGTTGAAGGGGAAGGGCATCGTTACGCTGCGTTCCAGGCGGACGCGTTTGAAGTGACCCGCGGTGAGCCCGCTAGTCGCTGCGCGCCTTCAGCGGTCTCACCTGTCGGGGTGATCCTCCCAGAGTCGACCATCTTCCACCCCCATCCCTTACCGATTGCTGATACTTACCTTTTGTTGAGTTTCATTGTGGCAGTAGGGAGTAAGACATTGCAGTTCATACTTAATCCCTTGATATTTGAACTTGAACTAGAAGTTAATCCCAATTTCAATGAAAAACAGTATGTGCCACCCCACTAAAGGTAGGATTGGAGCGTAAGAGGGGGCGACTCCGGGAGGATCAGCGTGCGCCTTGAGACCCTGGACGTAGCGAAGCGAAGGAAGCGGCTCAAGCCACGCCCTCCGGAAAGCGTCCCCTCTGGAGCGCAAATCCCCCACGTACCGCAATTCATCCTCACCAATTCCCCCTTCACAGATGCCAACTCCGCCAATTTCAGGTAGAATAAGTAACAGGAGTTGATCATATTGAAAATAGCGATTGTGACAGACACGACGGCGTATTTGCCGGATGACATAAAAGCAGGACTCGGGATCCATACCATCCCGTTACTCGTAACAATTGACGGCAAAGAATTCAAAGAAGACGCCGACATCACAACCGAAGCATTCTACGACATGGTACGCGGTAAAGGCCCGCTACCGAAAACATCACAACCCGCGATCGGTGACTTCGAAGCGCTATTTAGCGAACTCGCGAAAGACTACGACGCGGTCATTACGATCCACTTATCGAGCGGTATCAGTGGAACGTATATGGGCGCAATACAAGCCGCCGAGCTCGTGCCGGAACTAGAAGTCCTGCCGTTTGATTCTGAAATTTCAGCCTATCCCCAAGGCTTTTACGCGATTCGTGCAGCACAGCTTGCGAATGAAGGCGTACATCCGCGTGCGATCATTGAAGAATTGAAAGAAATGCAGAAAGACGTTAAAGCTTATTTCATGGTGGACGACTTATCGCATCTACAACGTGGCGGTCGTTTATCCGGAGCACAGGCGCTAGTTGGCGGACTGTTGCAAGTGAAGCCCGTCTTGCATTTCGTAGACAAAGTCATTGTCCCATTTGAAAAAATTCGTACATCACGAAAAGCAATGAAGCGAATTTCAGATTTATTGTCGGAAGATGCCAAGAATCAATTGCTCGACGCAGCAGTGATCCATGCGAATCGCTATGACGACGCAGTAGAATGGAAGAAACAATTAGAAGAAAAACATCCGAACGTCGATTTCACGATTAGCCACTTTGGCCCGGTCATCGGCACGCATCTTGGTGAAGGGGCCATGGGACTCGGTTGGGTGAAACGACGCGGAACCTGAACAGGGGGAACTGCATGTCCGAACGACACCAACTCAAGCAATTTTTGGCAGGGCGCATGTGGTTGCGTCATCTTTTGCCATTCTCGGAAGAAACCGTTGACGAAGCAATCCGTCAAGGCAAGATCCATATAGAACAAGGCGTTACGACAAAAAAGACGTGGCACGGAACGCACTATGCTTGTCAGCGTTGCCATAATGAAAATCCAACACGCTTCACTGTATTTACGTGTGCGCAATGTGAAGCACCGTGCGCTTATTGTAGAAACTGTCTCAACATGGGGCGCGTGTCATGCTGTTCAGAATTGCTTACGTGGACAGGCACGCCACCGACTTTCCCAACGAACCACCGCATGAACTGGCAAGGGAATTTGACGCCTTCTCAGCAGAAAGCGACGCGTGAATTGCTTGATAGTACGAAACAAAACGTATCTCATTTACTCTATGCAGTGTGTGGATCGGGCAAGACGGAAATGCTGTTTCAGCCGATTCATTACGTATTGAATGAAGGCAAGCGGGTGTGTCTCGCAGCACCTCGAGTGGACGTTATTTTGGAACTATTGCCGCGGTTAACGACTGCCTTTCCTGATACTAGAGTAGAAGCGTTATATGGTGGGGCGGAGGTAGAGCACTTTGACGCGCAGCTAATCCTTGCGACGACTCATCAGCTCTATCGTTTTCACGAGGCGTTCGACGTGATTTTCGTTGATGAAGCCGATGCGTTTCCGTATACTGCGGACGAAACGTTACAGCGAGCAGTCAGAAAAGCCGCAAAACCTAACGCACCCATCCATTTCGTCACTGCGACACCTTCTAGTCAGTTGCTTGCGATGAATAAAAAGCAAGGCAAAATATCCATTCTAGCGAGACGTTATCACGGTCAGCCACTACCTGTACCACGCAACGAAGCGCTGTGGAATTACGAGAAACAGCTGAAAAAGAAACGAATTCCGGCGAAATTGTTGCGCTGGACAACTGAACGTCTCGACAAACAGCAACCGTTTCTCATTTTCTTTCATCAGATCGAACTAATGGAACTGGCCGAACCGTTATTTCAGAAACTGGATGAACGAATTTGTGCTGTCCATGCGGAACATGAGGATCGCAAAGAACGAGTGCAGTTACTAAGACAGAAAGAAATTCCTGGCTTGCTGACGACGACGATTCTGGAGCGGGGGATTACGATACCGAACGTGCAAGTGGCGGTTGTGGGAGCGGAGCAAACGATTTTCAATAAAGGTGCACTCATCCAAATCGGTGGACGAGTGGGACGCTCTATACCGAACACGTCGGGTGACTTCGTATTGTTTCACCAAGGCATCACAAATGCAATGGACGAAGCGAAACGGGAAATCCGGAAGCTAAATCGTACGGAGGTGCCGCAATGACGTGTTTACTATGCGATCAATCTTTACACTATCAGCCGACTTGGCAACACTTCCTTGGTATTCAAAAAGACGCTTTTGCTTGTCCAATTTGTTTTGAGAAGTTCGAGCGCATCGATCAAATTATAGAAGACGATGTACTCGATTCTGTTCATTCGCTTTATGCATATAATGAAGCAGGGAGAGAGTACTTGCATCAGTTTAAGTTCATGCAAGACGTTGCGCTTGCGCAAATTTTCGCGCCTTCATTACGTAGCGTACTGAACGAATCCCAAAAGATTGTCGTACCGATTCCGATGCATCCAATCAATAAAAGGAAACGAACCTTTTCTCAAGTGGATGCGTTGTTAGAAGCAGCGAAGATTCCGTATCAGTCGCTACTTGAAAAAACGACGGAATCGGTCATGGGAGAAAAATCTCGTAGCGAACGTCTCGCGATGACTGAACTATTCCACGTAACTGCCGATATACAACGTAATGAAGCAGTGTATGTACTCGTTGACGATATTTATACAACTGGCACGACATTGCGTCACGCAGCAGAGGCGTTGAAACAGCGCGGCGTACAACGGGTGGAAGCTGTGACGTTGTTCAGACCTATTAGAGAGAAGTGATCAAAATGGCGGAAGTAAGAAATTGTCCGACATGTGGCGGTATGTTTAATTACACGGGCCTTCGGGATGTGTGTGGAACGTGTGCGCAAGCAGAAGAGCAAATGTATGAAACGGTCTATCGCTTTTTACGCAAACGGGAAAACCGTGCAGCGAATATCGATCGAATCGTGGAAGTGACAGGTGTGACAAAGGAATTACTGTATCGCTGGGTGCGTAAAGGAAGACTGCAACCGGCATTGTTCCCGAATCTTGGCTATCCATGTGATAAATGTGGCGCATTAACATCGACAGGTAAGCTCTGTGCCAAATGTACGGAAGAGATTCAATCCGATTTACGGACATTTGACGCGGCGCAAGAGCTCCGTGAGGCCGTAAAGGCACAAGATCGAGGCACATACTACACGCAAAAAGACAGTAAATGAGTAAATACGAAACGAGCAGTTCGTACTGCTCGTTTTTTCGTACAAAAGCCTCTAAAAACTTCATGAAATCTGCCGAAGTAAAGAGAAGGACCCAAATCTACGATAAGAATTGAAAGGAGCGAGACGTATGAAAATAGATGGATTTAAAACACAAGCCGTCAACCCGTACCGCAATCAGCAAATGAAAGTGGACCAGGCGAAGCAAGCCGCACAAGTGAAAACAGATAAGCTCGAGATTTCTTCAGAAGCGAAAAAATTATCCGCCGCTTCACCGATTGAATCCGCAAGACAAACGCGTGTACAGGAATTGAAAGCGCAAGTGCAATCTGGAGAATATCAAGTAGATGCGAGCAAACTCGCTTCCAGTATGCTGTCGTATTTCAATAAGCCATAAGGAAAGTAGGGTTACACATGTCCATTGAACCAATTTTGACAACGCTCAATCACCTAGAAAAACTGCATACGAGCTTGCTTCGTCTGTCCAACGACAAGACTGCACTGCTAAAAAGCGGTGACGTCGACGGGATTGACCAGCTGTTGAAGGAGGAGCAAGCTCACCTAGCAGCTATTGTACAAATGGACCAGAAGCGCCTGCAGGAAGTGAAGCAGTATATGGCCGCACAAGGACGTGCAGTGCCTGCTGAACCGACGATGACGCAATTGATCGAAGTAGCGAACGAACCGGACAAAGAACAGTTAGCAGAGGCGAAGGACCGTCTCCTGCATGCGATTCATGAGTTGAAACAACAGAACGAACTCAATCAGCAACTGACCTATCAATCTCTTCAATTTGTGAATCTATCGCTGGACATGGTCCGTCCGCGTCCGGAAACCGTCAACTATTCGAAAAACGAAGTACAAGGGCAGTCACAAAGCAGAGCCAAAACCAAGCTCTCTTCATTCGACTCCCAAGCATAAGGAGGACATCACATGCGCTCGACATTCATGGGACTAGAAACTAGCAAACGCGGATTGTACACACAGCAATCCGCTCTTTATACGACAGGGCATAACGTAGGGAACGCGAATACACCCGGCTACTCACGCCAGCGCGTGAACATGCAAGCGACTTCTGGATTTCCTGGAGTAGGACTGAACGCGGGAACGACTCCTGGCTTTCTTGGGACAGGGGTAGAAGCGGGAAGTATTCAGCGGATTCGGGATACGTTTGTCGATCATCAGTTTCGAAATGAATCAACGAAGCTTGGGTATTGGGAGTCTCAGACAAAAGCGATTACTCAAATGGAGGATGCAATAGGCGAGCCTTCTGAATTTGGCTTACAGCAAACACTGACAGACTTCTGGCAATCATTGCAGACGCTTGCGACGAGCCCCGAAAACGGTGGAGCACGTGCAGTTGTCGTAGAACGTGGCGTGGCGGTAGCTGATTCGTTTAAATATATCTCCAAATCCATTTCCGAAATAAAAACTAACTTAGGAGACGAAATAAATGTCTCCGCAATCAATATCAACTCGATATTTGGCCAAATTACTGAACTAAATAAACAAATTGCAGAGGTTGAACCGAATGGTTATTTGCCAAACGACCTCTATGATGCACGTGATGGTTTGCTAGATCAATTATCCGGCTACTTGCCGATTGAAGTCAGCTACGATAAAACTGGCGGACGTGCACTGGCAATAGCTGAAGGTACCGTTACAATTAAAATCAAGACAAACGGTGATTCAATAACCGTTTTACAGAAAGATAAATTCTCGGAAATATCGATAGATGGAAAAGACTTAGCAACCGGCGAACTCCCGGCTGCCATCACAGGCTTTACATTCAGCGGTGCACCTGCTGGAGACGCAAAGCTTTCAGTGACAGAAATGAAGAAAACTGGTGAGTTAAAATCACTCGTAGATTCGTATGGTTATAGTGATGCACCAGGCGAAGAAGTAAAAGGTCTTTATCCTGACATGCTCGCGAAATTGGACAAGATGGCGAATGCTTTTGCTACGGAATTTAATAAAATTCACAAAGAGGGTACAGATCTAGAGGGGAACACAGGTGAAGATTTCTTCGTAGTGATCAATGGCGGAAGTATTTCTGCAAGCAACATCAAAGTAAACGAGAGTATAGTTAAAGAACCGAATAAATTGGCGGCATCCACTTCCAAGCAGGTAGGCGATCCAGGCACTAATCCCGAAGTAGGAAATGGACAAAATGCCAAAAATCTAAGTAATGCGCTGTTCAACAAACTCAGTGGACCTGACGGGCTAGGTGGTTCAAGCGTCCAAGGATTCTTCGCTCAAATCATCGGGGAACTGGGAGTCTCTGGACAACAAGCAATCAAAATGACCGAAAGCTCAGGAACCCTTCTGCTTGCCGTTTCCAATCGTCGGGACTCGATCAGCTCGGTCTCACTAGACGAAGAAATGACCGACATGATCCGTTTCCAACAAGCATATAACGCATCTGCCCGCATGATCACCGTAATGGATGAAGCGTTAGATAAAATCATCAACGGCATGGGTACAGTCGGCAGATAATTTAGGAGGAATCTTCATGCGTGTAACACAATCTATGCTATCTCAAAATATGCTGCGGAACTTATCAAGCAGTTATAACAATATGGGAAAATTACAAGAACAACTAAATACAGGAAAAAGAGTCACTCGCCCATCTGATGATCCTGTTGTCGTTATGAAAAGCCTCGGCTACGGTATGCAGGTCAACAGGGTAGAGCAATATCAGAAAAACTTAGGCGAAGTAAATAACTGGCTGGATAGTTCAGATGACGCGTTGGACGGAGTAGGACAAGTCCTTCATCGTGCGAGAGAACTAGCTGCAAATGCTGCGAATACAGGTACGATGACAGAAAATGATCGAGCGATGATCAAAGTCGAATTAGAACAATTGCAAAATCAACTGCATGACTTAGCGAATACGAAAGTCGGCGACAAACATATATTTAGTGGGAAGATGACCGATCAACCGTTATTCGATAAAACAACGGGTAATTATGAATCGGGTGCATCTTTTAAAGAGAGTGTATCAATTGAAGTATTTGATGGAGTAGACTTACGTGTAAGTACGAATGTGTCGGATATGTTTAACAATATTAATCAATTGTTCACGGATATAAAAAATGATACGGACGACAAGTATGATTTTAGTTCCGCGCTAGAAAAAATTGATGGGTTGCTGGATGATGTGCTTATAAAACGTGCGGATATTGGTGCGCGTTCCAACCGTGCAGAGCTTATGGATAATCGTCTTCAAATGCAAGAAGGTGCCGCGAAAAAGCAACGTTCCGAAAATGAAGATATTGATTATGAAAAAACGATTACGGATTTGATTACTTCAGAGTCAATCCACCGGGCCACATTATCTGTAGGGGCGCGTATTATCCAGCCTTCTTTAACGGATTTCTTGCGGTAAAAAGTAGTGCGGACACGATGATGGTGTCCGCTATTTTTATATAGGAAAGCAAAGGAAGGTGATAGATATGAATATCCCTCAGCTGCAAGTCCAGACAACATCAGCCAGGTTGGGATTACAAATAAATAAACCCATACAAGAAATTCAGCAACCGAAAGCTACCCTGACTATCGAACAACCCGCAGCCATTATTGAAATGTCCACTACACCGTCGGAACTTACGATCGATACGACAGAGAATCGAGCGGCTCTAGACTTAATGAGCATGTTTAGACGGGGAGATGAAGTCGCTCAGTACAGTCAGCAAAAAGTGCAAGAAGGCATTGCACGCAGAGCTCAGGAAGGGCAACAGCTCGTGAAAATTGAAAATGGCGGTAACCCCTTAGCTGATATTATTAAACAAAACACTGATCGACCAGTAGCTGAGCTAGGTATCCGCTTTGTGGGGAATTCATTGCAATTAAAAAGAAGCTTTACACCAGGCCATGTGAGTATAAACGTGACACCGCAGAAGCCCATAATAGATGCGCAGATCAACAAACCAATCCATCACTATACGCCAGGGACTGTAACAGCCAACCTGGAGCAACATCCATCTATCGAAATCGATTGGAAAGTATAACAAAGAATGAACGTAAAGTATCTTCGTGGTAAATAACGTAATAGTGAACAAGACATTAAGAAGAGGAGCAACATACAACATGAGAATTGAAACTAAATTTCATGCAACGATCGAAATAGATCCAGCAGAAAAGTGGTATTTTCCAAAGGGAATCCCAGGCTTTGAAAACGAAACGAATTTCGTATTGCTGCCGATTGAAGGCAGTGATTCATTACAAGTATTGCAATCAACGAATCAGCATGAAGTGGCATTCATTGTAGCTAACCCCTATACACTAGTAACCGATTATACATTTGAACTAGATCACGCGACGATTGACTTGCTTGAAATTAGTCAACCAGAAGAGATCATGGTGCTTGGCATCCTATCCATGAAACAGCCTGATCACCAGTCGACGATCAACTTGCAGGCGCCCTTAATCTTTCACGTTCAAAACAAAAAGGCCAAACAAATGATTCTGAACGACCCACGTTTCACAGTCAGACACCCACTTGACAAAGGAGGGAACTAACATGCTCGTCTTGTCACGTAAAGTAAACGAAGTCATTCAAATTGCAGACAATATAGAAATTCGGATACTAGAGGTCAAAGGCGATACCGTTCGAATTGGAATTGACGCACCAAAATCTATTGAAATTCTTAGAGGAGAGTTAGTTCAGTCGATTACAGAAACGAATAAAGAGGCGCTCACTATTGATATGGAACTGTTCTCGCAGTTGATGAAAAAAGAATAGTCTTTGATTAGTAAAGTATCGCTATAGAAGCTCTATGGCGGTGCTTTTTTATGTGGGATTCTGTTTAGACAAACTTATGACATATGTACGCTGATTTCTTCTATAGATTATAAAATACTTTAAAAATATACTAAACACTTAATCAGCCCGTCCGATATTACTAGTGTAAGCGGGAGAAAGAGTTCGGCCGGCTCTGTACACCGCCACAAAATTCAGGGTCACAAGGAAGTGTACCCTACACACACTCAAGGAGGAAATTAAAATGAGAATTAATCATAACATTGCGGCGTTGAATACACATCGTCAGTTGAATACTGCATCAACAAATCAATCAAAATCTATGGAGAAATTGGCTTCAGGTCTTCGTATTAATGGTGCAGCTGATGATGCAGCAGGGTTAGCAATTTCGGAGAAAATGCGTGGGCAAATTCGTGGTTTAGACATGGCTTCTAAGAACGCGCAGGATGCAACATCATTGATTCAAACGGCAGAAGGAGCTTTGAATGAAACACATGATATCCTTCAACGTATGCGTGAATTAAGTGTTAAATCTGCCAACGATACTAACACTGCGGATGATAGAGCAGAAATTCAAAAAGAAGTTAACCAATTAAAAGAAGAAATTGACAGAATATCTACGCAAACCGAATTTAATACTAAGAAACTTTTAAATGGTGACTCCGGTGCTAAAGTTAACTTTTCTAGTAATGCAAATGTAACTTCTGCACAAGCTTCAGAACAAACTGTAGCAGGAACATATACTGTTGAAGTAACTACTGCGGCAGAACAAGCTACAGCTACAGCATCAGGCACTTTTGCTGATTCTGATTTAACAGAAGCAAGTGGCAGTAAAACGGTTGAAATCAACGGTCATTCAATTTCATTTGATTTTGATAATGCAGATGCAGCAGCTACAGCCTCTAATTTTAAAAATGCAGTAAATAACGCTAATATTGGAATCACTGTTACTGGAGATGGTACTACTTCAGCATTAGAATTAAAGACTACTGAATATGGCGCTGATACATCTATTACTATTAAGGCTAATGCAGTTACCGCTGAAATGAATTTAACTTCTGATGCATCAACTGATACGACGGATGCAGGAGTTGATGTTGCAGGTGAAATCGATGGAGTGGCTGCTAGTGGTAAGGGGTTAACATTAACTGGTTCTGGTGATACTGCGGGGTTAAAAGTTAATTTGACTACTACAGCTGCAACAAATGCTGCTGCGGCAGGTTCTGTTGATATCGTGCAAAACGCTTTAACAGCGCATATAGGTGCTAATAAAGGCCAGACTATGTCAATAAATATTAACAGTATGACAACAAGCGATTTAGGTGTTAATAGCTTAGATGTAAAAAGTCAATCTGGTTCAGAAAGTGCAATTGAAACTATTGACAAGGCAATTCAAAGTGTATCTTCAGAAAGGTCAAAATTAGGTGCGTACCAAAACCGTTTAGACCACACAATTAATAACTTAAACACATCTTCTGAAAACCTAACTGCTGCGGAATCTCGTATCCGTGACGTAGATTATGCTTTAGCTGCTTAGACAGTGACAAGCACAGTCGTCCTAGCTGGTAACGGCTAGAGATAATTATCGGGTGAATTGCTGGAAACCCCTAAAACTCACTTCCCTACAACGTAGCTGGAAACGGCAAGCGTGAATGGTCGAAAAGAAGAGAGATTGGGCAATCAGCAGCCAAGCTCCTGTCTCGAAAGAGTGGAGAAGGTTCAACGACTAGGATAGACCATCTAAGGCGAGAGCTATGGTGATGAAATCCGTAGGTGAAACAATGTACATCAGCATTGTGAATCCGAAGTGCCCGACCCCTACTAGGAAATTAGAGGGTGAAGATATAGTCTAGTCATTTATGAAAGTAAATGTTTCGCACGATGGCGAAAGAAATGATGGAACAAACAAAGAACTCAATTCTTTCTCAAGCAGCACAAGCAATGTTGGCTCAATCGAATCAGCTGCCTCAAGGCGTGTTACAACTCCTTCGGTAATTTGATTGCATGGGCGTCTATACCAGTAATGGTATAGATGATCACTGGGTGAATTGCTGGAACCTCCTGAGAGCTCTTCTGCCACAGCGGAACTGGAAACGGTAAACGTAACGGCTTGAAAAATGAAGAGATTGGACAATCAGCAGCGAAGCCCCTGTCGGGAAACCGTGGGGAACGTTCAACGACTAGGATATACCGTCTAAGGCAAAATGCTATGACGATGAAATCCGTAGGGCGCCAATCGGCGTTCGAAGTGCCCAGCCCCTCCAAGATAACTGGAGGGTGAAGATATAGTCTGGACCTATTTAGAAATAATAGGACTTTCCGCAAGCGAATCAGCAACCGCAGGGCGTACTACAACTACTACGTTAATAGTACCTCTGAACTATGAAAAGAGACTTCTTTTAAGAAGTCTCTTTTTCTATAACAATTTTTGTGCACGCAGTTCACTAACTTTATAAACGACTGACCAGTAGCTTCGGCCTAGTGCGTCTGCTATTTGCTGATCGGTATTTCCAGATTGTTTCATAGATTTAAGAGTCTTTATTTCATTTGGCGTGTAAGCACGCATTCGTTTTCTAGAACTGGTTATTAATTGATAGTCAGGATATTCGCAATGCCATCTTTGTTTCTCGATATAGAAACGATAATGCCAGTTAGTTTTATAACTCATTGAAGGACATGTAACAGCAACATGTTCTATGTCATGAAGGAACAATAACGTATCGGTGGTCCGGCTGGTTCGTAGATAATAGCCATTACCATCAGGTAGTTTAGTAAGGAAAAACTTAGCATCAGTTAACTCTTTGATCTGTCCTTTTAATAATGTCAATTCGTCAAAAGTAAAGCTTTGTAAATAAAGAGCTATATGGGGAGTAATATAAATCTTTTTGTAATTATGGTTTACCCGCGTGGTTAACAATAAAGATCCGTCGTCCATATATATAGTTGCCAAGCCATGCAAGTCATTCAAATTAAAGATCTGGTTTTTGGGTAATAATTTAACTCTTGATTTACCTTGAGCTTTATCGCTATAAAAGTTTGCTTCTAGATTGCTCCACAGATCATCGACTCGTGAACTAATAACATTACCTTTTTGAGTGAAAGAAAGATATGGCTCTAGCTTCATGACTTTCCAAGCCCGGTAGTCTTTTTGTTTAATAGAAAAGTGTTCACTATATGTGCTTCTAATCCCTTTAGATTTTGTAGGCATATGTGTCAGCATACCGTCTCCAATAATAGAACCAATCATAATATTTTGCTGTGTAGTCGAAAGGTCATCTAACGTTTGCAGCGGTCGCGGAGAAAAGCAGTTCTGTTGATGAAAGCACTCCTGCACAATCTCACCTAAAGTTAAGCCTGTTGATGCTCGGACAGAACAAATAATGTCTCGATTTTCTTCAGTAAGGTTCACTTGATAGCGTTTGGATTCATTGTTCTCTTGCCTGGCGTAGTTAAATTTTTGAAAGTTCTCTGTTGTTACTTTAATAGAGGAAGCATATTGCTGAATCATTTGATTAATTTCTTCAGTAGGAGAGGGAATAGATATCTGCTTGGAAAGCCGTATAGTGGTCCGCTTCGCAACGGGTTTGCGAACTTCTACATTCTTAATTTTATAGGAGAATACAGGATGAATCCAAGGCGCAACCATACCTAGAAAATATTTGATTTGCAGTTGGTCATATAGAATAAGTCTTCGTTGACCGTCTATCGCAAACAGGAAATTGAATTTGATATTTATTACATATTGAAGTAACCGAAGCTCGTCCTCGGTCCATTGCTCGGTGGAGAGAATCAGTTTCTCCAGCGTGCCGTTTTCTTTTACTTTCAAGTGACCGCATTCCTGGTACCACCACGCAAGTGTCTGAGCGGTCATATACTGTTCAACAAACTCCAGAGGTATGCCCTTGGAGGCGTTCTGATACCAAGCGGAGTATAATGCTTCAGCAGTAGCACAAGGAGTAGATTCAATCACCACGCGCTCTGTAAAGCTGAATTTACTCCGTGTATCCTTAGTTTGTTCCTTCTTAATAAGAAAGTCTGGTACATAGGATTGTAACTGTTGATAGCAGGAGTGAGCCCATTCACTGTGTTTTGTATTAAAAGTGAATCGGAAATATTTGTGGTTAGTTACAGAAGACATAATACGTCCGCTACCAAGCTGCAATGCGCAGAGCAGACTGTTTAATTTTTCATTAGAAGAAGGCAGTGAATTTATCTTCAGGTCGCTGTTCTTACAATTGGCAGTGTATTGTTCCTTTGCCGCTTTACCATCTTCCAGTAAAAAGCCGTAAGATCGTGAATTCGTAGAGTATATCAATTTTCCGATCGTCATAGTGAGCCCTCCTATAAGATAAGAATGTGTGTTCTTATTGTATAATGTTGGAGGAAAAATTGCTAATTCTAATTAGAAAGTAGAACTGGTATGAAAGTGTAAAGGAGGTACAGTAAATGAAGGATAACTTAGAAGAAATCGAGCGGTTGAAAGAACAACTGGAGCAAGTTAAACAGCAAGATCGGATATTGGAAGAGATAGAGAAGCGTTTGTTTAAGATGAAAGAGATTGCGGAGTATGCTTCGAAGTATCGGATTGATAGGGAAGAAACGCGGGAGTTGGAGAAGCATAAGGTTGCTATTCAGTCGTCGCGGAAATATTAAGACACTTGAAAGTCTTAAACATACATTATAAAAAATAGTGCGCTACTATTTTTATATGTGGACTCTTATCTGATAAATTATAAAATGTCCATATATGGGAGACTTTTTATTCCGCTAAATATAAGTGGAAACTTATAGGTAATTGGAAGGATTCTATTTCTTCCTTCCGAATATGATATACTATTAAGTATCAGCATATTACTAATTAAGGGGTATATATATGACTAATGAGAAATTGCTTCAACTACAATTCGCGCTATTCTTTACAACTAATGAAAACAGACCTGATAAATTAATTACTAAAGTCGATAATGCATTCGGAGAGCTATTTGATCAGATGCCAAACATGATAAATTTGCCTTCGGACGCTCCCTTAGAACTCCCTCGAATTACTATGCAGAGTTCCGATGGAATATACGCGTGTAACATTGGGATAAATCGTATTGATTTCATTGGTCATTATATTGATTCAGGATCTTCTGTTACAGTAAATGTCCAAGATTTTATCAAAAAAGTATACTTACTTTCGAGCGAGATATTTGCAGATAGAGAAATCATCAGATTCGGCTTGGTAGGACAGTATTTTATTGAGAGTGCTAGCGCCGTTGAAAAAATAACAACAAAATATTTAAATATAGACATTGAAAATCTAGAAGAAATAAATATTAGGTTTAATAAGAATTTTATAAATGGTGGTCTAACTATGAATGATGTAGTGGAAATCAGTAAAGGATCAGTTACAATTGCTAACATATCTCAAAAAGACGGAATTCTTATACAAAGAGATATTAACAACAAACCCACAAAGGTATTAGAATTTAATGAAATGAAATCAATAATTGAAAGTAACGAAAGTAAGTTATTGCTTTCCGGTATTCGGGAGTTGATTTAGTAATGAACGAATCAAATATTAAGTATTCGAGTTCGTCGATAATAAAAGGAAGTTTTGAATCTTCAAATATAACAGCGAAAAAAACACATGCAAATAGTTCAACGACTGAACCAGTATCCAATAATTTGATCCACTTTCCGAAAAAGCAACTAGGTAATGAGAGTGATAACTTTGTAAATAACAGAATACAAATACAAAAGGCGAGTAATACTGTTGTAAGTGAATTTGAAAATTACTATGAAGATTTGAATGGTTATCTTAAAAAGGCTATTGATATTACAGAAAGAATAAATTTGAATGCTACTTATAAACCGTATGTTGGAACATCTTTGAAGGAAGATATTAAGTTAAAGGAGGCTGAGGAAAGAGTGCTTAAAATCCAAGCGAAATTCAGTGCCTATAGGTATTATTCATTGATTTGGACTCTTAGCGCTTTTTTATGTGGAGTATTTGTTGTTTTAGGGATAACGGGAGCTTTAGCAACTTTTTCATCAACTACTGGTATTTTAGCGACAATTGTTGGATCGATAGGTGCTTTTATTGATTGGAAGGATCGTGAAAAAAAATATGAGTGCTGATAGCATTTTATTCTCACAAGTCCCTGAACCTAGTTCAACACCCTCTACAAGTACAAAAAAAGATTCGAAAAATGCTTTTATGAACTTTGGTAAGCATTTAATAAAAAATTCTAATTTGACAAAGGGTCAATCGTTTTATCTTATATGCACTGTAATTTACTTGAGCTTTATTTTAATTATGACTGCATCACCTACGATAATTGGAGTTGTTGTGGCAATTAAAGGGGATTCCTTGGAGAACATAAAACCTGTGATTCCTATAAAGGACTTATTAATAGGTCTTTATACTTGGTTTTGTTTAGGTGTATTATATTTTATTGCCTATGCAGTGCCAGAACTTAGGGATAGATGGAAAATTAAAAAAGGTGAAAAAGACTTATAAACTAAATTGTAATATTAGGTTAAGTGAGTCAATTTAAAAATTATCCTTTTTCAAAATACATGCAAAGGCAGAATTTGAGTAGGGTGCCTCAAAAAGCAAGAATCATGCTATTTGGGGCTGAGTTAATATAGCGCTAATTTATTCAGCCGCAAGCTAGACGCATTATACAGGAGAACTAACTAAATCAAAATGTACTTTAGCGCGTTTACCTGTGCGATAACGTACGTTGTTAAGCTGGAAAAACACTTTCAAATAGGTATTGTTATGTTCGACAGCAGTTCGGTGGTTAAATAGCTTTTTCCACGCCTTTGAGCCGCGGGTGGGTGCCGTATATTTTCCTGAACCAGTAGTAATTTTAATTTTGTATACTATTTTTATTTTTTGACGCCTTTAACCCCTTGGGAGACAAGGGCTTGGAATTATGAAATTCATTCACATTAGTACAATTTTAAAAAGCGTCAACCATTTTTAATGGATTGACACTTAGATTTACCAATAACAGTTTAATGCTTAAAACTAATTCTATAACCTAATTTCTTTTCAATTTTAGTTTTTCTGTTTTTAATTTGTTGCAAAATAAGATTATTTGTGTTTGGACTTATTTCATCAAAAGCCTTTTGAGCTTTGATCGCATACGTTATAAAATTACCGTAAGGAGTGCTATTAGTCCCTGCGTCTGTATATAGTGTGTATATTTTCTTTCTGTAAGGCAATTTTTTTAAGTTCTTTTTTTCTTTTACTTTCTTAGCTTTTTCAATTAATCGGTTAGCTTTCCTATAGAATTTACATGGACTTTTACTTCTCATCCTTACATTTTCTCCATCAAAAGCAAATCCCAAATAATCTAGATTACAGACAATGTTGCTATCTAAATGCCTAATTTCATTTTGCTCATACAGAAGATAATGTGTTTTTGTTAGGTGTATTTTTAATTTTTCTCTTGCGGCAAGGGTATTGATTTTTGAAGCCAATTCATTAAATTCACTTTTACCAAAGTCACCTTGGGCTGGAATAACAATTATAAAATCATCCGAATACCTTCTGTACAAACCATTGTAATCTTTCACTAATGATTTAATTTCTTTATCGAATAAAATAGCATAGACATTAGCCAAAACTGCGCTAATGGCGGTTCCTTGGGGTATGCCAATGTTGTTTTTATTAAAAGAAATCTTATATTTCTTTTTAAACTCCCTATACTCGCGCGTATTGTCAAAGTAACTAAACTTTCGTTTCTTTCTTAAATATTTGTCCGTACCAAATAAGCTGTTTATCAACTCTTTTTCACAATAGGAGTATCTAGTGACAGATCTAAAGACTCTGTACCAATCTTTTTCTAAATTCTCCATATTTAACACGATTTTGACCCTTTTCTTTAACAGCTGATGGTCTAAACTATCAAAATAACTTTCAAAATCCCCTACTATTATGTAACAATATTGATGTTCGACTATTGCACTGATAACTTCCGCGGCGGAATCAATATTGTTCTTACTGTACTTAGGCTCCCTATAAGCTATAGACTCTTCGTTTATATCATTTTCTTTAGCCCAATTGGAGTATGCTTCATTTAATAACTCTCCATAGTAACGATAGATAAAATTATCTTTGTGGCAAGCATACATAATATTACGGGGTTTAGTTTTTATCGGCAATTTATCATCACGGATAGATATCTGAGTTACATCAAATTTATCAGTACTTTGAGTGTACTTTAATAATGGGTAAAAATTATGTTTTTCAATCTTCATTGGGTCTTCAACATACTTTTGTACATTTGTATATTCAATTCGACTATCAAAATGAAGGTATTTTTTACTTTGATATTTCTCATTATCTCTCATTATAATTCTCCGTTCTCCGAGCAGATGAAGCTACAATCCCAGCAATTGTTTTATAGCTTATCTGCACTCCGGCCCTGATGTTCGCAGATGGGGACCACATTAATTCTGCAACATGCTGGTATTAAACTTGATTGTTATAATCTAGTTAGACTGTCAGTATCTCATATTGGAGGAATAAAGATGAAGATTGTATTCCAGTTCCAACTTGTTGTAGATCCAGGGTCTGTGAAGCGTTTAATAGCATTCCTTATGTGGATGCCTTCTAGGCTTCTTCTCTGGAGCATTATGGTTGACAGTTCCATACTTGATTCCCCTCACATCCCAATATTCGGAGGGCATATGAATTATATCATTTATTAACTCATTTGGCAATTTAAGGGCAAATACCCACTAAAACTATGCATATCAAACATACTTTCCCTTTGGCACCACTTGCTTAATAGATAAGGAGTACGATTGGTGTCCTAGAGTCCCTACTTGTCCAATTAAACCAAATAAGTTAAAGAACCACTTAAATTTTGTTTACCTGTGCATCACACATCTCAAGAACAATTCAGAATAGTGCCTTGTGTGATGCACAGGTAAACAAGAAATAATATATTAGAAATCTCTGCTCAAATAAATGAGAATTAACCTATCCCATATGAGACGAGGCACTGCCTAGAAGTTGAAGATGGTCTGCCTAAAGACGACAGGTGTACCTGACGACATTGGGCAAGTGCACCTGCCTAACCCCGCTAGGCGAATAACCAAAGAACTTAAGAATATTATATACGCACCTGTGCATCACACATCTTCGACACTATTCAGAATCGTTTCCGATTTGTGTGATGCACAGGTTTGCTAAAGTCAATAGTCCCAAACCGTCTCCCAGTGTTAATAAAATATAAATATAGCTATAACAGTCAATATAATAATCACGGGTACTGATAAAACATAAATCCACAGCAAATTGGAAAAAGATTTTTTGCTGCTGTACTTTTTATTCTTAGAATCCGTACTGGAATTAGCAATAGAGAGAGTCAAAATCAGTCCGACAACCAAAACAATAATAACGAGAATCATGGCTACGATAAGGCCCAAGTTGATGAAGTCCTCCTTTTAAAAAATAAATTCCTTTGTTCCATACGTTATAATGATATCACATAAAACATTTTCGAAGACCATCCAATTAGGGGTTATTTAAATTAACCACTTTTATGTAACAGTTGTTACATAAAAGTGGTTGGTTGGAGGTTATGAGATCGTCAAGAATTATGTGTCAAAGTGTAGCCTACCTGTACATCAAACGGTTTAGATACTATACTGAATTGCTTTGGAGTTGTATGATGCACAGACAAACAAAAAAGCACTGCCCAATAGTTACAGGTGGTCTGCCTAAAGTCGACAGGTGTACCTGACGACATTGAGCAAGTGCACTTGCCTAAAACCGCCAAGCCAATAACTAAAGAACTTAAAGAATCTTAAGAAATAAGAATAGTGTCGAGATGAATCTCGACGTTGCACATTTCTTTATGCAGTGCATGAGTGACGAAATTAGAAATCATATCGATTTCAAAAATAATTGCTACAGTGTGTATCCTTTTCGGAAAAAAGCTCTATATGACAAATGAGAGAGGACATGCAAAGCGAATCCACACAGGATGCGGTGATACTGCAAGACTATGTGAATAGATTTCGCCAATTCAATTTCCAATGGACTATAGTGAATCTAGTATTACTATTGATTTAAATGGAGCGTTGAAAGATAATAACGTAATAGGTGTGTCTTATTCGTAAGTGGATGCTTGATATATAGAGTGATAAGAAAAGATCTATTCGGTAAAACGATTGATTTGAATTTACGGATTTCTGATTAATTTTCCGAATAATTAATAAGTATGTTGAAATCGGAAATTTACTAGAAGAACCGTACATACTACAGTACGAAAAACAGGGGTGTTATAAAGTGTTTCTAATTGAAGATCTAAAATACATAAAAAGACTAGGCGGTCTCACTAATCTAAACTTCCTCGTCGCACACAAAGGACAAAAATACGTCTTACGTTTTCCAGCGCATGAGTTTGAAGATATCATTAACCGCCACCATGAAAAAGAGAACCAGCGAATTGCGGCTGAAATTGGGGTGACGGTTGGCAATGTGGTGTTTACTGATGAAGGTATAAAAATGACTCCGTATTATGATGCGACGGCTAATTTAACGCGAGATCTGATTGTAACGCCTGAGTATTTGGAGAAAGTGGCGGGTGTGTTGTCTACACTTCATTCGTCGAAAAGGGAGTTTCCGAATCGTTTTAATTATTGGGGAGAGGTGGAGAAGTATAAGATTGCGTTAACTGAAATTCCATCGCTCTATGTGTTGTTGGAGGAGAGGTTGAGGAAGTTGATGGAAGGGGAGCGGCAGGAGTATGTGCCGTGTCATATGGATTCGGTGACGGGTAATTTTATTCAGAATGACGCGGGGCAGTTGCTGTTGATCGACTGGGAGTACAGCGCAAATTATTTACCAGAGTGGGATTTGGCAGCGTTTATTTTGGAACGTGAGTTGAGTGAGGAGCAAGAGCAAGTGTTACTCGACTACTACGGTTTGCCAGCTGCTTCGAAACAGTCGCTGGATTTGCAAAAGTTGAAGTCGGATTTTCTTTGGTCGTTATGGTCACTCGTTAAAGAACTGGAAGATCCTTCGTTTGAACAGTATACAGCGAAGCGGACGGAGCGCCTGCTCGAGGGGGTGGAGCAGTATTATCGTGTGTATGGGAATAATTAGATAGTAGGCTAAAGGAAAGGAGTGAATGAATTTATGGCACAGTCGAAAACAGTGGATTTGATGGAGGTAGTAAAGGGGGAAGCGACACCACCGAATTGTGATCTAACATTGCAAATTGAAGTATTATCTGCACACGATGGATTGGCCCGTGGTGTTTGGACAGTGGATGAAAAGTTTATGAACGGAAACGGGGTGTCGATGGGCGGCTTTTTAACATCTGCGGCAGATATTATGATGGCTTATGCAATTGCTTCAAAAATTACGGAAGATCAGACATTTGCTTCTGTGGATATACATACGACGTTTCACCGACCTGTATTCGCGGGGATGGTGGAGGTGGAAGCGCGTGTAGAGCGACTCGGACGCAAGATGGCTTATGTCGTGGCTAGCCTTTATCAACACGATAAGAAAGTCGGCGACGTCGTTTCTTCTGTCATGATCTTGGCTAAGTAAGTTGAACCAGTACTGCAAAGAGAAGTCAACTTAGCCTTTATGTACAGATTGTTTAAGCAGTTTTACTGCGTTGTGAAAACGCTTTCTAAAAAATCTTTTCCGGTAACACGGGAAAGATTTTTTGATGCATCCTTTGCTGAGGCATACACCAACGGAGTTGATTTTTTTCGATCAATGTGACATGGTGACCGAGCTGAGCGGCACGGATGGCAGCAGTATAGCCACCCGGATCGCCACCCATCATAATCAGCTCTTTTTCTTGGATGATTTCACCTACTACTAATTATATCAACTCCAGCCAAAGCTTTTTAGGATTTTCAATCAATTCTGCAAAGCGATTTGTAAAGGCTACTGCCGTTGCACCGTCTGTTACTCGGTGGTCAAATGACATGGAAATATTCATAATCGAGCGGATTACAATTTCGTCATCATCCGTGACAACTGCGCATTTCTTCGTCTTATGGAATGCGATAATCGCTGTTTCAGGATGGTTGATGATCGGCGTCGCTCCTGTACTTCCGAGTGGTCCGACGTTCGTGATTGTCATGGTGCCGCCTCGCATTTCATTGCCAGACAATGTACCGAGCCGTGCTTTTTCATTGAGCTCTTTCATTTCAGTGTGGACTTCTAGCAACGTTTTCTTGTGAGCATTTTTCAAAACCGGCACAATGAGTCCAAGTGTTGAATCGACAGCAAGTCCGATATGATACTCTTTTTCCAAAATGATGACTCCATTTTCCTCATCCAACTTGGCGTTGAAAACAGGGAATTCTTTTAACGCTACGACGAGTGCTTTGATGAAAAATGCGACCGCGGAAACAGAGACACCATCTGCTTTTAATTCCTGACGTAGCGCAAGGAGATTCGTCATATCGATTTCCTCGAAATGCGTAACATGCGGAATGGTCGTCAGTGACTGTGTCATTTTCTTTGCGATTTGCTTGCGGATGCCTGTGAAAGGAATTATCTCCGCTTCTGTCGATACCGTTGCTGCTTTAGCTGCAGGGGAGGGGGGAGCAGGTTGCACAGTGTCCGTTGCCACAGTTTCCTGTGACGCGGAAATCTGGCTGTTTACCGTCTCCATAAAGTGGTACACGTCCTGTTCTAAAATACGGCCTGCAGGACCGGTGCCACTGACAAGTGTAATGTCGACACCATTCTCTCTGGCAATTTTCCGTGTGTACGGAGCAGCCATGACCCGGTGTGGTCCTTTGAACTTCGTTGCAACATGTGTAGCGTTATTTGCGGGTACCGCCTCGGCAGTAGTAGTGGCGGCTACATGTTCCGCTCGTCCTGAACGGTTTTCTGCTTCTATTAGTAAGATCGTGGTACCTACTTCTACAGTGGAAGTAGCGTCGACTAATAGTTCTCTTACAATTCCGGTTGCGGGTGACGGTAATTCCGCCACCATTTTATCCGTCTGTACTTCTACAAGTGCTTGATCAGCAACAACGGAGTCGCCGGGCTTCACGAAGTAGTGAAGAATCTCCGCTTCCGTCATCCCTTCTCCTATATCATGCAGTTTCACTTCTAACAATGTAAGACCCCCTTAGAATGTATACACTTTTTCGATTGCTTCTTCTACCCGTTTAGGAGTTGGCAGATACTCATCTTCCAGTGCGAAGAAGGGTACTGGTACATCAAATCCTGTTACTTTTTCAATCGGTGCTTTCATATATAAGAATGACGTTTTATTAATAATAGAAAGAATATCGTTGCCAACGCCTGTCGTTTCATGTGCTTCATGCACCACTACTACGCGACCAGTTTTCTGTACGGATTCTGCAATGATGTCCTTATCTAAAGGGAACAGAGTGCGTATATCAATTAAGTCACACTGAATTCCTTTTGCTTTCGCTTTTTCCACCGCTTTCTTCGCGACAGGTACCATGGCCCCCCAGGTGATGACAGTTACATCATCACCTTCAGTCACTTTCTTACCTTTTCCGATTTCGACTTCATACATCCCTTCTGGAACCTCTTCACGAACAGCACGGTATAAGCGCATCGGTTCCATGAACAATACCGGATCCGGATCTTTAATCGCTGCGATTAGCAAACCTTTCGCATCGGCAGGGGATGAAGGGCAGACGACTTTAATGCCTGGCATATGTGTGAAAAGAGATTCGGGACTGTCTGAGTGAATTTCTGGTGCGCGTACGCCCGCTCCGTACGGTGCACGAATCACCATCGGCACCGTATATTTGCTCATCGTTCGCATTCTGACACGGGTTACATGCGTGGCAATTTGTTCGTATGCCGGATAGACAAAGCCGAGAAATTGTATTTCTACGATCGGAATCATACCATTCACTGCCAGCCCGACAGAGGAGCCGACAATGCCAGCTTCACTTAACGGTGTGTCAATGACACGGTCTTCGCCGAATTTTTCCTGCAGTCCTTCGGTTGCGCGGAATACACCGCCATTTTTTCCGATGTCTTCTCCGAGCAGCATGACCCGGTCGTCTTCCGCGAGCATCGTGCCGAGTGCATCTGTCACCGCTTGGACGAGCGTTAATGAACGTGTCGTGTTACTGGTTTTCATTGTTGATGTTTCAGCGACTGGATTCATTACTGATCCCTCCTAACTGATTGTAGATACTGTTCTTTCTGTTCTTGTAGTGGCCAAGGCAACTCTTCAAACACATGGTCGAATAAATCTTCCACTTTCGCTTTCGGGAAGTTTTCCATTTCAACAATTGCTTCTTCGATTTCTTCGTTGATCTGTGTACTAATTTCTGCCACCCATTTTTCGTCCCAATATGTTTGGCCTTTCATGAAACGTTCTAAGCGTAGCAGGGGATCCAGTTGATCACGTGTAGAATCCACCTCGTGTTGATCGCGGTATTTTGTCGGATCGTCAGCTGTTGTATGCGCACCGAATCGCTGGGTTACGGCTTCGATTAAAGTAGGTCCGTCACCATTTCTCGCTCTGTCGAATGCTTTTTTCGTTTCAATATACACTGCGAAAATATCGTTTCCGTCAATACGGATGCCAGGCATGCCGTACGCGACACTTTTTTGAGCAATTGTTTTGGAGTTCATTTGCTTCTCGATTGGCACCGAGATGGCATATCCATTGTTCTGGTTAAAGAAAACGACAGGTAACTTAAATACGCTGGCAAAGTTCATGCCCTCGTGGAAGTCACCTTCAGATGTCGCCCCGTCGCCAAAATAGGCGATAGAGACATTTTTATTGCCCTTGCGCTTATCTGCCCACGCAGCACCTGTTGCATGCGGGAGTTGTGTGGCAATTGGAACGGCCGGAGGGAAGATATTGCGGTCAGGGTGTAGATTACCTTCCGCGCGCCCGTTCCAGTACAGCAGAACTTTCGGCATATTTGCGCCGAACGTTAACAGGGCGCCGTGATCACGGTAGGTAGGAAACACCCAGTCATCTTTCTTTAAAGAAAGAGCGCTTCCTACCTGTGCAGCCTCCTGCCCTTCGAAAAGGGCATATGTTCCAAGGCGGCCTTGACGTTGTAGGCTCTTCGCTTTGCGATCAAATGTTCTAATTCGTAGCATGTTATAGTAAAAGGAATGAACTAATTCGGCTGTGATCTCTTCTTTAATCGAGTCATCCGAGAATGTTCCTTCTTCATTCACATATTGTATAATTGGATATAATTCTTCCATGAATTCATCACCTCATTCGGCTATTTTTATTACTGATGAAAATTCCATTTCGGTCGGTTTGACTGTGTGAAGAAGCTGTTGCGGTTCTTGGCATCCGCAATACGCTTTTCGCACATACGGTCTGCGGCAGTGGCAGTTGTTATATGATCCTGTTCTGCCTGATTGAATACTTCAAGCAGTGAGTTGTAGATGTTTTCAGTTTTAGCGAGTACACGTGCAGGATTCGTTCCGTACAATTCATCCGCCACTTGGATTAAACCGCCGCCGTTGACGATATAGTCTGGTGCGTACAAAATACCCTTTTCACGTAGTAGCTCTCCATGGCGGCTTTCCGCGAGCTGATTGTTTGCTGAACCGGAGATTCCTCGTACTTTCAGCACCTTGAGCGTATCGTCATTGATCACGCCACCAAATGCACAAGGAACAAAAACGTCTGCTTGCAGACTGTAAATCTCATCGCTTGATACGACCTTGACAGCGCTTCCACCGAGCTTTTGAATATCTGCAATCGCTTGCTCATTAATATCTGTGACGATCACGTTTCCACCTTCATTGATAATATGTTCAGCTACTTTGTAACCTACTTTACCAAGACCTTGGATACTGTATGTTCGACCTTCTACTTTGTCGTCGCCAAACACATTCTGGTTTGTCGCTTTAATACCATAGAAGACTCCTAGTGCAGTAGGGATGGATGAGTCTCCGCCGCCGCCATATTCAACCGGCTTACCCACGATGTAGTTTGTTTCTTTCATGGCTTGCACAAAGTCTTCAAGCGTTGTGCCCATGTCCGTCCCTGTATAGAAGCGTCCGTTCAATGATTCGATGAATTGCCCGAAAGCACGGAATTTCTCAGGAGTTTTATCTGTTAACGGATCTCCGATAATGACGGACTTTCCGCCGCCAAAGTCTACGTCAGCTGCCGCACATTTATATGTCATCCCTTTAGAAAGGCGAAGAACATCTTTTAATGCGAGATCCATAGTTTTATACGGCGCCATGCGACACCCACCGAGTGCAGGTCCCATAGTCGTATCGTGAACTGCAATGATGGCTTGAAGACCGGTTGCTTTATCATGACAGAATAGAATTTGTTCATGCTCCACCATTTTATCCAATACACTTGCCTTGTCGTCTTGTAAAGTCTGTTCTAAAGTTACCAAAATCATTTCCTCCTCTATTTTATTGCTGTAAACCTATAAGAGGGTATCAGCAATCTATCTATTTATTTCAAGAAGTTCAATAGTCCAAGTACGTCTGCAAACACGATGAGAATAGCTACCGGTGCGAGGTAACGGATTAATAAAAACCAGGCAGAAAATAATTTTGTGCTTATATTGGAGCCGGCCTTCAATTCTTCATAGAGCTTTTCTTTCGGTATTTTTATTGGGATGAATATCGCGATCAACAACGCACCGAGTGGCATGAGAATATTACTTACTAAAAAGTCGAAGGCGTCAAACAGAATCATACCGAAAATCGTAAAGTCTGATAATATGCCGTACGATAACGCGGATGGGACACCGACTATAAAGATAGCTGCGCCAATCATCCAGGCGTGATTTTTCCTCTTCTTGTGATCCCCTTTGGAAGTGGCTGCTACAATTATTTCCAACATGGAAAATGCGGAAGTCAGCGCGGCAAACAGGAACAGAATCAAGAATGCTAGGAAGAACAATGTGCCAAACGGCAGTTGCCCGAAAATGGTAGGCAATACATTAAAGAGTAATGTAGGGCCTGCGTCCGGTTCGAGACCGAATGCAAAGACTGCTGGGAAAATAACCAATCCGGCCAGAACGGCTACGAGCAGGTTCATTAATACGATGGAAATAGCGGATTGTGGCAAACTCTCCTTCTTGGATAAATACGAACTGTACGTAACCATTACGGAAACACCGATACTGAGTGCAAAGAATGATTGACCCATCGCAAACAAGATCGTTTCAGATGTAATGTTGCCAAAGTCCGGTTTTAGGAAGAAGCTGACACCTGCCATCGCTCCGTCGAGAGTGAATGACCGTATAGTCAAGATGATAAACAAGATGAACAGTGCAGGCATCATATACTTACTGGCCTTTTCTATACCACTTGTCACTCCTTTTGCTATAACAAATGTTGTCATTATCATGAATAGGAGTTGGGCACCTACGCTTACGTAGGGACTGGATACAATGTTACCGAATAAATTTCCATAGTCAGCCTGCGTTAGACCACTCAGACTTCCCGTGGCAGCTTTCCAAATGTAGATAAGCACCCAGCCACCGACCACGCTGTAAAAGGATAGAAGGATGAAACACGTAACAATTCCTAGTTTACCGATCAAATGCCAAGATGTACCCGGTGCGATCGTTTTATAGGAATCAATTGCGTTCTTCTGGGTACTCCGTCCAATTATGAATTCTCCCATGAGTAGCGGAAGTCCAATCAGGAAGGTGAAAAGTAAAAAGATTAATAAAAAAGCGCCACCGCCACTTGTACCTGCTACATAAGGGAATTTCCATATGGCACCTAAACCGATTGCTGAGCCCGCTGCTGCTAAAATAAAACCTAATTTAGAAGACCACTGATTGTTAGTATGCATGCGTCACGTTCCTTTTGTGTTATAGTTTTCATAGATGGGAAAAGAATTTCGGGTTTTGTAATCGCTTACATTTTCATGAAAAAAAATACATGTTTATTTATACATGGGGTTTGGGATACATGTAGTCTGTTTCATACCTCCTTCGTCCGCTGTTTTCCCTTTGACTTAATAATAGAGTAAGTTATAATTTATTTACATATCAGAAAAAAGTGGTTTTCACAAAAAAGACACAACTTTGAATAACTTTAGAGCATTTATCCTTCATTTTGGAAAGAGGTGGGATTTTGAACAAAACGGACATTAAATTATTGGAACTATTGCAAGAAAACAGCCGTGTGACAATCAGCGATCTTTCTAAACAATTATCTCTCAGTCGCCCTAGTGTTTCGGAACGTTTGCTGCGTCTGCAGGAAAAAGGTATTATAGAAGAATTTACTGCGCGAATATCATTGCAGGCACTCGGACTGGACACATTACTATTCATCCAGGTAAATGAATTAAAATTGAAGCCCACTGAGTTTGAGGAACAAATTAAAGAAGAAAATTCGATTCTTGAATGTCACCGTGTGACCGGAACGACAAATTATATCTTGAAAGCCGCAACGTCTAGCATGGCCAAAATGAGTGAGCTAATCGACCGGCTGATCCCATTCGGTACGTTAACGACTTCTATTGTATTGTCGTCGCCTATCCCATATAAGATTATTCTGCCGGAAGAAGAGGTAGTGGAAGAAAACTGTTTGCTGTAACGGATATGGGATGAGAATGTGTTGAATTTCTACTATATAAGCATATGTATACGTTCTATTTGTATGCGCTTTCAAATTAGTGGCTAGTATTATAGAATAGAAGAAAAAATATCGATTAATTCTTTAGAAGAGACTATGTAATCAACGTCTTTGTAAAAGCTTTGTGTTTGATAACAAAATAGTACGCAGACCAATCATTTCAACAGGGATCCGGCTGACTTTTTATTTTTACTTTGATGCACATGTAAACAAAAACATCTTTAACAAAACATAACCATACTCCATCTGTCCCAGATCTTCCATTCGATGCATGGATTGAAATCTGGGTTTTCTATTTACTTGTTAAGTAATGCAACGATCCCTGAGTAGCTTCCCACAAATTTGGGTATACAATATTTCATCACTTGTAGGAATGTAAAAGGGAGAGTGCACTATATGAAACCATTAATTGGTGTAACGTCAGATATAGATCAGAACGGGGATACACTAGTTCAGACTAGATATATACGAGCAGTTCGGCAAGCAGGTGGCGTACCCGTCATTTTGCCGGTAGGACTGGAAGCGATTGAAGAAGTTTGCGATCGTTTAGATGGTGTATTGCTAATCGGTGGGGAAGATGTGGATCCGTATTTGTATGGTGAAGAACCGCATCGGCAGCTTGGGAAAGTGTTGCCAGAGCGGGATGAGTCGGAGCTCGCGTTAATTAAAACGATGGCGGATCAAGATAAGCCGGTGTTTGGGATTTGCCGTGGGTATCAGTTGATCAATGTGGCGTTTGGTGGAACGATTTATCAAGATATGTATGCGCAGCTTTCAGAGGATTTATTGCAGCATCATCAGCTGACGGATTTAGACTTTGCGTTTCATTCAATAGATATTGTAGGGGATAGTAAATTGGCGGAGTGGGCGGGAACTTCTGAAGTCCGTGTGAATTCACTGCATCATCAGGCGGTGAAGGAAGTCCACGCACCACTTGTTGTGACGGCAGTTGCCAAAGATGGTGTCGTTGAAGCTATTGAGAGTACTGCGCATCGTTTTGTCGTAGGCGTTCAGTGGCATCCTGAAGCGATGGTGAAGCGGGATGATCGTTTGTCGTTGAAGTTATTTGAGCAGTTTATTGAGGCGGCAAGTGAGAAAAGGTAAATGATTATCTGCAGATGTTTTTGAGGCATTTTATTGTTAGCTTGAATAGGTATATGAGAAACCCCTCCAACTAAATGTATTGGAGGGGTTGTTGGTTTTAGATTAGTTGTTCATTACCGTGTTACGTTCCAAGCTGAATTCTGCCCATGAATGAATTTCATATGTAGGCTGAATTCCTGCATGATTTTCGCGGTGGTCTGGATTGAACCAGCACGTGTCGATGCCCGCGTTGATTCCGCCTTGAATGTCGGAAGTTAGAGAATCGCCGATCATTAGTACACGAGAAGGATCCGTAATGCCTAGTTTCTGAAAAGTATATTCAAAAATCTCGGGCTGTGGTTTCTTGTATCCTGTTTCTTCGGAAGCAATGATGGCTTCGAACGTATTGCGTAAAGGAGAGCCGGCTATGCGCGCGTGTTGAGCTAGTGTGAAGCCATTCGTTACGATGGCCAATCGGTATTCAGATAGCTTTAAAATCATTTCTTCTACGCCGTCGATCAAATGAGATTCGTAGCCTAGGTTTTCGATGTATAGCTCTCCGAAATGTGCAGCGTCAAGTTGTAGTTCGTGATGTGCGAATAACCGACGGAAGCGTTCCACTTTTAATTCTTCAATGGTGATTCGTCCTTGTTCGAGATCATCCCAGATGACGGAACTGATCGCACGGTACGTATCGCGGTAAGCTTCTAGACCGTTTGGTAGTCCGAACGTGTTAAATGTATTGCCGAGTGCATGTTTTTCTGTTTCAGCAAAATCGAATAATGTATCGTCTAGATCGAATAATAATACGTCGTATGGCATAAAGAAAACTCCTTTTTTTACAATAAGTACTAGTATAACATGATGTGAACGATAGGTGGAAGGACTGCCGATTATGAATGGAAAATGAAGATCCTAGGGTATGAGATGATCGAAAGAGTGTAATGCGTAGGTAGGATAATAATGGTATACTCGTCCATAGAATCTATATAAACTATTATGTTTGGAAAGGAGCCAAAATGAGCACAAATAACAAAACAGTCGTCCGCTCGCTAGACATACTCAACCTATTCGTCGACCACCCAGCCCTAACATTCCAAGAAATCATCGACCTGTCGGGTATTCCAAAGTCCTCCGTCTATCGCATGCTGTCTTCACTCGAAGAAATGAAGTTTCTAGAGAAAGGCGCGGATTCACAGTATCGTCTAGGTCTGTTGTTTTTGAAATATGGCAGTCTCGTTTCGAAACGATTGGATATTCGCAAGATTGCGCATCCGATTATGGAAGAACTTCACAATGACGTGAAGGAAGCGATTAATTTGATTGTTCGACAGGGCGATCAAGCGATTTATGTAGAGAAAATCGATACGTTCCAGAAGGTTCGTTTGTATACGGCGATTGGCAGGAGTAGTCCGTTGTATGCAGGGGCTTGTTCGCGGATCATTTTGTCCCATCTATCGGATCGCTATATTTCCGAGTATTTGGATAAGACAGAATTACAGCGGTTTGGTAACGGTACGTTTACGGATCGGGAGTTGCTGCTCGCTTCTATTGAGGAGACGCGACGGAATGGCTATACGCTTAGTAATTCGGAGCTTGAGAATTTCACTTCTGCTGTTGCGGCACCGATCTTTGATTTTAGTGGTGATGTGATTGCAGGGATTAGTATCGCGGGTATTGAAGCGAATTATCAAGAAGAGAATTTAAGAATATTCGTTCCAAAAGTGAAAGAAGCTGCCTTGAAGATTTCTAGGCAGCTTGGGTATACAGAATGAGTGAAACCTTGTATTTCAGTAGAGTAATACTGAAACGCAAGGTTTTTTATTGTGCTTCAATACTGAAGTGTATGTTGGATACCGATTTTAATTTGGTTGATCAGCTCTTCTTTTGCGATGAGTTCACGTTCTGCTTCTGCATGTGTGATGAGCTTGAAATAGAGTTTCGCGTTAGGTTTCACTTGCGACAGGCTGCCTAAGTCGGCGGTGATGACTTGTCCGATTTTCGGATAGCCGCCAGCCGTTTGTCTGTCCGCCATTAAAATAATCGGCTTGCCGTTAGGGGGGATTTGAATTGTTCCGAACGTCACGCCTTCCGATAGTAGTTCAAGTTTTTCTGTTAATGAAAGTGCCTGTCCTTCAAGTCGTAAGCCCATTCGGTTCGATTGCGGCGTGACAACATACGGCTCGCGTACAAGTAGTTGTTTACTGGCATCATCAAAGTGCGTATATTCAGTGCCTTCGATGATTCGTATAGTTTGTGTAGATGCCAGACTGATTAACGGATGATGGGGTACAGCCCAGTCTGGCGTGCCTTCTTGTTCAATCAACGTAAAGACTTTCTTGTTTGATTCCGTTAATTGACCGAATGAAAGCTGATCGTTTTGTTTCAAAGCTCTACCTTCGAATCCGCCAATACCCGCCACCATATACGTACTTTTACTTTCCATGACAACTGGTATGTCGATCCCACCGGCAATTGCCAAATACGCTCGGCAACCTTCAATCGCAAAGCCGAATTTTAGAATCGAGCCTTTTTTGACAATGAGAGGCCGCCAATTCGCCACCGGTATCCCGTCAATCGTCGTTTGAAGATCGCCGCCCGTAATCGCGATCAGTGTATCTTCTTCAAACTCAAGCTTCGTTCCAAATAACGTGATTTCTAGAATGCCTTCACGTTCATCATTGCCTACAAGTAAGTTCGCGATACGCATCGAATAACTATCCATGGCACCGCTTACAAGAACACCGAATTTTTGTGAACCGGTGCGACCGATATCTTGTACGGTTGTTAAAAGTCCTGCATTTAATACGTTTACTGACATGTCGTCACCTTCTTTTGCTTATCATACTGTTCTTGTGTCATCGGACAAAACTTAATTTTATCTCCCGACTGCAATAAAGAGGGGGGAGACATATCCGGAACGAATAGATCCGTTGGTGTGCGTCCGATAATTTGCCAGCCGCCTGGTGTTTCGAGTGGATAGACACCGGTTTGTTTGCCAGCGATCCCGACAGAGCCAGGAGGAATCGATGTCCGTGGCGTTAGTTTTCTCGGTGTCGCAATTCGTTCGTCGAGGCCACCGAGAAATGGAAATCCTGGTGCGAAGCCGATCATGTAGACGAGATATTCAGGTGTCGTATGAATTTTAATTACTTCTTCGATAGACATACCATGGGTTTCCGCCACGATATGGAGATCAGGACCGAATTCTCCACCATAAAGAACAGGAATTTCTACTAACCTTCCTTCCGTAACAGGAAGTTCGGATATTTGCACAGCTAAAGTATTCATATAATCGGTCACTTTTTCAATAGGTGTGCCGTCAATCTGAAATCCATTCTTTGATTGATAGACCAGATACGGAGAGTAGTATACCGCCAAGCTATTATAAGCAGGAACTGACTCGATGAATCCGTCAAATGGATATTCATCCAAAAGGAAAGACAGATTTTTTACTTGCTGGTGGATGGAAGGATGGATGCCTTCACCTAGTTTTATAATGATGGCCGAGTCGCCAAGTACTTTTATATCGAGAGATTTCTGATCACTCATCGTAACATCTCCTTCAAATTCCGAAATTCGAAACCGTTATTCTGAAAAACGAATCGTAGTTCTATTATAGATTTCTAAAAAGAAAATACAAGCTTATTATTCAGTTAGTAAAAATACTCACCATATTTCGACAACAGTCTATTCAACAAAAGAATTTTATGATAGACTAAGTTTCAAGTTCAAAACCTTGGTTTCGAATTTCGAAACTAAGCGATATGCAAACGCTTACTTCATGTCGGTAAATTAGATGAATCATCCGGATTTTGATGGGTTTGATTCATTTTAAAAAATAAAGGGGGTCATACACATGGTAAAAGTAGATTTGAATAGTGATTTAGGAGAAAGCTTTGGTCGCTATACATTAGGGGAACAAAAAGAGATATTGAAATATGTAACCTCTGCCAATATAGCGTGCGGATTCCACGCAGGGGATCCTTCCGTGATGCGGGAGACGGTACAACTTGCGATCGATAACGGAGTACGAATCGGCGCACATCCGGGGTTGCCTGATTTAGTTGGATTCGGGCGTAGAGATATGAACATTACTCCCGAAGAGGCGTATGACATGGTCGTTTATCAAATCGGGGCCCTGCAGGCGTTCCTCGCTGTACATCAAGAACCGATGCAGCATGTGAAGCCGCATGGCGCGCTGTATCAGATGGCGTCAAGAGATAAAGGAATTGCAGAAGCGATCGCAAAAGCGGTTTATGATGTCTCACCTTCACTTGTGCTGTTCGCTCTTGCGGATAGTGAATTGTCGAAAGCGGGGGAAGCGATTGGACTCGTGACGGCGCATGAAGTATTTGCCGATCGTACGTATCAATCAAACGGCATGCTCACTTCTCGTTCACAAGATGATGCGATGATTACTGATCAAGAACAGTCTGCAGCGCAAGTTATTATGATGGTCAAAGAAGGAAAAGTACGTTCGCAACAAGGGACGGATGTCGCTCTTCGCGCAGATACGATCTGTATTCATGGAGATGGAGAACATGCAGTCGAGTTCGCGAAATATATTACAGACCGGCTGAACGGTGAGGAAATTACTGTGACGGCTATTGCTGATCGGGAGGATTCGGTATGAAAAATGAGAAGTTAGGATTGACTCATGAGCAGGAACAGAAAAAAATAACTCGTGGCGTCTTACTAGGCGCCGCTTTCCTGATGGCCACCTCGTCTGTTGGACCAGGTTTCTTAACACAGACAACTGTATTTACTGAGCAACTGGCAGCAAGTTTCGGTTTCGTTATTTTAATTTCTTTAATTCTAGATGTCTTTGCTCAAATGAATATTTGGCGAGTGATCGCGGTTTCTGGATTACGTGGACAGGAAATTGCCAATAAGGTGTTGCCGGGTCTAGGTTTCGTTCTCGCCTTCCTCATTGTCGCCGGAGGTCTTGCGTTCAATATAGGAAACGTCGCAGGTGCAGGTTTAGGGCTTAACGCGATGGTTGGAATCGATCCGATTATGGGTGCGGTCATCAGTGCGGTCTTTGCGATTTTGATTTTCATGGTAAAAGAAGCAGGTAAGGTGATGGACAAGGTCGTTGCCGTTGCGGGTGTGATCATGATTATTTTGGTCGTATTCGTCGCTTTCAAAACGTCTCCGCCAGTTGGAGAGGCGATCGTCCGAACGTTTAATCCTTCTGAAATCAGCTTCTTCGCGATCGTTACGTTGGTCGGAGGTACAGTCGGTGGGTATATTACGTTCGCAGGTGGACACCGTTTATTAGATGCAGGAATTAAAGGTATTGATTCCGTTCCATTAGTCACGAGAAGTTCCGTTACAGGTATTGTCGTTACGGGAATTATCCGAGTGGCATTATTCCTGGCAGTTCTCGGAATCGTTTCACAAGGGTTGCAGATTGATCCAGACAATCCTCCAGCATCTGTTTTCCAGCTGGGTGCAGGAGAACTTGGGTTGAGATTGTTCGGTGTCATCATGTGGGTAGCAGCGATTACGTCAGTTGTCGGTGCAGCGTATACGTCGGTTTCATTCATCCGATCATTCCACCCACTCATCGAAAAATATCACAACTGGATTATTATTTTATTCATCATCGTCTCGACGTCAACTTTCGCATTCGTTGGAAAGCCGGTTACGATTCTTTTATTAGTAGGGGCATTGAATGCGTTGATTCTGCCACTAGCGCTAGGTACGTTGCTCGTTGCGGCGTATAAGAAGAATATTGTCGGTGAATACAAGCATCCACTATGGCTTACGATTGGCGGCGTGGTCGTTGTCGTCGTAATGGGCGTGTTGAGTGTCATCACGTTGATCGAACAGATTCCATTACTCTTTGACTAATCTATAGGAGGTTTTATTGATGGAAGCATATCGTTCCATGAAAGCGCAAGAAGTTCGGAAGTTGATCCGAGAGCAAGTCATTACGGGGCAGACGTCTGGGATGGCGACGGGCTTTACGCAAGCGAATTTGGTCATCTTAAAACAGGAGCATGCACTTGATTTCCTGCTGTTTTGCCAGCGTAATCCGAAGTCTTGTCCGTTACTAGATGTGACAGAGCCGGGTTCATATCGTCCGGCTAAGCTTGCTGAAGGTGCAGACATTCGCAGTGAACTACCGAGTTACCGTATTTATAGAGATGGCGTGTTGACCGAAGAAGTGAACGATATCACGGACTACTGGGAAGATGATATGGTGGGCTTTTTAATCGGCTGCAGTTTCACATTTGAAGCACCGTTACTGGCGGGCGGAATTCCTATTCGGCATATCGAAGAAAATCGCAATGTTCCGATGTATGAGACGAATATTGCATGCACGAAGTCCGGTATTTTCGAAGGGCCGACCGTCGTCAGCATGCGACCGATGAAGGCGCAAGACGCGATTCGAGCAATTCAAATTACGACGCGTTTCCCTGACGTTCATGGGGCACCGATTCATCTTGGGGATCCGAGTTTGATTGGAATTGACGATATTTCCGCACCGGACTTTGGAGATGCCGTTACAATTAATGAAGGCGAGATTCCGGTGTTCTGGGCGTGCGGTGTGACGCCGCAAGCGGTAGCGATGCAGAGTAAGCCGTCCATTATGATCACGCATTCTCCGGGTTGTATGTTTATTAGTGATACGAAAGATTCGGAGCTTAGTGTTTTGTAAGAAAAAAGTTCTCAACTCGACTAGACGTCGGTTGAGAACTTTTTTGGTGGTTATTGGCTAGTATTCATTCACGAAATATTTATTTAGACCCTATTGCACGGTATATCCACCGTCGAGCACAACGGCTTGGCCGGTAATCCCTTTCGCGCTATCACTTGAAAGATATAGCGCAAGATCCGCGACTTCTTTCACGTCCAACAAACGTTTCTGTGGCACTAGGGGATAGATAATTTCCTCTAGTACAGATTCAAGCGGCACACCACGAACTTCCGCTAAGTCTTCAAACTGATTGCGCACGAGCGGTGTATCCACATATCCTGGGCAGATTGCGTTCACGGTTATGCCGTCAGCTGCTGTCTCGAGTGCAGCGACTTTCGTCAATCCGATCACGCCGTGTTTAGACGAGTTATACGCGGCTTTGCCCGCAAATCCGACGAGCCCGTTAATAGACGCCATATTTAAGATCCGACCGAATTGCTGTTTTTTCATATGCGGCAACACGAGCTTCGTCGCGATGAACGGGGCAGTGAGCATTACTTTTACTAACAGTTCAAATCGTGCAGTAGGGAAGTCTTCGAGCTTTGAGACATGCTGCAAACCTGCGTTGTTAATGAGGATGTCGATTCTACCGAAGCGAGCGATTGCTTCATCGATTGCTTGCTGAATATCTTCTTCTTTCGTGACGTCGCATTTCAAGCCGATTGCGCTGCCACCTAACGTGACAGCCGCTTCTTTTACCTTTTCTTCATTCACATCGGTCAATACGACGATGGCACCAGCTTCTGCAAATGCTTTGGATATTTCGAATCCTATTCCTTGTGCAGCCCCTGTGATCAGCAATATTTTATCTTTAACCATATGAATATCCTCCTTAGTGCTCTTCAACAATCGCATAATGTCTCAAATTGTATTTTAATTCACTTCATTCGCTAAACGCAATGCTTCTACAAAATGCCTGATCTACATACAGAATCTGCCATATTATATAGAGGTTCAACAATAAAATCAGAATAATGGAAAAGAAGGTAGACGAAATCATTATAGTACTATATACTAATCCTTAAGACAGGTATTTTGTATGAGGTACATCATGTAAACGCTTACTATCTTTAAAAATGAATGAGTGCAGGTCGATAACTAAAGCTCTATTTATTGGCCTGTTTTTTGTGCGTTAACGTAAGGATCTGAAAGGAGGTGAGATCGTAATGCGTCACCTAGTGGATAGAGAAAATCCCCGAGTGCTTCATGTCGTGGGAGACAGACTCGAGGATTTAATAGCTGGTGTATACCAACATATCGTAAGTATACCCCTTTATTCTACTAATCGAAAGAAGTTTCTATAAAAGAGGAGGATAATGGGGCATGGACGAAGAAACAAAGTCAGTGATTTCACCGGGGACGAGTCTGGTATATCCGTATTATGATGATGAGGGAAAGTTATGTGCGGTGTTATTGAAAGACGGTGATTTTATACGGGTGGATAAAAGTCCAACTGAGATAGTGGATTTGAGTATGCAGTTTTATGGGACAAGTTTGCGTGGTGGGATCGATGGTGGTAAGGCGTTGATGGGCAAAATCCATATGACGCCCGTGATGGTCAATGAGCGATTGGATATGTACTTTTTCCCAAGTAATTCGCCTTCTAGTAATGAATGCGTGTGGTTTTCATTGTCACACATCCTAACGTTTTTGCCATTCGATAAAAAACATACAAAAGTGATATTCCGTGATGGGAATGTCTTCACTGTGAACTGCAGCTATTCAGTATTTCAGACAAGATACCAGCGGGCGTGCATGTTGAAGAATGGATTGTCGGCCAGGTTCACGCAGATGGCGCTCGGTGTAAGGAAAGGATATAAGACGTATTTGATCCGAAAGAATCATAAGCGTGGGAATTATGAAATATCGGATGAGTAAATAGAATTATACATAGCGTTCCTCTTTGGAGGAGCGCTTTTTCTGTCGAATGGTTTTGTGAAATATTCACTGTTTTGGTTGGCGGGGTGGTATAATCAGTGTAATTATGAATCGTTTGGTTGGGAATTGTGTTCGTCAGCGGTCAGGAGGGAAGAGTATGTTGTTTGATTTCTTTAAGCCGAAGTGTGAATATTGTAAGAAGCGGACGTCTGTTTATCAGGGATATTATTTGCCGAATGATAAGAAGATTAAGGTCTGTTCGTCTTGTGCGCGTTTTGCGCAGCGTCGTGGGTTTCGGAAGTGGAAGGGGTGAGTAGTGAGGCCTCGCCTACTACTTACGTTCAACTGGAATCGTTTTCGAACATAAAATTATTTTTAAAGACTAGAGACAAAGACAAGTTCAATAGAGCAAACGAAAGCAAGAGCTACCCATTAGGGCGGCCCTTGCTTTTTTAGATCTCTACGTTTCGTTTTGCTGTCAGTTGATCTTTTAGTTTCTTCAGTAGTTTTTCTCGACGTTTTTTGACTCCTGAAATGGATATGCCGAAGTGGGTAGCGCATTCAGCTTGGGTTTTGTTTTCTACGTATAGTTTGATTAGTAATTCGCGTTCATTTGTTGGGAGAGCGGTGAGGATTTCGTGTAGTTCGCTGTTTGGGTCTTCGGCGAAGTCGTTATGTGTTAGGTTTTCCAAGGTTTCGGTTTCGACGGATGTATTGACTTCGCTGAATCTGCTTTCTTTTTTTAGGTCATCAAGCATGGCACCGTAGATGGAGCGGTAGGCAAAGGGAGTGAAGTGTCCTTTTGTTTCGTCAAATCGCGTCCATGCTTGGTAAAGTGCGAAGCGTCCCGTTTGACGGAAGTTGTCGAAATCACGGTAGATGTGTAATTTTCTAATGATGGCTGAGATCATCGGTTCGTATTGTTCCATTACGACTTCAAAGTTTTCATTCTTACTGATTTCCATAAAAGCGACCTCTTCAGGTCGTGCACGACACTTTGTATTCCCTGGGTATGTATATAATAGAAAGTTTTGAAGGAGATATCGAATCGTTCTGTTGTCGTTTTATTTGGGAAAAGCGGGTGCTTTTGATAGGGGAAAGGATGTGGTTTGATTGGTGGAAGTTGGGTGGATTTGATTGTTTTTAATGGGTGGAAAAGGGTGGATTTGGGGATTGGGGTGGTGGGGAATGAGCGGATGTTTTGGTTGATAGAGCGTTTTCGGGGTGGGAATGAGCGGATATTATGTTGGATAGAGTGGTTGTGAGGTGTGTATGAGCGGATACCGTGTTGGATAGAGCGTTTGCGTGTTGAGTATGAGCGGATGTCGCGTTTTATAGAGCGGATGCGCGTTGGGTATGTGCGGATGTCGTGTTGGATAGAGCGGTTACGTGTTGAGTATGAGCGGGTGTCGTGTTGGATAGAGCGTTTGCGTGTTGAGTATGAGCAGATATCGTGTTGGATAGAGCGCTCGGACGTTGAGTATGAGCGTATGCCGCGTTTGATAGAGCGGTTACGCGGTGACTATGAGCGGGTGTGATATCGTGTCTGATGGAGTGGCCACGCGTTGTTTATGAGCGGATACCAAGTCCAATAGAGCGGTCACGCGACAGCTATGAGCGGATACCAAGTCCAATAGAGCGGCCACCCAACAACTATGAGCGAATCCCATGCCTAATAGAGCGCTCGCACCAAAACTATGAGCGCACAAACAAAAAAGAAGACCCTCGTCACAAACATGACGGGGATCATCTCTAAAAAATTACATTTTAAATTGTGCAATGACCTCTGATAGTTTCTCGCTCAGTTCAGTCAATGTTTCAGCTGCATCTGTAACCGATTGGATCGCGCGGAGTTGTTCTTCTGATGATGCGCTCACTTCTTCACAAGCCGCTGCGGTTTCTTGGGATGTGGCGGACATGGTTTGAACGGTTAAGGACACGTCGTCTTTATGTGTGACGATTAACTGGATTTCATTTGATACGGTATGGATCGATTCTTGCATCGTGTCCATCAGTGAAGAGAGTTCTTCAAACGTATTTTCCGTATCTCCGACGACTACGCCTTGGTCGCGGAATGTGTTGATCGTTTGTTGCATTTGTTCAGAGACGATGGATGATTCTTTTTGTAATTCTTCTATAGTTACTTTGACATCGTCTGTTGCACGGGCGGATTGTTCGGCAAGAGTGCGGACTTCTTCTGCTACGACTGCAAAGCCTTTGCCGTGTTCGCCTGCTCTAGCCGCTTCAATGCTTGCGTTTAGTGCCAAGAGATTGGTTTGTTTGGAAATATTCATGATCGTTTCCATGACACTACCGATTGCTTGTACTCTTCCACCGAGTGAATCAATGTCGTTGGACATCTCTTCTAGCGTTTTACCGGTAGTTGCAAACGAAGTCTTTAATGCATGCATTTGTTGTTGGCCATTGGAGTTTTGAATGCCAGTTTGTCTCGCAATATCCAGCATGACTTCTGCTTTTTCTCGAATTTCATTGATTTCCTCTCCGAGAAGGTCAGTACGTTCTGTAGCGGTTTCTGCGTCTTCGGCAGATTTTGCGGCGCCTTGTGCAATTTCTCCGACAGCCATTGCGACTTCATTGCTCGAAGCACTCGTTTCTTCTGATACGGCACTTAAGCTTTCGGAATTCGATCGGACATGGTCTGCTGATGTATGGACGACTGTGATGATGTCGTTCATATTTTGCACCATATGATTGAAGTCACGACTCAGTTCACCGATTTCATCTGTACTCTGATTATCTGAACGTACTGTCAGATCTCCGCCAGATACTTCGGCCATCAAATCTTTGACTGTATCGAGTGGCTTCAACATACGGCTGATGGTAATAAATAGACCGACGAATGTGAGAATCAACGTCAGGAGTGCAATGAGTAACATAGAGTTACGTAATGACTGTGCCATCGCACTTAAATCGCGTTCTTCATAGACTGCGCCAACCTTCCAGTTAAAGTTAGGAATCGTCGTATAGATATTGCGCTTGTCGATCCCTTGATCATCGGTATATTCGATGACGCCACTGTCCGCGTCATACATTTTTTTGAAATGTGCTTCGTTTGTAACATCCGTTCCTGTTTTGGAAGGGTGAACGATAGCCAGTCCTTGATCATCGAGCAGCACAGAATAGCCGTTATATCCGATATCACGGCTCGCTATTTCGTCTGTCAATGCACTCAGTTCAATATCAAGTCCAAGAGCACCGATAAACGTACCATCCCTGATGATGGCTTTGGAAGCCGTGATGACAAACTGATTGGTTGTATCATCCAAATACGGCTCTGTCCATTGCACATCGTCTGGATGTTCTTGTGCTAGTTTATACCAGTTTCTCGTCGTTGGATCGTAATCCGTTAAATCATCATCCGGTTTGATGACAGTATATTTGGATGTCAATGAATAATAGACCGCATCTGCACTTGGATACATAGACAAGAAAGCTTGTAGACGTTCCTCTATTTCTGTAACAGATACTTCTTTCCCGTTTTCTCCGGTAAATTCAGTGATTGCATCGGTTGTCGCCAACAATGCCAATCCTTTTTCATACTTGTCCATAAATTGATAAACTCCGAAACTCATTTCATTGATGATCGCATTACTTGAATCAATGGCATTGGCCATGGAGTGTTTGTTCGCTTGATCATTGGTCATCCAAGTCATTAATGCAATACCTAGAATGAATACAGTGATAGCGGTTAAGATAATCTTTGTCTTGATTGACCGTAACACGTGGTGTTCAGCTCCTTCATAGATGTGTGATGATATATTGTGCCTAACTTGATATCGGCTAAATTTCCTATATGTTCATTGATTTATAAAGAAAAATGAAGAAACCTGTCGAAAAATCGACAGGTTTCTTTTTAACGTCTTATAGGCAAGCGGCGCCTACAATAATGAGTAAGATAAATAGTACGACAATCAATGCGAATCCGTTACCGTAAGAACCGCATGAGCCGTATGATCCACCAGACTCACAGCCATGTCCTCCATGTCCTCCGTGGCCGCCGCCACCGTGTCCATATCCACCGAATCCAAACATGTCTCCACCTCCATTTTTTTTAAGTAATTAGCAACCGTAACCCATAAATCCTGCACCGACAATGATCAATAAGATAAACAGCACAACGATCATTGAAAAGCCGAAGCCTCCATCATAACCGCCACCGTAACCAGATCCTTTAACTGATTCTCCCATATTGATTTCACCTCCAAATGTGGAACTACCCTTATTCTATGCAAAGATTCTCAGAGTGCCTTGGCTTTTATAAAAAAATCCGCCAATCCTTCGAAAAGGAGAGGCGGATCTTGTTAGATTTTGAATCGTTCTACAGCATAACTCAAGTCTTCACTCAACTGCGTCAAGGTTTCAGCCGCTTCGGCAACTGAGCCGATTGCGTGGAGCTGTTCATCAGAAGAAGCATTCACTTCTTCGCAAGCAGCTGCCGATGCTTCTGTCGTCGACAATAAAATTTGAATTTGCTCGGACACATCATTTTTATGAACGTCCATTTCTTGCAGAGCGGTAGTGACTTGATTGATCCGGGATTGCATATCGCCAATGAAACTAGAAATACTTTCGAAAATGCCTTCTGTGTCTTGTACGACGGTGCTTTGGCGTTCAAATGTATTACGCGTATTGTCCATCTGCTCGATGACATGCTGCGTGCCGTTTTGCAGTTCCTGGATTGTTGAACGTACTTGTTCCGCTGATCTCGCAGACTGTTCCGCTAATTGACGGACTTCATTTGCTACTACAGCGAAGCCTTTCCCGTGTTCACCGGCCCTCGCTGCTTCAATACTCGCGTTTAACGCGAGTAGATTGGTCTGGGAAGAGATCGTTGTGATGGCGTCAATAACGGAACTGATCGCTTTTACTTTGTCTTCCAATGATCCGATCATGCCGCCCATTTGTTGTAAATCTTGATTCCAGTTATTGAACGAAGAGCTTAATATACTCATCTGTGCGCGGCCCTCTGCGTTATAGGTTACAGCTTCTGTTGCCAAGCTTGCCATTTCGCTCGCGGTATCATTGGCTTCTTGAATTTGCTGATTTAATAACTCCGCACGAGTAGTCACCGTTTCCGCATTTTCCGCAGACTGTACAGCCCCTCTAGTGATTTCAGCTAAAGCACTTGCAATTTCTTCGCTGGTCGCATTCGTTTCTTCGGATACTGCACTCAAGTTTTGTGAGCTAGCAAGTACATTGGAAGCGGAATGCGTGACGGTCGTAATCAAACCGTTCATTTGGTTGAGCATCTGATCAAAACCTGTAGCGAGATCGCCAATTTCATCAGAAGAATGGATGTTAGCCCTAACCGTCAAGTCGCCGTCTGCAACTTGTTGCACGGTCTCTTGTAAACGGAAAATTGGCTTCAGTACTCGACTGATGAAAATGAATAGAATGATTGCAAGTATTGCCAATGTCACAACAGCCGCTATCATCATGACGTTTCGTAAACCTGTTGCGAGGGATTGCATATTTTTCTGATCATAGATAACACCAAGTTTCCAGTCAAAATTCGGAATCGTCGTGAACATATCGACCTTTTTGACACCATCTTGCTCGAACGTATGATGACCAGCTGACTCTTTGTACATTCCAGCTACATAGTCACGATCCATGACATTCTCTCCAACAAGTGAAGGGTGGGCGATAGCTGTTCCTTCAGAATCGAGAATGAATGCATAACCGCCATGGGGGATAGCGGTCGCTGAGATACCTTCAGACATGGTCGATAACTGAATATCAATTCCAGCTACACCCACTAGTTCGTTGCCGTTCATCACGGCTTTTGAAGCACTAATGACGAAATTACCTGTCGCTTCGTCAATATACGGTTTGGTCCAATGCACTTGTTCCGTTTCTGTCACGGCATTTTGATACCATTCACGTCCTGTTGGATCGAATTCTGTCAAATCTACGTAAGGGCGAATGATTGTTTCTTTAGTCGCAAAGCTAAGATAAGTACTAGATACGTCAGGGTACGTTTCTAACGTATTATTGAGTGCTTTAGCAACTTCTGCTTCGCCTTTTGTGGCGGTCGCATTCGTATAGTCCGACGAATTGGTCAGCAACTCTAACCCTTTACTGTATTGCTGCAAATCCGCTTCAATGGAAGCACTCATTTCAGCTAGCAGCGTACTGCTCGATTCTGTGAGGTTTTCCTCTGTCCGTTCCTTGACTAGCCAGCTACTAATACCCGTCATGGTCAAAACTCCGCATGCAACTAGCACGACGACAAGAAAAATCATTTTCGTTTTAATGGAATGAAACATGGATGTGTGCTCCTTTACTCTTATAGATTGTTCTTATCATACATTACTTTCGACTATTCTAATAGTCTGAATTTCATAACGTTGAAAATATTTATACACACGAGAACACTAGTGTCGCGTTAAAATAATATCTCTTGTTGTTGAATTCTGAATACTCTCTAATTAATCTTTTCCACAAAAAAATCCTTTATAATGGGTTGGAGGCAGTAATCCATCCAAATCCAATATAAAGGACTCACTC